>CACXUB010000025.1:0-6719 GCA_902770735.1 uncultured Bacteroidota bacterium | reverse complement strand
TATGGCTGGGCCCGTCAGGACCGCAAGGACAAGCCCCGCACCTCCATCGGTGCCAAGTTGATGTGCAACCTGCTCAGCGCGGCGGGTGTGAGCCGGGTCATCACCATGGACTTGCACGCCGACCAGATCCAGGGTTTCTTCGAGATTCCGGTGGATCATCTGTTCGCCTCCAACGTCTTCATCCCGATGGTGAAGAGTGCGGGCTGGGAAAACATCAGCATCGCGTCGCCTGACACAGGCGGCACGAAACGCGCCTCCACGTATGCCAAGGCGCTCAACTGCGAATTGGCTATCGGCTACAAACAGCGCGAAAAACAGAACGAGGTGGCCTCGCTGCAGATCATCGGCGATGTGAAGGACAAGAACGTGATTTTGGTGGACGACATCATTGACACGGCCGGCACGCTTTGCAAAGCCGCCGCCCGCATCAAGGAGATGGGTGCGAAGAGCGTCCGCGCCATGTGCGCCCACGGCCTTTTCTCCGGCGACGCCCTCGAAAAAATCGAGAACTCTGTGCTCGACGAGGTGCTCATCACCGACACCATCCCGATGAAACGCCCCTGCGACAAAGTCAAGGTCGTTTCCGTGGCCAAACTGCTGTCCGAAATCATTCTCAGCGTCGAAGACAACACGTCGATTTCGTCGCACTATTACGTATAACCGTTGTAGAGGCTCACGATCGTGTGTCTCTTCGGAAAAAACAAAAAGTCCCCTTTCGCGAGAGAGGGGATTTTTTTATTCCGTTGCAATCGGTTCTCTTTTCAACTTGTCCCAAATGGTTGTCACCGTATCAGCATCACGTTGCCTTTCAGCTCCAGATTGTCGCCGTCTTTGCAAATTCCTTTGAAATACCAGTCGTAAACACCTTTGGGACAGTCTTTTTGCTTAAAAGTACCATCCCAGCCGATGTTGTTGTCCCCCGTTTCGAAGATTTTCTCGCCCCAGCGGCTATAAACGACAAAATAGCACTCGTCGAGGATGTCGCTCCGAACGTACAGCACATCGTTTACTCCGTCGCCGTTGGGGGTGAAACTGTTGGGGATGAAGACGAACGGCGTACCGCACACGATCGGTTTCACCTTGATGGTGACGGTGTCGCTGAGGGAGCATCCGAAGGTGTCCGTTACAGTGACCGTGTAGGTCATGGTCGTGTCGGGCGTGACGATGGTGGTGGGCAGGTTCGGGGACTCCATGTTCTGTGAAGGCGTCCATTGGTAGGTGTAGGTGATTCCGTAATCCGTTGAATACAAGGTGATTTCGTGGTAGGCGATAACCTCGCAGGGATTGCACCAGGCTTGCACTGGCTCGGGGAAGGTGCCCTCCCTGACCGTGATGTATCCGTTGGCCACGTCGGTGCAGCCGAGGGCATCGGTGACCGTAACCGTGTAGGTGACAGAGTGTTGTGGGTTTACTTGCGGATGGTCGCCAGTATAGACGGTTCCGTCGCTAAGCTGCCAGCTGTATTGGTAAGGTGGCGTACCCCCTATGCAGGATATATCCAATTCGAGATTGTCTTCAAAGCATAAAAGCGGGTTGGTGGTGTTGTAAATAGCTGGTTTTTTGACAGTTATGTTGAATTGGTAAATTCTGGTGCAGAAGGCGGTGGTGACGCGGGCGTAGTAGGTGGTGGATGTGGTTGGATTTAAGTCCACCGAGGAAACGTTGTTCGCTATAATATTTTGGAAATCAGCATCTTCCGACCATACTACAAGGTAATTGTCCGAGGCGTTGACATTGACGGAAAGGGTGGCGGTGCCGTTCGGACAGATGACGGTGTCGCCGGAAGTCTGTGCGTCCAAGGTGTGGATGCCGACATGCTGAGTGAGGGTGTCCACGCAGGCGGCGGTGGAAGCGATGAGAGTGTAGGTGGTGGAACTGTCCGGCGTGGCGATGGGGTTGGATAGGGTGGGGTTGCTCAGCGATTCGGCGGGCGACCACAGGTAGTTCACCCCGATGGAGGGCGGCAGTCCTAATTCGGCGTAATCGCCCTCGCAGATGTTGATTTCGGGAAGTGTGGAGGAGGTGTTGGCGAGGACTAAAATCCGTTTCCGTAGTGTGTCGGCCACGTTGCAGCTGCCCAGGTCTCGCACGATCAGTGTGACCTCGTAGTAGCCTGTGTGCGAGTAGAGGTGATAGGGCTCCCATTGCGTGGAGGTAGTCCCGTCGCCGAAATTCCAGGTAAAAGACGTTTGCGAGCTGATGAGCTGCGAGTAGTTGCTGAAGAAGACGGTGTCGGGGAGGCAGACGACGTTGGGCATGAGGAAGTCGGCGACGACGACGGGCATGTTGAAGTCGATTTTGATGGCGCCGAGGTTGCAGTTGGTGCTGCCGTTGACGGTCGCGTGTGCGCCTGGGGTCGTCGGGAACGAGCTTTGGCCGCCGCAGCCCGCGCATACGGCCTGGTAGATGCGCCCGTGGTTGTCGAAACGGCTGGTGCCGCCGTCCACGTGCTCCCTCGCGCTGTTCGCCGCGCCGCCGAAATAGGTGGCATACACGAGGTTGGAGGCGTCATCGCTGATTGCCATGAAATAGAAGTCGCTGCCGTCGGTGGTGGACTGGAAGGCGTCGGCGGTGATCGGAAGCCCGGCAGTGCCGCCGTAACCGTTCAGTTGGGCCGAACCCCAGCCGGAGAGGTAGATGTTGTTGCAATAGTCCACCATCAGGGCGGTGGGCGAAATGTCGGGCCCGCCGAAGCCGCTGCCGAAAGCGGTGGACCACACCGTCGAGGTCAGATTCGGGGTGAACTTGGTGAGGAACTGTCCGCCGTCGGGAATGTAATAGTTGGCGTTATGCACCCATTGCGTGCCCGAGGCGTCGGTTTGCCCGAGCACGTGCGGGAAATCCTCGTTGTCGCCTTTGATCAGGTAAGCTTGGTCGTAACCGGCTTTCCCGATATAGGTGCTGTGCAGCAGCAGGTTGCCGTTGGCGGAGAGATGTGCCACGAAACCGTCGGCCTGCGTTGTCGTGTCGGCGTAGGTCGTCTGGAAGGCACTCGGGGTGACGGTCAGGTCGGTGGAGTTGGTGCCGCCGCAGAAATAGACGCTCTTGTCGGCCGCCACAAACATGCTGTAACCCGCGTCGTTGCCTGTGCCGCCGTAATAGCAGCTCCAAATCAGGGTGGACAAATCCTGACTCATCTTAAAGACGCAAACCTCCTGTTTGCTTGAACTATCTGGTTGATAATAAGTTGAAGTGACTGGAAAATCCAAGGAGTTGGTGGAGGAAACGACATAGACGTTGCTGCTGCCATCGACGATGATTTCGCCTCGGTTGTCGTCGGCGTAGTTTTTGCGCAGGATCGGAGCGGTGTTGAGGCCGTCGTTGCCACTGCCGCCGATGTAGGTGGCGGCGGGCAACTGCGTGCCGTCCGCGCTGAGTTTGGCGATGAAGATGTCGGAGCCGCTGAGGAATTTCATGCTGGTGGAGAGGGTGGTGTTCGGACCGCCGTGGAAGACGGTGTCGAAGGCGCTTTCGGTCACGGGGAAGTCCGCGGAGCCGGTGGTGCCGAAGATGTAGAGCTCGTCGTTGTCGTTGACGTGCAGGCTGTGCGGGATGTCGGCCACGCTGCCGCCGAGGTAGGTGGAGTAGTGCAGGAAACTGCCGGAAGCGTCGAATTTGGAGATGGAAACGTCGATTTGGCCGTTGAAATCCATTTGGTAGGCGCCGAGGGTGACGGGGTAGCCGGTGCCGAACGCGATGCCGCCGCCGTAGAGGTTGCCGTGCGAGTCGTAGGTGGCGGTGTAACCCCAATTGTCAGCGGTGGAACCGGTAAAGGAGGAAAAGACCACCGTTGGGTCGATGACCAAGGGTAGGGTGGGGTCGTAGTTGCCGAGATCGAAGGAGAGCAGGTTGCCTTGAAGCCGGTAGAAACAGTCAATGGTGGCTGTATCTCCCTGTTTGTCAATCTGATAAGCAAAAGGTGCGAGCTCGACGACGCGGTCCACGGCGGTATGGAGCAGCAGCGTTTCCCCGACCTTGGCGGCGCTTTTCAGGCCGTCGTAACGCAGACAGATTTGTCGTGGGTCGCCGCCCGGCGCGATGCGGAATTCGTATTTCAGGTAGTCGTTGTCGTCCAGAAAGACGAGGTCGATGCGGTCGTAGAGATCGTGGTAGGCCAGACTGTGGAAGACCGGCACGTGGGAGGCCCATTTGGAGGGGTCTTTCCCAATGAAGAAGTTGTAGTAATGGTCGAAGGGGGAATTTCCTTCCACAGTGGGTGCAGGGTGTGCGTTCACGAAGGTCACGCGGTAGGCGGCAGCGTCAATGCTCGACAACGGGAAGGGTTTCCCGGAGTGTTTGGCTTTGTGAAGGTCCTGGAGCTGTTGCGGGTGCAACTGGGCGACGGTGAACGCGTTGGTTTCGAAGAAGAGGGCTCCGCTGCCCGTGTTGGCGGAAAAGCGCACGGCCGCGTCCCACTGACCAAGGTTCTGCACAAACTCCCAACGCCTGGCCGACAGGGTGTCGGCGGGCTTGCGGGCGGCTAATGTCGCGGCAAACAGCAGCACGAAAAGGAGTATGGCGCACTTTTTCATTGAGAGGATTTTTCCGTCGGCAAAGGTACAATTTTTTGCTTTGCTGAAAAAAATGTATTTTTGCATTTTTGTTTTAAATGGCAAAAGACAATAGGACCAAGCCATAGTCATTGTCATAGTCATTGTTATAGTTATTAGTTATTGTCATAGTTATTAGTCAAAATATGGAAAATCAGAAACCCAGAGTGAGATTTGCACCGAGTCCGACGGGACCGCTGCACATTGGTGGCGTTCGCACCGCATTGTATAACTATCTGTTCGCCAAGAAGCATGGCGGTTCGTTCCTGCTTCGTATCGAGGACACTGACCAAACCCGCTTCGTGCCGGGCGCGGAGGAGTACATCATCGAAGCCTTCCAGTGGTTAGGACTGAAATTCGACGAAGGTGTCGGTATCGGCGGCGAGTTCGGACCGTACAAACAGTCGGAACGCAAGCCCATGTACAAGCCTTATGCCGAGCAGTTGGTGCGTGACGGTTGGGCTTACTACGCTTTCGACACGCCCGAGGCGTTGGATGCCAAACGCAAGGAAGCGGAAAGCCAGAAGAAGACCTTCCAGTACGATGCCTCCACGCGCATGTCGATGGTCAACTCACTGACGCTGAGTGCGGAAGAGACCGAACAACGGCTCGCTTCCGGAGCGCCGTTTGTAGTTCGTTTCAAATATCCGGAGAACACCGACATCCACGTCCACGACTTGATTCGCGGTGAGGTGGTGATTAACTCCAACTTATTGGATGACAAAGTTTTGTATAAATCCGACGGCATGCCGACCTACCATTTGGCCAACATCGTGGACGACCACACGATGCATATCACGCATGTGATCCGTGGTGAGGAGTGGTTGCCTTCCGCCCCGCTGCACGTGATGTTGTACAAAGCGTTCGGCTGGGATGCCCCGCAGTTCGCGCATCTGCCGCTGCTGCTGAAGCCCGACGGCAACGGCAAACTCAGCAAGCGTGACGGCGACCGTCTCGGATTCCCCGTTTTCCCGTTGGAGTGGCACGATCCCAAGAGCGGCGATGTCTCCTCGGGTTACCGTGAGAGCGGCTATCTCCCTGATGCTGTGGTGAATATGTTGGCGCTGTTGGGCTGGAATCCCGGTACCGAGCAGGAAATCTTCACCCTCGACGAGATGGTGGAGCTCTTCTCGCTGGAGAAAATCAGCAAGTCGGGTGCGAAGTTCTCCCTCGACAAAGCCAAATGGTTCAACCACGAATATATCCAGATGAAGAGTGCACAGGAGTTGATGCCCTATTTCGCCAAGATTCTGGATGAAAAAGGCATCTCCTATACGGAGGAATATCTTCTGCAGGTGATCGACCTGATCAAAGACCGTCTCAACTTCCTGCCCGATTTTTGGGAACAAGCCGGCTATTTCTTCGTCGCGCCGACGGAATACAGTGCGCAGGATCTGAAGAAGCGTTGGAAAGAGGGCACGGGTGAGAAGTTGCGTGTCATCCTTCAGCTGCTGGAACAGGACGAGGTTTTCGACATGCAGGCCGCCCACGACCGCGTGATGGAGTACATCAAGGCCAATGAGTGGAACATGGGCGCAGTGCTCAACAGTCTGAGAATCGGTCTTGTGGGTGCCGCGAGAGGTCCCGAGCTGTTCACGATGATCAACGTTTTCGGTGTGGAGGAGACTCGCAAGCGCACGGAAGCGGTGATTGCGGCGGTAGAAGGACGATAACCCCTTCCCGACCTTGACGTTTTACCCCCTCCCGGCCTCCCTAGTGCGAGGGAGATATTCTGCTATTGACGTTTACCCCCTCCCGGCCTTTTTTGGTGTAAAGGGAATATTCTGCCTTGACGTTTTACCCCCTCCCGGCCTCCCCCTAAAGGGGGAGGGGGCAACGGACTGCCTCATAGGAAATATTTGGAGGAGGTCGGTTGTCTCCCCTCTCCTTTGGGAGAGGGGCCAGGGGGTGAGGGGGTAGGGCATAAAGTCTTCAGTTGCTGTTTTATTTTTGCGATCACAGTGTTTGTATTGTTCATGACCTCTTCGTTAGTGAAGCGGATTACTGTGATGCCTGATTTTTCAAGTTCGGCGGTTCGGTTGATGTCATGTTCGATTACTTCGGGGGTACTGTGTATGCCCCCATCTATTTCGATAATCAAATCGGCTTTGGCGCAATAGAAGTCGGCTATAAAGAATTTGATGGGATGTTGCCGACGGAAGTAGAAAC
>CACXUB010000024.1 GCA_902770735.1 uncultured Bacteroidota bacterium | reverse complement strand
CGGGATGACGATGCCGTCATGATGGCGCGACGGGACGTTCTCGGGGTTCTGCGTGCGGCCGCAGCATATCTTGTTGCGCATCACGACGCGGTCTTGTTGCACCACGCACATCGTGTAGTCGGGGATGTTGACGGCGATGTGCAGCGTGTCGTCGGATTTCTGATGGCGCTTTTGCCAACGCAAACGCTCGAGGTTTGCCGCGACGGCGTCCTTGTAATATTGCAGCGGACGGTTCAGCTTCTCGATGGTCTCTGCATCCAAGGAGTCGGTTTCGGGAATGCCATTGCAGCGGCGAAAGGTGTTGATGGCTTGCAATATAGTGTCGTTCAACGTGTTGCTGAAGTTGACGGGGATGCCGAGTTGGTTCAGCCTTTCGCAAAGCGGTTTCAGATGCGTGCTTCGCGAACCCTTGCCTGCCCGAAAGTCGGGCACTTTTGTGCTTGTGGAGTCGGAAAGGGTGAACAGTCGGGTCATTTCTTTCTGAAGCGCTTGATAGTCAGTTGTTTTTGGTGCCGATTCGCGGATTTGCCCGGTGAAGTCGGACATGTTGTTGAGGGCCGCGAGGATAAAGGTGGAGTCGGGGGAGAGGGTTTCGTAATACCACTTGCGGCCATGGACGGTCTTCGGATTCACCGCGCCGTAACGCAGGGCGCAGGCGTAGCGCAGGTATTGGTCAGTGAGCTGTCTTTCAAGACGATACAGGTGCGGGTAAAGTGAGTCGTTGTCCGGGATTTCGTGCTTGACAAGCTTGTCGATGGCGTGTTGGAGACTGTCAAGTCGGAAATATTCGGCGGGGATGCCGTGAAGCCGGTACGCATCTTGGAATCCGGAAATCAGCGAGTCGGTGGCGGCTTCTTGAAGCCCTTTCTGCGTCCAGAACGGGTGGAAGTTGCGGGAACGGTAGTAGTCCCGGGTCAGGATCGCCGCGAGCGTGGTGTCCTGGTCTTTGCTGATCTGGTCCTCGATGAACTGCACGTAAGCCTTTTCGGAGTAATGTTGGTAGTGCTTGAACCAGTGTGGTTGCGGCTGCACGTGTTCTTTTCGCTGGCAGCTGTCAAACAGGGTCGCCACCATGGCGAGGATGAAGAACATGACCACCATGGTGAACAATGTGATGACCGCGGCTGCAGGCGTATAGTTTCGCAGCGACAGCAATGTTTTTCTGAGTTTATGGTGTAAATTGCGCATCTTGCATGTAACAAAATTGGGTTGCAAAAATAATAATTTTTCTTTCATGTACAGGTTGCGTTGAAAACGGACGAAACGTATGAGGACTGTCGGGACGATTGGGATTTTTCGTATTTTTGCTGCTTAAAAAATCAGACTATGCGTTATCAACCTTTATCAGCTGAATTTTATACCCGCAACCGCCGCAATGTGGTCGGCGAGATGGCGGAAAACTCTGTGGCATTGTTAGTTTCGCACGACGAGTATCCGCGTTGCGGCGACACCACCCATCCTTTCCGGCAGAATTCCGAACTGCTCTACCTCTGCGGCATCGACCAGGAGGAGACCGTCCTGATGCTGGCTCCGTGGCATCCGACTCCGGCCTACCGCGAGGTACTGTTCATCAAGAACCCGTCGCCCGAGAAGATTGTCTGGTTCGGGCACCGGCTTTCCAAGGAGGATGCGAAGAAGCTCTCCGGCGTGGCAAACGTGATGTTCCTCGAGGAGTTCGAGAGTGTGCTCAACGCCGTGATGGTGCAGTCGGAGCACGTCTATCTCCACATTCCCGAAGACCCGCGTTTCCGACAGGAACTCCCGACCCGCGAGATCCGCTTCGCCAAGCAGCTGAAGGAGAATTATCCGCTGCACGACTACCGCCGACTCGCCCCGATCCTTTACCCACTGCGCAACGTCAAGTGCACCGAGGAACTGAAGACGATGAAAAAGGCGTGCGAGATTACGGGAAAGATGTTCCGCAGAGCGTTAACGGCCGTTGCGCCAGGGAAATACGAATACGAGATTGAAGCCGAAATGACCTACGAGGTGATTCGTAACGGAGCCACCACACACTCTTTCGCCCCCATTATCGCCTCCGGCCCCGACACCTGCATCCTCCACTATATCAAGAATGACAAGAAGATGCACGACGGCGACCTGCTGCTGATGGATTTCGGTGCGGAGTACGCCAACTACGCCGGCGACTGCTCCCGCACGGTGCCCGTAAACGGAAAGTTCACCCCGCGACAAAAAGCTGTGTATGAGGCAGTTCTCTCAATTTACAAAGAAACTATCCCTCTTTTCAAACCCGGCATGACCATCCATAAAATCAACGATTATGTTTTCAAACGGATGGACGAGGAACTGATCAAATTGGGATTGTATACTTGGGAAGATGTTGAAAATCAGGATCCTGCGATGCCGTGTTTCAAAAAATACTATATGCACAACACCAGCCATTTTATCGGTTTGGACGTGCATGACGTGGGACAGCGCGACTGGGTGTTCCAGCCCGGCAACGTGTTGAGCTGCGAACCCGGCATTTACATTGCCGAGGAGGGCATCGGCGTCCGCATCGAAACCGACGTGGTGGTGGCCGACAACCCCATTGACCTCATGGCGGACGTCCCGGTGGAAGTGGATGAGATTGAAACGCTGATGCGAAGTTAGAAGTTAAACCAAATAGCCTCGGTCGAAGGAAAATTCCCCTTCTTTAGAAGGGGTGCCCGAAGGGCGGGGTAGTAAGAACGATGAATGCTTTAATTGACAGCATACTGAAATGCAAAACCCTCTCCATCACCGGTATGGCCAAAAATACCGGTAAGACGGTGACGCTCAATTATTTGCTGGAGCAGCTGCGGTTGAGAAGGAAGGTTGTGGCGGTGACCTCCATCGGCATCGACGGCGAGAAGACCGACCAAGTGACGCAGACCGAGAAACCGGAGATCGAGCTGTACGAGGGCACCCTCTTTGTGACCTCGGAGTACCATTACCGGCAGCGGCAGCTGGTTTCCGAAATCGTGGATCTCTCGGAGGACAGTACCTCTTTGGGACGACTGGTGACGGCGCGGGTGTTGCAGTCCGGCAAGGTGATTTTGTCGGGACCGGCCACCACGGGCGGGGTGCGCAAGGTGCTGGACAGGATGGCGGAGTATGGCGTCGACCTCACCATCGTGGACGGGGCTTTGTCGCGCAAAAGCCATGCCGCACCGACCATCACCGACGGGCTCGTGCTCTCCACCGGCGCAGCCATCGCCCCCGACCTCAACACGGTCGTGAAGAAGACCGCTGAGTTGTATGAACTTATGAAACTTCCTGAATATGAAACTTTTAAGACGGATGAACTGCTGCAGCTCGAAAGCGGTATTTTTGCGTTGGAGGACGACAACCCCGTGTCGTTGAACATTCCGTCGTCGTTGCTTTCCGACAAATATAAGTCTGCTCTTTTCGCGTACGGCAACCAGCTCTTCATCAGTGGCATCCTCACCGACAATATGCTGAATTTCTTGCGGATGCAGCCGGAAATCAAGGGCTCTGCGGTGGTGGTGAAGGATTTCACCAAAGTTTTCGTCACCCCGATGAACCTTCGGCTTTTCCTGAGCAAGGGCGGCCGCCTTTTCGTCTTGAAACGCCCCAACCTGTTGGCAGTGACGGTCAATCCTGTGGCTCCCAGCGGCTTCACAATACCTTCAAAAGTCTTGGTCGAGGCTATGGAGAATATTTTTACCGTGCCCGTCTATGATGTGGTCAACGTTTAGTATGCAATCTTCAATGTAAAAAATTGTAGATGAAGAAATTAGAGAAGATACCCAGAACTCCGTTGAAGGACAGGCCCTTTCCCGACTATTCGCGTCGGGAAGAGCTGTTCAATTCCGTCAGTCATGCCTGCGGTGTGGTCGTTGCCCTTGTGTTGATGTGGATCGCCGTTCGTGCAGCCATGCAATGCGGGAAACCTTACGCTTTGGTCAGCAGTGTGGTGTATGTTTCCTCGTTGCTCGTTATGTTCTTGGTTTCCAGCGTTTATCACGGTCTCCCGAAGGGGATGCCGAAGCAAGTGATGCGGGTGGTGGACCATTGCAACATATTCGTCACGATTGCAGGCACTTACACGCCAATCATGATGCTTGGGGTGCTGCCCATCAATCCCGCCATGGCCTGGTCGATCCTCGCTGTCGAGTGGGGGGTGGCTGTCATCGGGGTCGTCCTCAACGCCATCGATCTCAAGAAATACGCCAAATTCTCGATGGTGTGTTATCTCGCCATGGGATGGTGCGTTGTCATCAGTTTGAAAGACACGGTTGCCGCCATGACGTGGCCGGGCTTCTCCTACATCCTCGGAGGAGGTGTGGCCTATACCATCGGGGCGGTGCTGTATCTCATCGGGAAACGGAAACCTTACCGGCATTTTGTCTTCCACCTGTTCGTGTTGCTCGCGGCGGTCATCCAGTTTGTCGGCATTTGGAAATATTTGTTGTAAGGGTCAAGGGACCGGGTCGTAGCCGCTGCCGCCCCACGGATTGCAGGAGAGCACGCGTTTGATGGTAAGCCAGGTGCCCTTGAACGGGCCGTGCTTGCGGATAGCCTCGATGCCGTAGTTCGAGCAGGTCGGGGTGTACCGGCATGCGCGTCCGATGTACGGGGAGAGTGTGATCTGGTAGAGCCGGATCAATCCGATCAGCATTTTCGACAGCAGATTCTTGAACCCTATGTACAGCTTTTTCATTGTTGAACAGGGTTGAAGATGGATTGCAGGTCGGCGAATATTTTACGGGCGGCTTCCTCTACCTGCGGGAAGGCGGGCAGGGTCTCGCCCACGAACATCCAACAAAGGCTGACGGTGAGTCCGCTGGTTGGTGTAAACTCCTGACAATGAAGACGGTATGATTCTCTGAGCAGACGTTTGACCCGGTTGCGGTCCACCGCGTGTGCGAATCGTTTTTTGGATACGAGGAAAGCCACATTGGACGTGGCGTCGCCGGTGGTCTCACGGACGCTATAGAAGCATTTGATCGGGAAACAGAACACGCTCTTGCGCTGCTGAACGGTCTCCTTGATCAGCAGAGAGGATTTCAGGCGGCGTGCTTTGGGAAATGGGTACTTAGCGGCGGCGGTTGGCATATTCCTTCAAGAAGGCGTCTAAAGCCTCGGTGAGAGAGGTGTGCTCTTTGGACGGGGCCATCACGTGGAGGGTCCATCCGGCCTCTGCGATGGCCTGTTCGGCGGCTTTGCCCAGCGCGGCGAAAACTTTCTCGCCTTGCTGGAAATCCGGATAGTTGGCCTGCAGCGACTTCACCCCGTTCGGGCTGAAGAACACAATCATGTCGTATTTGTCAATGTCCACATCGTGCACCAAGTCGGCGGGCGTGATCTTGAACACGACGGCTTGTGCGTATTTGATCTCGTTTTCGGCAAGAATGGTCTCCAATTGGGCGGGAATGCCGTCCTGGCTGCAAGGAATCAGCATGCTGACCGTTTTGTTCTTGATCAGCAGGTCGTAGAAACTGCTCACTTGCGCGTCTTTTGCGGAGAACACCCGACGCTTGCGATAGGGGACATATTTCTGCAGATAAAGCGCGATCGACTCTGTGGCGCAGAAATATTTCATGGACTCGGGCATCTCAACGCGCATGTCCTTGCACAGTTCGAAGAACTTGTCAATGGTGTTGGTGCTGGAGAATACGATGGATTCGTAATCCAAAATATTGATGTGTGTCTTCCTGAATTCTATTGCAGTGGTGCAGTTGATTTTGAAGAACTTGTAGAAGTCAAGGTTGATGCTGTACTTGCGGAGCAGCTCGGCGTAGGGGGAGCGTTCGATGTCCTCTGGCGCGTTTTGGGAAATCAAGATGTTTTTTACCTTCATTCTCGTGTTTTATAAAATTACCTTCAACAAATTATCTATCAAATAATTAACATTACCTTAAGGAACAAAAGCCACGGTAAAATTTCAAGGGTGCAAAAATAGAGAAAAAAATGAAACCTGTGACCTTCGATTGAATTTATTTTTAGCAGCCGGTAAACCCATATCGAGAAGAGGATGGCGAGCAGCGCCGCCGCCGCATAGTAGAATTCGCGGAGACCGGTGTATTGGATGATGACCAACAGAGGGAAGAGCAGGATGGCGAAGTCGGTCATGAAGATGAACTTGTACTGGTTGATGGCCGAATGTTCTTTGTCGCGCCCGAAAAGCCAGGCGTACAGTTCGTTGCAAAGCAGTTTCAGGGCGTATGCGACCAGCAATAAGGCGAAGAAAATTCCGATGTAGGCGATGAAGGGAAGTTTTGACATGGGCTTCGGCAGGTATTCGGTGCAGAACATCACTGCGCCGGTGGTGATGGTGAGCAGGTCGAAGAGCAGCACGACCAGCGAGGAACGGTCTTCCAGGACCTTGCCTTCGCGCTGGATGAGGGAGAAGTGCCGTTGCGAGAATAGGGCGCGGACGATGAGCAGCAGCTTGCGGCGGAAGGTGATGAAAATCATCGTGAACAGAAGCAACAGGACACAGAAAACCAACGTCAGCCAATTGTTCGGCCGTACAACTGTGTCCCATTGGAACTGGGTTACACCAAGCCAATGCCGTGCAAACATGGCAGAAAGGAGATGGGAATTGGAAACTCAGAGGGGTTACTTGACCAGCAACTTCTTCGTGCAGAGCATTTTGCCGTCGGACTCGATGCCGTAGAGATAGACGCCTGCGGTGAAGGCGGTGACGTCGATCTGCTTGCCGCCGGCCGTGCCCACGGGAGTGCGGTAAACCTCACGTCCTGTCAGGTTTTTGATGACAAGGAAGGAGTGGCTGTTCGGGGCCACATAGTCGATGGTGACGGAGCGGACGGCGGGGTTGGGGTAGGCGCGGAGCGTCTTCACCATGTCGGCTTCGTGGATACCGGTGCCGGTGCCATAGGCGACGTAGAAGGAGATCTTGTCGTTCTCGTTGTCAGTGCGGAAGAGGGTGAATTTGACCAGTGCGGGTTCCGCGCTGCCGGCGTAGATGACGTGCAACGCCAACTCGTCAGTGGCGTTCACGGTCTCGTTGGCCGCCAGCGGCATGGCTGCGGACAGGGCGCCGGTGTAGCATTCGCCGATGCAGAACGAGATGTCGGCCTCTTCGTCAAGGAGCAGCACTTCTTTGCGCACCTGGAACTCGATGGGGTTGGCCGTGGTGTTCTGGTAGCCGAAAAAGGTGTTGATTTCGTCGCTGTGACCGTCCGAGGCGATGAAAACCGTGTCGTTTCCGCCCAGTTCTGTTCCGTTGTAGAACACTTTGATAGACTGTGCGTTAACCATCACAGCCGCCATGACAAACAGGAGAGTAAATATTCTTTTCATCATTTTATTTTTCTATTTTAAGATTTTGCGCAAAAATACATTTTTTAGATATATGTTCGGCGGGGAAGTTTAATTTTATTTAAAAAGAAGAAGGCGCGCCCCCCGGCACGCCTTCAATCCAACAATATGAAGCGCAAAAATTATTTTCTGCGTCTTTTGGGTTTGAGGTTGTGTTTGGCGACGAATTCGTCGAGGACTTCCTTCAAAGTGGGAGTGCCGATCTCTTGGAGTTCGTAACCGACTTTCACAACGGGTTGTTTGATCTTGATGAAGCGAGGCAGGTCGATAGGAGTACCCACGACGACGGCATCGCAAGGAGTGTTGGCGATGGTCTTCTCGAGGTCCTTCATCTGCTCTTTGCCATAACCCATAGCGGGCAGCAAGGTGCCGATGTTCGGATAAATCTTGAAGGTCTCGGCGAGTTTGCCAACGACATAAGGTCTCGGGTCAACGAGTTCAGCACCGTGTTTGAGAGCGGCAACCGTACCGGCACCGATCTTCATCTCACCGTGGGTCAATGTAGGACCGTCTTCCACAACGAGGACTTTCTTGCCCTTGAGAAGTTCGGGTTTGTCAACCGTGAGGATAGAAGCGGCGTCGATTTGCTTGGCCGTCGGGTTGATTTTGCGCAGGTTGGCGCGAACGGTATTGATGTTGTCCAAAGAAGCGGAGTCGATCTTGTTGATGACGATGACGTCAGCCATGCGGGCGACAACCTCACCAGGATAGTAGCTCACCTCAGCACCGGGACGCAACGGGTCAGCCACGCCGATGGTCAAATCGGGAACATAGAACGGGAAGTCGTTGTTACCGCCGTCCCACAGCACGATGTCGCAGCCGTCGGGATCGTTCTCGGCACCAGCCATTTCAACCCACTTGCCGGTTTGAGGATCTTTGGTCTTGCCACCCTTGAGGATAGCTTCGTAGTCAACACCAGCGTAGATGACGTTACGTTTGGTGACCACATGGGGTTCGTACTCTTCCATCTCCTCGATGGTGCAGTTCTGATATTTGAGGTCATCAACGCAAGCGAAACGTTGGACGATTTGTTTGTTCAAATCGGGATCGTAAGGCATGGGGTGACGCACGGCGACCACTCTGAAGCCCATTCCGACGAGGTATTCGATGATCTTACGGGAAGTCTGGGACTTACCGCAGCCTGTACGGGTAGCGCCGACAGCGATGACGGGCTTTTTGGATTTCACCATGGTGTCTTTCGGGCCCATGAGCCAGAAGTTGGCGCCGGCAGCGTTCACGATGGCGCTGATGCCCATGACGTATGCATAGGGCTTGTCGCTGTATGCGAACACGCAATCGTCCACGTCGAATTCCTTGATCAGTTCAGCCAACTTGGATTCCGGATAAATCTTGATGCCCTTCGGGTAGAGATCCTCACCGGCCAGCTCCTTCGGATACATACGGTCGTCGATGCCGGGGATTTGCTCGGCAGTGAAGGCGACTACGTTGTAGTTCTTGTTGTGACGGAAGAAGGTGTTGAAATTGTGGAAGTCTCTTCCAGCAGCACCGATGATGATCACATTTCTAACTTTTTTTCTCATAAAATCTTAATTTTTTGATGTTTATAAAAATTTAATTGAGTTCTTTCTTTTTTTGCGGGTGCAAAGGTATAATTTTTTTTCATACGTAGCTTGTTTTGAGAAAAAATTCTTTATTAAAAAAGGGGAACCCTTCCGAGTCCCCCAAAATTCTTAATTCTTAATTCTGAATTGAATCAGTGGTTTTCCTTGAACAGTTTCAGTCTCTCTTCCAGGATCGGGAACTGGCGGCGCGGGGTCAGGGAGACGCAGGCGCGGAGGCCTTCGCTGCGGTCGCTGCCGCAGGTGCTCAACGAGATGGCGCTCACGCCGTAGTACAGGAATTCGTGCAACAGTTCCTCGCTGCTCATGCCCGGATAGGCCACGGTGAAGTAGAAACCGTCGGCAAGGGGTTTGTCGCCGTCCTTGTCATAGACGATCTCGAAGCCGTTGTCCAGGAACATCTTCTTCATGATGGCGGCCTTCTCGCCGTATTCCTTCACGTCTTCGATGTAATTGTAGGTGCCGTCGTTGCAGCCCTTGAGGATGGCGGCCATGGCGTACTGTGCGGAGTGCGCGACGCCGGAGCTGATGGCATAGACGGTGCCGTAGATGATGGCGCGGCCCAACTTCTTCATCCGGAAGTAGGGCTCCAGGTCGTCGAACTCGCGGTTGAACAGCTTTTTGGACATGATCATCAGGGCGATACGCTCACCGGCATAGCTGAACGCTTTGGAACCGGAAATCAGCAGGGCGTAGTTGTCGGTGTATTTGCCGACACTCGGCTGGTAGGGCGGGATGCCTGGCGCGGAGATGTTCTGGCGGAAGTCCATGCCGAAATAGGCGAGGTCTTCGAAGACGAACACGTCGTACTTGTTGGCCATGTCGCCGATGATCTGCAGTTCCTCTTCGGTGAAGCAGATCCACGACGGGTTGTTGGGGTTGGAGTACATGATGGTGTGGATGTTGCCCTTTTCGAGGTAACTCTCCAGCTTGGCTCTCAACTTCGGGCCGCGGTGTTCATACACGTCGAAAGTCTCGTATTTGAGGCCCATGACGCGGTGCTGCTGTTTTTGCACGGGGAAACCGGGGTCGATGAAGAGGGTGGTGTCGCGTTCTTTGCGGCAACGCACGAAGGTCATGAAGCCGGCCATGCCGCCCATCATGGAACCGACGGTCGGGATGCAGTTTTCGGGCTCGACTTCCAAGTCGATGAAGTTCTTGACGAAGCGGGCGGCCTCTTTCTTCAGTTCGGGGATGCCCTCGATGTCAGGATAGATGGCGGCGACGCCCTTCTTCAGGGCCTCGATCTGCGCTTCCACGCCCACGGAGCACGGCGGCAGTCCGGGAATGCCCATCTCCATGCGCACGAACTCCTTGCCGGAGGCCTGCTCGATTTCGTTGATCAGACGCTTCACCTCACGGATGGATGCCTTGCCAACGCTGCTGATGCCGCTTTCAGCGACTTTCTTGTCCACAATCTCTGCGGGTATTGGTGTATTCTTCATATTGATACTATGGGGTTTGTATTTGAATTATACCGATTTGAAATTTTCGGCAAAGATACAATTTTTTTGGGTTAGTGGGTTAATAGGTTAGAAGGTTAAAAGGTTAGAAGGTTAGAAGGTTAGAAGGTTAAAAGGTTAGAAGGTTGGGAGGTTAGAAGGTTGGGAGGTTAGAAGGTTGGGAGGTTAGCCAAAAGTCGAGGGTGACCAGGGCGGCCATGGCTTCCACTACGGGGAGGACGCGCGGCGCGACGCAGAGGTCGTTGCGGTCGGAGCCTTTCATCACCACAGGATTGCCGTCAAAGTCAATCGTTTCGCGGTCGTAGCGCACCGACGGGATCGGCTTGAACGCCACGCGGAAGTGAATTCCCTCGCCGTTGGTGATGCCGCCTTGGATGCCGCCGTCGTGGTTCGTGCGGAACGAGAAGTCGGGGTTCTGAATGTCATGGTATTCGCTGCCGGACATTTCCGCCGCCTGGAATCCCATGCCGTAGTCGAATCCTTTCGCCGCGTTGATGCTGAGCATCGCGTAGGCTAACCGTGCCGAGAACTTGTCATAGACCGGCTCGCCCAAGCCCGCCGGCAGCCCGCTGATGCGTCCTTCCACGAGTGCGCCCACGGAGTCGCCTTCGCGTGCGGGGGTCGCGGTACTGAGGATTTTGGCGGTGATTTTCACGCCACGTTCTGCCAACCATAGCTTGGCGATGGCACCTGCCACCACCCGGCACGCGGTCTGCCGTGCCGACGCCCGGCCGCACTGCTCGTTGTCGGTGACGCCGTACTTGCGCATGTAGGTATATGAGGCGTGGGATGGTTTTAGAACGTGACGATTTGTCTCAGAAATCTTTACATCTACATTCGGGATTCGGAAACGGATGGGCTCGCCGGTGGTCACACCGTCTTCAAGGCCGGAGAGGAACTCCACGCGGTCGGTTTCGCGGCGCTTCGTGGAAAGTGCGTCGTTGCTTGGGGCGCGCCGGTTCAGCTCGGCGGCCACGAAGTCCATATCGACCCGCAGCCCCGCCGGACAGCCTTCGATCAAGCCCTCCAGCGCTTCGCCGTGCGTGTCGCCCCAGTCCGTGAGACGGTATGTTTTCCCGAAAGTATCCATAGTCTAGCGTCGTTTGGCCACATCAGAGACCTCCACGTTGTTGGTCAGCGGCTTCCATTCGGAGAATATTTCGGCGGAGATTTCGCCATTCTCACGGGTGATTTGGTGCACGTAGGTGTTTTCCGCGATTTGCCGCAGCGTGCAGGTCAGCGTTTCGTCGAGGTAGGACTCCCGCAGCCAGTGGATGACGAAGCGGGAGGTGCGGTGGGTGAGCAGGAATTCGTCGGGGACGGTGAGCATGGCGATGCTGATGTAGCTGCGGTTGTTGACGTGCCCGTTGAAGTCGAGGTCGAGCTGGTTCACCTTGTGGTTCACCTGTTTGAGGACAGCGCCTTCTTTGGGGAAGCGTATTTTTTTGTGGCTTTCGGTCATCATTTCCGGCAGTATCGTGATTTTCGGAGCCACGCTGTGGGTGAAATCCAGTTTGCGGGTGTCGGCGTTCATGAGGTTCCAGCAACTGGTGCCCTTGGCGATCAGCACACCGGAGTCGGCGTTGGTGACGCGGTAGTCGGCATAGACCCGCAGCGGTGTGATTTCGCTCACCCAGATGGTCACCTCGATGTCGTCGCCCCAGAACGTGTCCGCCTCGGTCATCTCCGCGCACATCTCCGTGATGATCCACATCTGGCGTTCCTTCACTAAGTCGAATGCGGCCAGGTGCAGACAACCCATGTACCGTGCGAAACTCTCCTGGAAGTAGAGCAGCACCGCCGCCGGACTCAGCCGGTAGTCCTTGTTCATGTCCTGGCAAGTGACTGTGTATTGATGCGAGTATCTGTCCATTTAAGGTTAAAAGGTTAAAGGGTTAAAAGGTTAAAGGGTGTTATTTCAGTTTTTTGGATTGTTCTTTCAGTTGTTTCTCAAGTTTTGAGATTTCGGCGGCGTTGGTGTCTTTGTCTTTTTCGAGAATTTGGATCAGGTCTGCGAGGGTGACGAGATAGAACCGGGAGAATTCGCCGGATTCCATTCGTTCGCCGAATTCAACGGCTTTGCGGTAATTCGCGATGGCTTTCTCCTCGTCGCCGCTTTCTTTGTAAACCAATCCCTTGAGGAAGTAGTTGTGGATGACGTCATCCTCCACATCGGCTTTGTACTCGCGGTTGTAGAGCATCAATAGCTTCTCGTTGGATTTGTCGAAGTAGTCTTGTGCCGACGGGATCATTTCAAGTTCGTAGAAGATGAGGCCGTTTTTGCGGTATTCCAGGGCGAGTTCGTAGATTTGGTTCACGTCGCCGTCCTCGCTGAGTTTGGTCATCATGTCAATGAGGGTGTCGCGGGCGTCCACGGCGCGGTAGTACCAAAGTTCGGAGTGGGCGGTGTCGATTTCCTCGGCCATGCTTTCATAGCAGAGGGCCAGTTTTTTGTAGATTTCCACCAAGTTGCCCTGGTGAGTGTCCATGGCGGTGTCCGCGAACATGTACTCGCTGGCGGGAATGCAGCCCCTGAAAAGATCAATGGCTTGCTGTATGGAGTCGTTGGTGGCATAGACTTTGGCCAAGTTGAACAACCCGCGAAGGTAGGGCAACTCCACATCTTCGCCCCTTTGGTTCAGGATTTCCAACCCTTTGATGATGTCTTTGGAATACAGGAGAGCGTCTTCCTTGGTGATTCTCTCGCTGTTCAGCAGCTTTTCCGCGTACTCTACCAGACCGGAGGCATAGTCTCGGTTGGTGTTGGCGAACTTGCGGTAGAATTTGACAAGCCCTTCCGCATTCTTGTAATATTGCTCGTTCTGACCAAACATCTGGTAGAGAAGACCGAGGGTCGATTTGCCGCGTTCGTAGCGGGTCAGCGGACGGTCCATACCGCACGATTCGTAAAATCCGACCGATTTCTCTAGCATTTGCATGCATTTTTTGTAGTCTTGCGCCTGCACTGCGGCGGAAGCTTTGCCGAGGTACATCTCGCCGAGGAGCGGATAGGCTGACGTGTCGCCCAAAGCGATGCCTTTCTTGTACAGTTTCTCCGCCATCTTGAACTCTTTCTCCGCCCGTTTCATGTCGTCCATGGCTTTATAGGCATCGCTGTTGTAGTAGTAAACGCTGCCCTTCATGGTGGTGTATTCCGGAATCATGCTGGCGGGGATTTGCGGCTCGAAGTCGAGGATCTTCCGATAGGTCATCAGGGCCTTGTCGAATTGGTTTTGGTAAAGGTGCGCGTCGCCCATCTGCAGGTAGTTGCGCAGATAAGGGATCCATAGCTTGGTGTCGTTGGGGATCGCTTTTTCGTAGTATTCGATGGACTGCAAGTAGTAGCCGACGGCGTTTTCGTAGTCTTCGTCCGAAAACAGTGTCTCGGCGATTTTGTTGGCTTGTTCGGCTTTCAGCACGAGCAGTTTCTGCGGGTCGTTGCCGGAAGAGATTTTCAGCAACCGCTCGTTGAAGTCGGAGAGCTCGTTGGCAATCACGGTCTGTTGGTCGGAAGCCAGATAGGATTCGAACATGTTGTTCATGCGGAGGAAGCCGCCTTCGAAAAGGTCGGGGAACACGTTGTTCACTGTCTCGTAGCTTTTCACGTAGCGTTGGAACGCGTCGTCCATCTTCTTGCTGTCGCAGTTGCTCACTATGCAGGCGGCCAGCAGCTGTGCGCTGATCTGCACGTTCTGCAAAGAGAAAAATTCAGGGAAGTCGGTCGTGAGTTGGATTAGCACGTCATTGAGTTGCGTGAGGATTTCCTGTTTTCTCTCCATATTGTCAACCGGTTCGGGCGACTCTTTCAGCCAGAGAAGCGCGTTGTCGGCCAGTTGGAGACGCAGGAAGAGGTTGGCGGTGTCGCTGTCGTAGTTCGCTTTGGCGGCATCGTATGAGGCGTCGTAAAGACTCTGGATTTTTTCCTTGTCAACATAATCAGTGGAGGTGGCGTCTATTACATAATGATAGTGGTCGATGAGTTGTTGGTTCTTGGCGAAAACGTCGTCCCCGGAAAAACAGGAGATGTATTTCCCGAGATAAGCCAAAGTGCTGTCGTAGGCGCGGATGGCCGACAGACTGTCTTCCGTGAGTTGATATACAATATAAAGATTCTTGTACATCCAGTACATGTCGCCCAGTGTTTTGTAGTAGGGATATTTGTCGTAGGTGCTTTTGTTGGAATTGAGACTGGCCTCGGCATTGGCCTTCATCTTGGCGTTGTCTTTCTTATAATATTGAAACCAAGGCGATTCGAAGGTGGATTTCAAGCGCGGATCACGGTTGTTGGCTTTCTCTAACCGTATGATTTCGTTCGCCATTTCATACCGGTTGTCGTTGTTCAGATCCTGGATGTAGTGAGCAGCCTCGTCGGGATAGAATTTGTTCCGGTAAAGATAGACGGTGTAGTCGCTCACCAAACTCTTGTCTCGAGTGCCCATGTTGAGTTGTTTCAAAGTGCGGAAAAGGTCGATCCATTCCAAACTTGCCCAGCTGTTGTCGGTGGTGTCGATATGGCTTTTGACCATGGCCACGGCACTGTCCACATCGCCGGTACGCAGCACGCGCAGCACGTCGGCGTATGCGGGGTTGTCGTAATATTCACAGAGTTGGTACTTGTTGATGTCGTCGGCATCCCTGTATCGGGAGATGAACATCAAGCGCGTGTTCGCGGCGTCTTCCGTCATGGAATAGGCTAAGGAGGAGGCTTCGTCGGGGTTGTCGCGGATGTCCTTGAGCACGTTGTTGACGTATTCCATCACATAGTGGTCGTTCCACCAACGGAAAAACTGTACGGTGAGTTCCTGTTGCTCTTTGCGGATATCTTGGCGCGGCACCATTTGGAAGAAGATGGTGTCGGAGGTTTGGAAATCCTTGTAGTAGGAGACCGGGGCGCGCCCGATTAAGGCATAGCCGTCCAACACCCATTTCTCCAACGGCAGGTAGGCGCCCTTCTGGTCGGCGTTGAGGTTGGCCACGGCCACACCCTTCGCGTCGGTGGTGAGTGTCTGCCCGTAGAGCGAGGAGGTCGCCCCCGCGATCGGCCGTTTGGTGTTGAAGTCCACCACTTTGAAGACTTGCTTGACCTGTGCGGTCGCGGCAAAAGACAGTGCTGAAAGCACGAATGCGATGATGAGTTTTGTTGTGTTTTTCATAACGATGATTTTTTTAAGTACAGTGTTCACTTCCTCAGTTCGAAATTCGAACCTAAATAGACCTTCTTGACGACGGGGTCGGCGGCGAGCTCCTCGGCGGTGCCGTCCTTGAGGACGCGGCCTTCGAAGAGCAGGTAGGCGCGGTCGGTGATGGAGAGCGTCTCGTGGACGTTGTGGTCGGTGATGACCACCCCGATGTTGCGGTCTTTCAATTTCCGGATGATGCCCTGGATGTCTTCCACGGCGATGGGATCGACTCCCGCGAAGGGCTCGTCGAGCAGGATGAACTTGGGGTCGGAGGCGAGGCAGCGGGCGATCTCCACGCGGCGGCGCTCACCGCCGGAGAGGTTGTTGCCCTTGTTGCGGCGCACCTTCTCGATGTTGAACTCCGCAATCAGGCTCTCCAACTTCTCTTTCTGCTCGGCCTTGCTCTTGCCGCTGAACTCCAAAATGGCCCGGATGTTGTCCTCCACGGTCATCTGCCGGAACACCGACGCCTCCTGCGGCAGATAGGCGATGCCCATCTGCGCGCGCTTGTACATCGGCTCCTCCGAAATGTCCTTGTCGTCGAGGAAGATGCGGCCCGAATAGGGCTTGATCAACCCCACGATCATGTAGAACGAGGTCGTCTTGCCCGCGCCGTTCGGCCCTAAAAGCCCCACGATCTCGCCCTGCGTGAAGTTGATGGACACTTCGTTGACGACCGTCCGGCTCTTGTATTTCTTGACCAAGTTGTCGGTCCTGATCACATGGTTCTCCATATCAGCTCCTTTCGATGGCGGTTTTCAAATGCTGCATGGCCGTGTCCATGAACTTGTCTATCAACCCCTTGACCATGCCCTGGAGGAAGAACGGCACCTCGACGTCGAGGTGGCCCTGCAGACGGCTGGTCTCCCCGTCAGGCTCGATGTCGAAGACGACCTGGGCGCTTACGGGCTTGTCGGTTTCGGCCTTGTAGCCCACGCGGCTGTAGGGCACCTGCTCGGTGAGCGTCAGCTGGCACTGGATCTGGCCCTGCACGTTGAACCGGCAGCCGTTCTCCAACGTCTCCCACCCGCTCACGCCGGGCAGCTGGCTCAAGTCTTGGTTGAAAAACTGCGTCAGCACCTGATATACCTTCTCGGGGCTGGCCGCGACAGTCTCTGTATTGCTGTTGATCTTAAGCATATTTTCTCGTTATTTGATTCGGCAAAAATACATTTTTTAATGGTTATTGGTATTCCATTCCCCACAAGAGGTATTGCACTTTCTTTTGCGAGATCGGTTCGATGCGGAAGGCGGTGAGCAGGAAACGGTTGTGCCCGTGCCACGGCTCGAAACGGTCCACCGACAATTTGTGGCTCTTGAGCTGGATGGCCGGGAGGGGCAGGGCGTTGCTGCGGACGGGATCCTTCACGCGGAGGGACGAGTCGATCAGCATGGTGGTCAGCTGCAGGCCGTTGCGGTGGTAGAGGAGGATGTCGCCGCTGGACAGCCGGACGGCCGACAGCTTCCGGATGATGGTGGAATGCAGTGACGCCGTCTCGTCGTAGGGGACGGTGACGTTGGTCTGGAACACGCCGTTGGTGTCGAAGAAATGCACGTCGGCGCGCTCGTAGCGGTAGCCGTTGAAACGCGGCTCCACGTACCAGCCGTTGAAATAGCTGGTGTATTCCGGATTGTAAAGTTCTGTGATGCAGGCTACTTTGTCACCCATCAGGGTGACGCTGGTGGGGAGGATCGACACGTTGCTGTACGGTGTCACGATGAACAGCTTCTTGCCCCGGACGCTCTCGGGCAGCGTTTGCGGCACGTAAAGGTCGGCGCAAAAGACGGTGTCGGAAGGCATCACCTTGCGGTTCAGGATGTTGACGGGGTGCATGTAGAAGGTCTCCTCGTCTTCGTAGTAGAGCATCAGCAGCGAGTGCGACGGCCCGACGCCGACCCACTGCGCGCGCGTGGCGGGCTCGTTGAGGATGTTGGCGAACGAGGACTTCCCAGTGAAGTCGGTCTCGAAGTACATGGTGCGCCCGCCGGAGGTGAAGCAGATAACCGCCTTGTCCCGAATGGTGTCCACGGCGGTGACCAGCACCTGCCCCGGATTCTCCTGCGTGAACGGGAACGGGGTGGGGGAGAGTGCCCCCGCCGGCAGGAACCAGACCTCGTCCACGCTGCGCCACAGCACGGTGAAAAACAGATTCCCGTCGTGGTAATGCCAGTCTGTGGTGGAGCCCTCTGTCGGCAAACCCGTCAGCTCTTTGGTTTCAAATGTCTGGCTGTCAGTGTGATAAAGCATCAAGATGCCCTTGTCGGTGGGACGGTTTTTCTGGAAGACGCGGTAGAGGCAGACCACGGTGCCGTCCTCGTGGAAGAACTGCTGCCGTTTCAACTCGGCGGGCAGCGTGATGGTGGTGTCCCAGCGCGGCTTCAGGTCCGTGCCGATATGCACAAACGTCATGCGGTGGAGCTTCCGCGTGGCCGACTCCGTGAGCACGCACACGCCGTCTTCGCCGCACGGCGCCGAGAGGGTCGCTTTCTCGTGCTTGTCCAAGGGCATAGCAAAACCGTTCGGGCCGCTCTGCGCGAGCACACCCGAACGGATCAGGACGATAAGTACTATTATGGGCAGTAGTACTTTCTTCATTTTTTGTTTTTTTCTAGCCTTTAGTTTTCAGCTTTTAGCCTTTAGCCTTTAGCCAATAGCTAACAGCCAACAGCCAACAGCTACTTCACGATATAATCGATGTAGATGCCCGGCGTGTGGATCTGTTCCATCGGGATGGAGCCGGTGGGAACGAGTTCCTTGGTCTCGAGGATCACCAGGTCGGCGGCTGCGGCCATCATGGGGTTGAAGTTCTGGGTGGTGCCTTTGTAGATGGCGTTGCCCATTTCGTCGCAGATGCTGGCGCCGATGATGGCGACGTCGGCGTGCAGGGGCAGTTCAAGGAGGTACTCCTTG
>CACXUB010000023.1 GCA_902770735.1 uncultured Bacteroidota bacterium | reverse complement strand
TTTATTTCCCAGACAAAGAACTGGTGTTCTATCGTGTCGGTTTCTATGACAATATCATCGGGCAGGATAAAATGTCGCTATACGTAGAGATTGGATTTAACCACGAAGATAATAATGTGGATGTGGATCAACTGCTTCATCGCACGCTGGAAGATCTACAAAAAGCCGGTATCGTCACCGACCAGAAATTAGTGGCCTCTCACCATGTGATGATGGATCCTGCGTATGTACATATCACCCGACAGTCAGAAACAGACAAAGCACTGAAAAAGCAGTTGCTTGCCAAATCGGGCATCTACTCCATCGGTCGTTATGGTTCATGGACTTACTGCTCATTGGAAGACAACATCCATGAAGCTTTTTCCTTGGCGGAAGAAATTCCCTCCATGTAAAGCCGATGGTATGTAAAAACAAAGTGGTTTGATTTGCATCAGTAAATCAAACCACTTTTGTTGTTTTAGCGCAACATTGAACTACGGGATGAGTCCATCTATTTCAATTCTTTCCCGGTTTTCCCCTCCTATGGTGTACCACCACTCCTCCTGCCATTGCCACAAGCATCAAGATAGAAATCACCAATGTAATCTTATCCCACTTATGGAGTGTCGGAGCTTCGTTCTTGAACTCAATCTTGTGCTCGCCGGCGGGAACCACCATGGCCCGCAAAATGTAGTTAGCGCGGAAATAGTCAACTGGTTTACCATCAATGTAAGCACGCCAGTCAGGTGCGTAATAAACCTCAGAAAAGACCGCCAACTGATCCTTAGACGTTTTGGTCTTATACACCACATAGTCGGGATTATACGGTTTCTGGTGCTCCATCACGATGACGGAGTTGCTGTCGCGCTCCAAGTTCTTGCCTTGTACCATAGCAGCAAAACGTTTGTCAATGATGGCCGTGTCAGCCGGATTCAACTCGTTGAGTGCCAGAATCTCCGCATTGGCATCGTCAACCAACTGATACGCGTCCACGAACCATGCGTTGCCCAAGGCTTCCGGATTGCGCTGCACCATAGGTTGGCCGTTCTGTCCCTGCATCACCACATAACGGGCGTTCAGCATATTGAGCACACCCGTATTGATGTGACGAGACAAATAGAAGTCAATAATATCCTGATAACGACGCAGTTTGGCCGCATGGTAACCTCCAATCTGATGATGGAAAGCGGACGGATAAGAGTCATTAAAGGTGTTCACCGAAAGGTCAAAGACACGGTAGTCCTCGTCCTTGAATTGCGCAGCATACTGGTCTAGCACTTGGTCGGTTTGGGAAGGTTTCAACTTCAGCCTTTTCTCATTAATGAAATTGGAGTCATTGAGGTAACGGCGATCGACACCCCACAAATCGAACAACACCAGACAGGACAACACCCCAATGATGATACCGGACTGTTTGATTTTCTGATTGATATACAGCCACAAGAAAACGGCCGACACGAGAATAAGAATCAGAGATCGCCAAGAATCAGCCATGAAGAGGGCTTTACGGTCTTTCACCAACACATCTTTGATCATATCCCACTGACCGCCGTATTGTGCGGCCATCTGCGCATCGCTCGCACCAGAGAATGAGAAGTGTCCGGAAAGAACCATCATCAACAAGATAAAGCCTGCCGTGATGCCCGTGGAAATGTAGAGCGCGAGGTTGAGTTTCTTTTTATCCACCGGATTCTCCTTGTCGAATATGGCCTTTAAAGCCAATATCGCCATGATGACCATCGTCACATTGGCCATTACAAGGCTCATGGAAGGGGTCCTGAATTTGTTGTAAAGCGGCAGGTGGTTGAACAAGAACTCGTTGAATCCCATGAAATTCTTGCCCCACGACATCAGGATGGCAAGGACAGTGGCGATCAATATCCACCAACGTTCGGGTCCTTTCACCACAAACATGCCCAACACAAACAGGAATATGACGATGGCACCGAAATAAACAGGACCAGAGGTGAAAGGTTGGTCACCCCAGTAAAGCGGTGCCTGTTTCTGACGGAAGTTCTTATAAAATTCGGAGTCCGTGCCAACGGTCTCGCCGGAACCGCCGCCGTATGCCCCGGGAACGAGCAGCGTGTAGGTCTCGCCTTTGCCGTAGCTCCAGCTGTAGGCGTAGTCGATGTCCAGACCGTCTGAAGCGGCAATGGATTTGGCTTCACCGTCCTTGTACAGGTCTTCAGGGGTGACAGTGATTTCGGAGCCGCCACGCATAGTGTATTTGGTGTATTCTTGATTAACCATCAAATGTCTCGCATTACTACCTAACGCAAAAACACAACCTATTAACAAAACACAAACACCTGTCAAAAACGGCTTAAATTGCTTATCCTTTATGGCATATACCAAATAAACCAAACCCAAAATCACGCCTATCAACATTGTATAATAGGTGATTTGTATATGGTTATAACTAATTTGCAATGCCAATGCCATTGTGAAAAGTATTCCACCCCATACATACTTTTTCTTGAATGAAAGCAACATTCCCCCTATAATAGGGGCCATCATAGCCATTGCCCAACCTTTTGTAATATGTCCAGCTTCAATTATAATAATATTGTAACTTCCTAATCCAAAGGCCAATGCTCCCAATAAACTCAGCCAAGGATTACAACCCATAGCAAGCAGGCAGACATAAAATCCTATCAAATAGAGGAATATCATAGCAATACTACGTTCCCAACCAAAGGGACGCATCACCAACAAAGATCTAATAGGTGTCAGGGCAGATTTTTGTGGTGGCGCGGAAATCTGATACGATGGCATGCCGCTGAACATGGAACTAGTCCATGTCGTAGATTCGCCCGTTTTTTCATAAAAATCCACCTGTTCTTTCGACATGGCAGACACTTTCAGCGTATCCCCCTGCTGGATGACCTTTCCGTCAAAAACAGGCGACATATAGACGGCGGCGACCAAGAAAAAGAATAGGATAATTCCACAATGGATAAGGGTTTTCTTCAAAATCGGTTTCATATTTTCTATTGCTTTTTATTTCAAAATTTGAAACGGCAAAAGTACGAAATTTTTACGACGTGTAACGTGAGATGGTGTATCGGAAATTTGTCTATCTTTGCACTTTCAAACTATCACCCTATGAAAATCATCATTCTCGGAACAGCATACCCCTATCGCGGGGGACTCTCCGCCTTCAATGAGCGGATTGCCTACGAATTCCAAAGCCAAGGGCACGAAGTGGAAATCTACACCTTCACCCACCAGTATCCGGATTTCCTGTTCCCTGGGAAAACCCAATACAGCACCGAACCGGCTCCGGAAGGACTCAAAATCGTCCGCAAAGTGCACTCCTACAACCCGTTCAACTGGTTCAAGGTCGGACACGAAATCAAACGCAAGAAACCCGACCTGATGATCACCAAGTTCTGGCTGCCCTTCATGGCACCCTGCTTCGGCACCATCGCCCGCATCGTCCGGCGCAACAAACACACCCGGCTGGTTTCCATCCTCGACAATGTCATCCCGCACGAGCACCGCATCGGCGACAAAATGTTCGTGCGCTACTTCATCCGTCCCACCGACGGTTTCGTGGCGATGTCGAAGTCGGTGCTGGCCGACCTGCGATTGTTCACACCCGACAAACCCGCCGTTTTCAGCCCCCACCCGCTGTATGACCACTACGGCGAACGACTTTCCCGCGAGACCGCCCTTTCACTGCTTAACCTCAGCCCCGACAACCGTTACGTGCTCTTCTTCGGGTTCATACGAGGCTATAAGGGATTGGACCTTCTGCTGGACGCCTTCTCAGACAACCGCCTGAAAGAGGACGGGGTCAAACTGATCGTGGCCGGCGAGTTTTACGGAGACCCAGAACCTTATCTCAAGCAAATCAAGGAGTTGGGCATCGAAGACCGGGTGATACTCTGCACCGATTTCATCCCCGACAGCGAGGTGAACCGCTACTTCAGCGCGGCCGACATCGTGGCACAGCCCTACAAGACCGCCACACAGAGCGGCGTCACCCAGATCGCCTTCCATTTCGAGAAACCGATGTTGGTGACCAATGTACCAGCAGATGGTCGACCGGCAGGTGATGACAGCCGACCAGGCGCGGGCCGCGCGCACGTACCTGCGCGTCGTGCACGAGTACGAAGGGCTCTCCGCATGCACGTTCGTCTTCGAGGCAATCAAGGAGACGATGAAATAACAGACATGTTTCGATTTACCGTTGTAAAGACGCGCCAGGGCACGACCTCACAGAGGAAATCGCCATTCGTTCGTATTCAAAATTTATATACCTTTGCACGCTTGATTAGAAAACATAAGCAAGTGTTGTATTTGTTGTAATTTGCATTGTAATAAAGTATTATGATAATTCGCAGTAAAGTTCCTCTTCGGTTGGGTCTCGCAGGCGGCGGCACGGACGTCTCGCCGTTTTCCGACATCTACGGCGGCGCCATCCTCAACGCCACGATAAACATGTACGCCTACACCACCCTGGAACCGTTGGACAACGGGCAGATTGTGTTCGAAAATCCTGCCAAAGAGGAGTTGGGGGAAGCGCTACAAGCAACGGAGCATTTAACCCCCGAAGGCTATTTCATCCTTCACAAAGGAGTTTATAACCGTATCGTCAAACAATTCACACACAAGCCGTTATCCTTCAAGATGAGCACCTTCGTGGACGCGCCTCCCGGCTCCGGCCTCGGCACCTCTTCCACCTTGGTGGTCTCCATCCTCGGCGCGTTCGTGGAGTGGCTGAAGCTCCCGCTGGGCGAATACGACATCGCGAAATTAGCCTACGAAATCGAACGCGTGGACCTGCAGATGGCCGGCGGCAAACAGGACCAATATGCCGCGACTTTCGGCGGTTTCAACTACATGGAATTCATCGGCGACAACGTGATTGTCAACCCGTTGCGCATCCGCCAGCGTTACCTTGACGAACTGGCGCACAACCTCGTGCTCTACCACACCGCCACCAGCCATGTTTCCGCGAAAATCATCGAGGAACAACAGAAAAACGTCACCGCAAAGAAGCAGAAATCCATCGACGCGATGTTAGCCCTGAAGGAACAGGCCTTCCACATGAAGGAGGTGCTGCTGAAGGGCGACCTGGACGCCATCGGGCAGATCCTGAACGAAGGCTGGCAGCACAAAAAGCAGATGGCCGACAGCATCTCCAACGCCTTCATCGACGAGGTCTATGAGGCGGCTATCCGCGCAGGCGCCACCGGCGGCAAAATCTCCGGCGCGGGCGGCGGCGGCTTCATGTTTTTCTACTGCCCCTCCAACGCCCGCTACAAAGTCATCGACCGCCTCGCAGAGTTCGGTGGACAGTCGAAACGCTACGAATTTGTTTCCGAAGGTCTCAAAACATGGACGATATGACGAAAGAAGCGATCATCCTGGCCGGCGGCTTCGGCACCCGGCTGCAAGGCGTGGTCAAAGACCTGCCCAAGCCGATGGCGCCCGTCAACGGACGACCTTTCTTGACTTATATCCTCGATTATCTAATTGATTACCAATACAATAAAGTCGTATTGTCGGTGGGTTATCTGCACGAGAAAATCGAAGAGTTTTTCGGCACACAATACAAATCGTTGGAGATTGACTATGCCGTGGAGACGGAACCGTTGGGTACCGGCGGCGGCATCCTCTTCGCCATGTCCAAGTGCACAACGGACAACGTGTTAGTCATCAACGGCGACACGATGTTCAAGGTGGATTTGGACGCTTTCGAGCGCTTCCACGAAGAGAAAGGCGGTCTGCTTTCCATCGTGCTGCGCGAGGTGGAGGACGTCTCCCGCTACGGCAGCGTCACCATCAGCGACGACAACTTGATCGCCCTTTTCATCGAGAAACAGGTCACTTTCGGCCGCGGCTACATCAACGGCGGAGTCTATCTCATCAACCGCAAACTGTTCGACAAACACCCGCAACCACGGAAATTCTCCTTCGAAAAGGACCTGATGACGAAATTCTACACCCAGGAACTCTTCTACGCCATGCCCTCCGACGGCTACTTCATCGACATCGGCATCCCCGAAGACTACGCCCGCGCACAGCAGGAATTGCTTTGATTATGTCAATTTCTACCGAGCTCTTGCCCCTCCGGGGCTGCTCACGGAAATCTAATAATACAAAACATACTCACTATTCACTAATCACTAATCACTATTCACTAATCACTGTTCACTAATCCCAAAAATGACAAACCCCAGAATACCCCAATCCATCGAACAATCCATCGCCGCGAAACAGGCGATTTTGGACAATCCCGACTTTCAAAGCCGCATCCAGCAGGCGGCGGAGATGATCACCGCATCGCTGCGGGACGGTGGCAAAATCCACTTCTGCGGCAACGGCGGCAGCGCGGCAGACGCCCAGCACCTCGCCGCCGAGCTTTCCGGACGCTTCTACTTCGACCGGCCGCCGCTCAACGCCGAAGCCCTCCACTGCAACACCTCCTACCTCACCGCCGTGGGCAACGACTACGGCTACGACCTCATCTTCTCGCGCCTCCTCCGCGGCACCGCCAAAGCTGGCGACGTCATCGTGGGCATCTCCACCTCCGGCAACTCCAAGAACATCCTCAACGCCTTCGAGGTGGCCAAGGAAATGGGTGTCAAAATCATCGCCATGACCGGCGAGACCGGCGGCAAAATGAAAGATTTCGCGGACATATTACTAAATGCGGCCTCCCAGGACACTCCTCGTATCCAGGAAAGCCACATTATGATCGGCCACATCATTTGCGAACTCGTCGAGTCGGAAATGTTCGGCCGTTAGTTTTGCCTGTCGCTTGACTAATAGATGAACGGGAACACCCGTTTCAGACGCTTTTTCTCCATTATGTCGCCAAACTCGACTTTGTAGTGCTTGTAGATGGCGTTGGCACGGGGCACCAGGTTGGCGAAAGTCCAGAGGAAGAACACCAGACCCGAAATGGACCACGTAAGGATGGCGAAACCCAACCACTCCATCAGTTCACCAAGATAGTTGGCACTGGTAACATACTCAAACATAAATCCTTGCGGGAGGTAATGCTTGGTATCTTCGTCGCTCTTGCGCAAATGACGGATGATGTAGTCCGAACGCAAATTGACGTAGAAGCCGAGGAGGAATATGATGACACCGATGATGAACTGCGGCGACCACAACCACGCGATATCGCTGTAGGAGAGTCCCAACACACAGTAATTCTGTTTGAAGGATTCGAAGAAAATCCAATACCCCTGCATCATGGCATTCAGGATATTGAAAGCGATACCCATGAACATGACGGCTATGGGCATCTGGCTTTTTTTACCCTTCATCAGCCACGGGAAGATGATGGAGCGTTGGAAATAGTGTATCTCAAAAATCAGCAGGAAGACCATCGGAACGATCTCGAATCGGTGCGGCGACGCCAACCAGATGACGATCATGGCCAGGAAAATAGGGAACTCCATCAGGAACCAGGCCACTTTGTTGTTAATGCTTTTGCCCCATTTGCTGGAAGTGAACATACCGTAGCCGGCTTCGACAAAATAGAGCGAGATAAACACCACAACGGCGAGACCAATCATAACCCAAAGGTAAATATTGAAGGCCGCGGTGTAAAATTCTACAGGCATAGCGATTAAAGGCATAGCGTTTTGATTTTTAATGATTATTCAATAGTAAACACCATAGGCATCCGTGCTTGTACACCGTCACATCCGAGTACTTGTTGCATGCCGTCGAACATATAATAGAATTGTCCCAGCCGTGCGCGGACAGCGGCATCCACCGCATCGTCTTTCACGCTGAAAAGGAGGGAAAACCAGTCTTTCTGTTTGGGATAATAACAAACATCATAGCTGTCGAGCGCCGCCAACTCCGCGGCTTTCGCAATGGCTTTGTCCAGATTGCCGAGCTCGTCCACAAGACCGAGTTTGAGCGCATCGCTGCCGGCCCAGACACGGCCTTGCCCGATGCTGTCCACATACGCCACGTCCATTCTGCGACCATCGGCCACGCGTTTGGTGAAAGTGCTGTAAATATCCTCTATGGAAGCCTGCAGGCGCTGGCTCTCCAACTCGTCCAACGGACGGTAAATCCCACCGCTGCTGGCATGCTCGTTGGATCCGACCTCGTCGATGGTGATTCCGATCTTGTTCTTCAGGAAGCGCTGCAAGGAAGGCACCATCCCGAACACACCGATGGAACCGGTGATGGTGTTGGGCTCCGCGAAGATATAGTCGGAGTTGCAGGAAATGTAGTAGCCGCCGGAAGCCGCGTAGTCGCCCATGGAAACCACCACTTTCTTGCCCGCCGCTTTGGCATTCTCAATCTCATGCCAAATATTCTCGGACGCCAAAGCGCTGCCACCAGGGGAGTTGACACGTAAAACAATGGCTTTCACGTCTTTATCTTTGTAAACTTTGCGAAATTCCTTCACGAAAGTCTCCGAATAGATGCCCTTCTCGCTGTCGCCCTTGCCGTCGCTGATATCCCCGAACGCATAGAACACCGCCACTTTCTGACCGCCTCCGTCCTTCTCAGACAAGGTCTTGGCATATTGGCCGAGGGAAACATAATTGGGCTTGTCGTTCTCGCCGAGGTTCAGCTTGACCTTGATCAGCTTCTCGGCCTCGTCGGCATAAGCCAGCTGGTCAACCAGTTTCAGTTCCAGCGCCGCCTTGGGGGAAGAGCAGAGCAGGTTGTCGGCAATGTTGTTCAAATCGTCGATCGAGATGTTGCGCGCCTTGGACACATCCTGCAAAAAGACCTGCCACAAGGAGTTGGCCAACGTGGACATCTGCTCGCGGTTGGCTTCGCTCATCTTGTCCAAAAAGTAAGGCTCCACCGCGCTCTTGAACTGCCCATGACGGAAAATCTGCACATCAACATCCATTTTATCAATGAGGTTTTTGTAAAACATCAGTTGAAAGGCGTAACCTTTCAGCGACATGTCGCCGCTCGGATTCAGCAGGATCTTGTCAGCAACGGTGGACATATAGTAACCGTTCTGGGTATAGACATCGCTGTAAGCATAAACAAACTTCCCCGACTTCTTGAACTCCATCAACGCATCACGGATGGCCTTGATAGAGGCGGGAGCAGCACTTACAGTACTGGTTTTTAAATAGATGCCTTTGATTTTGGAATCTCCCGCCGCAGACTTTAACGAGGCCAGGATTTTATCGAGACCGACACTCTGCTGCGCGTAAGAGCCGAAATCGAAAGGAATTTCCACAGCCCGTTCCGCGATAGGGGTTGACAAATCGACCACCAGCACGCTGTTGTCCTTCACATTCGCGGAAGAGGACATGGCAGAGGAAGCCGTTTTCTCAAGAGATGCAATCATCCCGAGAAACATCAGGATACTCAGAACAGAGACGATGATGGAGGCAAGCACGAAGCCCACCATAGAACCCAACACCACTCGCCAAAACTTGCGCGAACGGGTCTCCTGCTGATCTTGTTGCGGTTGTATATTTTCGTTCATATTTGAAATTTTTGTTTCACATTAACCTCTACTCCCTATCCCTAATCTCTATCCCCTATTCACTACTCACCATTCCCTATTCCCTACTCCCTACTCACTATTCCCTACTCACTATTCACTATTCACTACTCCCTACTCACTATTCACTACTCACTATTCACTACTCCCTATTCCCTACTTCCCAAACACCATATTCACCCCCCAGAAAAAATGATGGCGCAAAAATGCACTTTTCTTCCATATCTTTTGTTCTTTTTCTACTTTTTTTCTCACATTTCCCACATTTAAATGCCAGGATGGAAGAAAACGGATATACTGGAGACTCTCTTCATCCAGCCTGAAACCCGCTTCCACAAAGTGTTTTCGCCATTCTTTCTCGGAACGGATGTTCTCGTTGCCCATCAGCACCTCCTTCTGGAGATTCTCATCATAAACGGAGATGATTCGCTTGCGACCGCGCTGTTTGAAAAGCATGGCGCTCTTGATCCAGCAGCCGCCGTTTTCCTCAATCAGAATCAGTTTTCCGTCAGGTTTGAGCACTTTCCTGAATATTCTCAACGCCTCGTCCAGCGGCTCGATGTGGTGGAGCGTGTCCTGAAGGATGATGTAGTCGAAACTCTCCTCCTCGAACGCTTGGTCGAAGAGGTTGGCATATTGGAACGTGCAGAGCGAGGCGTCGCCGAACTGCGCCCAGAATTTGCGCCGGTTCTCCCACTGTTCGGGGTAATACTCCAATGTGGTACCGTAAACGGGCTGTCCCTTCATCGCGAAATAGAAGCCCGTGGTGCCGTAGCCGCACCCGCAATCCCAGATTTTCGGATGTTTGCCGAGGTCTATGTTACGGTCCAGATATTCCAGCCGCTGCATAAAGTAAGCCTTGCGGAACAGCTGCCGCGAGGGCGACCCGTCAACCAGCTTGTAGTACGGATACAATCCCCGGTTCTGCCGCAACTCCTCGCAAAGGTGCTCGAAAAAAACCTCGTTCTGCATAGATTAGTTGTCGGTGTTTCGCTTCTCGGCGCGCTTGCGCTCGGTTTCGTCCAAGATGATCTTGCGCACGCGCAAGCTCTGCGGAGTGATTTCCAGATATTCGTCCTTGGCGATGAACTCCATGTACTGCTCCAACGAATACTTCACCGCGGGGGCAAGAATCAGTTTCTCGTCGGAACCGGCGGCACGCATGTTCGACAGTTTTTTGGATTTGCAGACATTGATCACCAAATCGGATTGGCGGATATGCTCGCCGATGACCTGACCGGCGTAAACCGGGTCGTTGGGCTCGATGAAAAAGCGGCCGCGATCCTGCAGTTTGTTGAGCGAGTAGGCGTATGCCTGACCGGTCTCCATGGCGATGAGCGAACCGGCGTGGCGGCCTGCGATCTCGCCCTTCCACGGCTGGAACTCGATAAAACGGTGCGATATGATGGCCTCGCCCTCCGTGGCCGTCAGCAACTGGTTGGTCAACCCGATCAAGCCGCGCGACGGAATCGTGAAGTTGAGGTGCACCCGGTCATTGACCACATCCATCGACAGCAAGTCGCCTTTTCTTCTGGACACATAGTCGATGACACGACTCGACATTTCTTCAGGAACCAGCACGGTGAGTTGCTCCACGGGTTCGCACTTCTGCCCGTCAATCTCTTTGATAATCACCTGAGGCTGACCCACTTGCAGCTCATAGCCCTCACGGCGCATCGTCTCAATGAGGATAGAGAGGTGCAGGATGCCGCGCCCGAAGACGTTCAAACGGTCGGGAGAGTCGGTTTCCTCGATACGCAGGGCCAAGTTCTTCTCCAATTCAGCAAAGAGACGGTCACGCAAATGTCTGGAAGTGACATATTTACCCTCTTTCCCGAAGAACGGGGAGTTGTTGATGGTGAAGAGCATGCTCATGGTCGGCTCATCCACCTTGATGGGCGGCAGCTGCTCGGGATTTTCAGCATCCGCCACGGTGTCGCCGATTTCGAAATCGTCCAGACCGAGCAGGGCGCAGATTTCGCCCGCTTCCACCGGATTCTTGTATTTCTCCTTGCCAAGTCCCTCGAACACATACAGTTCCTTGATTTTCGAAGTCTGCACCGTGCCGTCGCGCTTCACCAGGGAGACCGTCTGTCCCCATTGGATCGTACCACGTTTGACTCGTCCCACGGCAATACGGCCGACGTAGGAAGAGTAATCCAGCGACGAAATCATCATCTGCAGGTTGCCCGGTTCCACTTTCGGGGCGGGAATCTGCTCGATGATAGTGTCGAGGAGGTAAGAGATGTCGGAAGTCGGGTTGTTCCAGTCGGGGCCCATCCAACCATTCTTGGCAGAGCCGTAAACCGTCGGGAAATCAAGTTGTTCGTCGGTGGCGCCGAGATTGAACATCAGTTCGAAGACAGCCTCCTGCGCGAGGTCGGGGTGACAGTTGGGTTTGTCCACCTTGTTGATGACCACGATGGGCTTAAGTCCCAGTTCGATAGCCTTTTGCGTCACGAAACGCGTCTGCGGCATGGGGCCTTCGAAAGCATCGACCACCAAGAGCACGCCGTCGGCCATGTTGAGCACACGCTCCACCTCGCCGCCGAAATCGCTGTGGCCTGGAGTGTCAATCACATTGATTTTCACCCCCTTATATCTCACCGAGACATTCTTCGACAAAATAGTGATGCCACGTTCGCGCTCCAAATCGTTGTTATCCAGCACCAAATCCTGCACTTGCTGGTTCTCGCGGAAAAGATGAGATTGGTAAAGTATTCTGTCCACGAGCGTTGTCTTGCCGTGGTCAACGTGCGCAATAATGGCGATGTTCCTGATATTCTGCATTTTACAATTTTTAATAAAAACCTGCAAAGATACACTTTTTTCGGTTTAGCGTTTAGACGTTTATGAGTTTAGAGGAATTGTTCGGGGAAGAAGGTGTTTTTTTCCAAAAAAAAAGAACTTTCGTTTGTTGATTATGAAATTATTGTACCTTTGCTAAATTAAATGTGAAATATTAAAAATGTCGGTTATGAATATAAAATCTACGCTCTCGATTTTTTCTATCACGCTGTTTCTCAGTGTTTTATCTTTCGCTCAAACGGAAAATCAATACAGTGGGTTTGACCCCTCCGCATTGAAAGAAAATGCCAAATATGTGCGGAATTTTGCGCCGAACAACTACGACGAGAAAATCCTGTACCAATGTTTCACCGAAATGGTGGACATGGCACGCGCCGAATACCGCTATGTGCCGAAGCTGAAACACGATGTCAGCTTGGACTCCACCGCACAGTTCCAGGCTGATTATCAGGCTTCCAAGGATGAGAAGACCCTGGAGAACAACGCTCCCTACAAAACGACCTACTACCGTCTTCGCAAGTACGGTCTGGCCGGCAACGGCGAGGAGCTGGTCGCCAAGGCCAAAGCCTACATGGGCGAAGCCGAATACTCCTACTACGACCTCTGCCTCTCGCTCGTGCAGTCCTTCCTCAAAAACTTGAAAACCGCCGACGTGCTGCTCAACGAGCAATACACCTACATGGGTTTCGGATACAACACCGACATGTCGATGAAAAGCATGTACATTTCGCTCGTGTTGGGCAACGACCGCACTTTCAACCGTTACAAGGCAGGTTACGGCGAGAAAGACCTGCCCTACACCAAGGGACAGGCCGGTTTGAAAGGATATGACGAGAAAATCTGCAAGAAATGCGCCACCGAGCCGGGCATGGAAATCCTCTCCGAGTGCGTCTCGGTGAACAAAAACGGCGAGATCTACCTCAACTGCGACAACTACAAAGAACTGAAACGGCTCATCGGCAAGGAGGGCGACGCCATCGCCATCGACATCGTGCAGGAAGGCCAGTACGAATGCGACAACCACCAGGTCGATTATGACCTCTTCCACCGCGGCGTGGTCACCAAACCCATCACCTTCGAGAAAATGATGGCCGCCAACGAGAACGCGAACCTCAAGTCCGGCAAACTCATCGCCAAGCTCGGTGACCTTCCGGCCGAAGTTGACGACAGCAAAAACCTGGATATCATCGTATTGGTACTCAAAGAGGGCAACCGCGTCTGTCGCTCCGTCATCGCCAAGCATATCGAGAGCAAAGGCGCCGACTACACCGAGAAGATCAACTTCGTGAAGGACGAGACCGGCATCAAGAGCACCGGCGAGTGGGTCATTTCGCCTGAAGAAGGCTTCGCAAGCCTCTCCTTCCCCTACGAGGCCAAGAAGACCGAGTACACCGCCGCCGGCTTCAACCTCGACCAGGCGGACCCCAACCTCCCGCCATACAAAGTCAACAGCATCGAACTCATCTCGCACATCTCCCCCGACTACTACCAGGACGCCTCCTACAAGCCCATCCAGGAAAAACGCGCCAACGCCGTCAAGAAAGACCTCCAGCGCTATTTCCCCGGCGCGGACATCAAGCTGGTGTATGACTACTGCTGGGACGAATTCAAAGAGAAAATCGCCTCGAACGAAGAGTACTACGACCTGAGCTTCGGCACTTTGGAGAACGCCGCCAAAGAGCTGCGCCTTTACAACCGCTATGCCGCGAAACTGTTAGACACGGTCTATCTGGCCCCGCTCCGCACCATGGAACTCCGCCTTTCCGTGACCTACTATGCCGATTCCCCGACCAGCGAGGAAGCCTTCGCCCTGTGGAAATTCAACAAAGCCGTCAAAGACCCGAAACAACTCGGATTCGCCATGTCGGTGGAAAACTACATCCTCAAACAGGTCGAGAGCGGCAAATTCTCCTCTTCTTCCCTTGAAAAAATGGAGATTCCGTTCAAGAAAGAGTACCAGACACTGCTCAACAACAAACTCTACGCCCAATACTACAAGAGTTCCAAGCTGACTCCGGCGATGGCCGAGCAGATGACGAAGATCTACAACCTCAACACGGCCAACCAACAGCTGTTGTACAACACCACCGTGGCCGATGTGCTGGCCGCCAAGATCAACTCCCAGGCCGACATTGCCAAGACACAAGCCGCCATCGACCGGCTCTACTCGATTCCCGCCATCCCGAAAGACCGCGTGAACAGCCTCAACCTCGAATACCAGTTCAAGGTCATCAACTACCTTGACACCGTGCCCGTCAACGCGGAATCCACCGCGCTTGTCAACGCCACATACGCCAAAATCAAGGAAATCCGCAACGAGAAGATGGACAGCTGGAAGAACGCCTTCAAGCTGGCCTCCTACTTCAACAAACGTTACGACTACATGTACTCCCTCTCGCTGATGACCCCGTTCCTCGACGACCCGACCATCTCCGAAGATTTCATTTTCTCCTACGTCTCCTTGGCGGCCCACCGCGAAGAAACCTACTTGAGCGGACTCTTCACCAAAGCCGTGCAACTGGCCGCCGACAAGAATTCCGTGCGCCTGTGCGGCCTCATCGACAAGCTGCCGACCTGCATTCTGGAAAACGAAGAGGCGAAAAAAATCATCTGCAAAGCTTGCAACCGATAGTTTTGGCTGTTAGCTTTTGGCTGTTAGCTATTAGCTTTTTTGGGGAAGATAATAATTTGGAAACGGAATACTTTTATCTAGGTTAGCCCAAGGCAAGGCCGCAGGCCGCAGCCCTGGGTATGAATAGCAAAAAATGAGTGAAATAGTCAAAAGTTCCGAAGAGAAAGACGAACTATACGAACATTTTCGGTTCGAGGTGACGGCGGGGACGGAAATGCTCCGCATTGACAAATACCTGTTCAACTTGATTGCGAACACGTCGCGAAACAAGGTGCAGCAGGCGGCGAAGGCGGATTGTATCCTGGTGAACGGCAATCCCGTGAAACAGAACTACAAAGTGCGCCCCGGCGACACCATCTCCGTGCTGATGCCGAATCCGCCCAACGAGACCGAAATCCTGCCCGAAGACATCCCGCTGAACATTGTCTATGAGGACAACGACCTGCTGATCGTCAACAAGGAGGCGGGCATGGTGGTGCATCCCGCCTACGGGAACTACACCGGCACGCTCGTCAACGCGCTCTACTACTACCTCCGCGACCAGAAATTGGAGGACGGCTCCCCGATGAAGCCGCTGCTGGTTCACCGCATCGACAAGAACACTTCCGGATTGCTGGCCGTCACCAAAAACGAACTGGCCCAAATGCGGCTGGCGAAGACTTTCTTCGACCACGACCTGGAGCGCAAATACTGGGCGCTGGTGTGGGGCGACATGGAGGAGGATTCCGGCACGATTGTGGGCAACGTGGGGCGCAACCCCAAAGACCGCATGGTGATGACCGTCTTCCCCGAAGGCAGCGACCAGGGCAAGCACGCCGTCACGCACTGGCGCGTGGTGGAACGATTCGGCTACGTGACGTTGGTCGAGTGCCAACTGGAAACCGGCCGCACACACCAGATCCGCGTCCACATGCAATATATCGGGCATCCGCTCTTCAACGACGAAGCCTACGGCGGAAACCGCATCCTCAAGGGCACCACGTTCACCAAACACCAGCAATTCATCCGCAACTGCTTCAGCCTCATGCCTCGTCAGGCGCTCCATGCCAAATCCCTGGGATTCAAACACCCCATCACCGGCAAAAACATCCTCTTCGAATCGGAATTGCCGGAAGATTTCAACGCTGTGGTGGAGAAATGGCGCGGATACAAGAACAGTTAGCCGTTAACCATTAGTAGCTGAGATTCAATATTTTCGAGAGTGAGAATCTTCTGCGCCTGCAGGTAGTAGGGTTCTCTTATGGCTAAATTCTTCTTTACGTACTCGCGCAATTCGGATTCGCTGAGATGATTCGTCAGCGGACGTTTCTTTTTGGAATGTAAAAGATGTTCAACTAATTCGTTTTCATCAAGTTGCAGATAAACGCTGGTGGCTTGGGCGTTGATTTTCGCCATATTGTCATCGAAGCAGGGAGTGCCGCCGCCCACGGCAATCACAGCATTCTCCATCACCAGCACTTCCGCCAAAGCGGCAGTTTCCAAGGTACGAAACGCCGATTCCCCGTACTTTTGGAAAAGCAGGGGAATCGCCGTGTGATATTTTTTTTCAATGTAGAGATCAAGATCAACGAAAGTCATGCCGAGCTTTTTGGCAAGCCGCTTGCCGACAGTGCTCTTTCCCGCACCCGAAAACCCGACAATGACAATGTTGTTCATTTAGCTTTTGGCTCTTTGCATTTAGCTTTCAGCAAAGAATATTATGTTGTTTACTATACTTTCTGCACAAGAACTGTTGGCTATTATCATTGGATTTTCCTCCAATAGCCAATAGCCAACAGCCAATAGCTAATAGCTAACAGCTAACAGCTAACAGCCAATAGCCGCTATCATTTCCTTGATGAGGTTGTCGGCGCAGTCGGCAATGTCGCCGATACGCGCGGGAAGCATGTAGCAAGGCGTGGTGAAGACCTTGTTGACTTTGTCGGAGCAGACACCTTTCTGAACGGTGACCTCGTGTTTCGTGCCGAAGGATTCCACATTGCGGATGGTTCCGGGGTCGCTTCCCACGGTGACGGTGACATCGCCCAGCACCTTGGCAATCATGACGGGGGCGATGCAGAGGGCACCGACGGGCTTGCCGGCGTTGTGGAAAGCGCGGATCACGGCCGCCACATCCTCGCGCACGCTGCAGGCAGCACCCTCATACGCATACGTGAAGAGGTTCTTGGCAGAGCCGTTGCCGCCGGGGAACACCACCGCGTCGAAATCCTCGACGCGGCACTCCTCGATGGGCTTCACGTTGCCGCGGGCGATGCGAGCAGCCTCCAACAGCATGTTGCGGCGCTCTTCCATCGGCTGACCGGTAACATGGTTCACGACATGGTACTGCCAATCGTCGGGAGCAAAGATCTGATATTCACCGCCATTGCGGTCGATGGCCAGCAAAGTCATCACCGACTCGTGGATTTCGCTGCCGTCCAGTGTGCCGCAGCCGCACAATATCACTGCAAATTTCTTCATAATGGATGTATTTTCGTTTTATTCTTCAGGTTCGTCTTCATCCTCAGGAATGGTCTCGTCCAGCGTTGCAGGTCTGTCCATACCGTTGTAGAAATTCCGGAAGGCCATGCCCATTTCCCTGGAAACACTGTTCAGCATGTCAAGCGAAGAAGAGGCCATGCCATCGATCTTTTGAGCAGTTTGGTTGTCGCCAATCATCTGCGCGATTTCCCGAATCTGGTGCAGTTCCTGAAGCGCGCCGCCCACCGTCTGCTGGTTCATTTCGGCTCTGCGAAGCTCAGAACTGATGGAGGCTTGCAGCGTCTTGGCATAACTCATCGCCACTTTGTCGATCTTCATCTCTTTGTAGCGCTTTGCCAGTTCGTTGTTCGGGTATTTGATGTTGTTCATCATATAATGCAGGAACAGGAAATCGTAATGGATGTCACCGCTGCGATAGTCAAGCGTCCGCTCGTCACTGTTGTTGTACCAGTTGAAGAGAGCGACCTGTTCGTCCCAAATCCGGTTGGCCATCGTCATACCCTCCTTGTCGGCGGCCGGGGTGCCCACCTTGAAGAATTCCTCCATGTAGGTCAAACAACCGTGCGTGTAGCCGTAAGTGTTGGACATGACGGAAACATACGGGAAGTTGTAGTCCGGAAGCACTTCGTTGCCGTGCTGCAGCACCTTGAGCGCTTTGTCCTTGTCGCCTTCAGCCATAAGTTGATCGGCGAGGCGGGCATAAAGACGACGGATAAGCGGGGTCAAACGCGTATTGTCTTCGCTGTGATAGACACTCGGGTCGTTGAAACCACCCCACAAGTACTTATAGGCTTCGTGCTGACCGCCATTCGGGTTCTTGACAGGATCCAAACGACTGTGGTCGTCAAACACTTCCATCACATTGTGGTACAGGCTCTTGGAGTTCACGCGACCGGTTTCGCCGTATCTGGAGCCAGTGGTACGGATAGGCACCAACTTGTAAGCAAAACCTTCCAACTGGAAGTAGTTCTCCAATCCGAGGTAAGCCTCCGAACCAGCGGTGGAAGCATAATACACCGGGCGCTCCCAATTGTTGTTCACCAAGATGTCCATCATCACGATATACGCCTTGGTAAGTGCATTGATGTTGTCGGTTTTCATGTTCCACATCAGCTTGTCCACCACAAGGTCGGCGTCCTCAGGAGCCACAATACCGTTGGCCAGCACCTTTTCCTTGTCCACCGGAAGCGAGAAGCTGGCGGGGATGGCGCGGCCGTTGCTGGGATAATTCCTCGAGCTGACCAGGAAGAGGCTTCGCGTATTTTTGAAGTTATCAGACTTCACATAATCCATCACGGCCTTGAGATCCACATACTGGTTACCGGCGGGATCCAGGTAAAGCACATCGCGCGTGCCATCTTTATACTGATCCCACGTCATGGATATCGGCAGCGGATCCGAATCGTAAGCTTTGCGCTTCATTTGGTCCACATACCAGCTGGTGCTCAACAACATCAAGTTACAGACACGCACGTCGGTACGATAGCCTTCCACCTCCTGGGCGTACCAAAGCGGGAAGGTGTCGTTGTCGCCGAGGGTGAAGAGAATGGCGTTGGGCTCGCACGAGTCGAGGTAGTTCTTGGCGATAGCCAGCGCGGTATAGCGGTCGGAACGGTCGTGGTCGTGCCAGTTCTCCTTGGCCATCACGCAAGGCACCGCGCCGAAGCAGACCAACGTGGTGAGGGCTGCGCCGACGACCTGCACGCTCTTGCTCTGCAGCTTCTCGAACAGGCGGTAGATGCCCAGCACGCCGAAGCCGACCCACATCGCAAAGGCGTAGAAAGAAGCGGCAAAAGCGTAGTCACGCTCACGCGGCTGGAAGGCGTACATGTTCAAATACACGGCAATAGCCAAACCCGTCATGGCAAAGAGCATAAAGACCACGAACGAATGCTTGCTGTCGTTTTTCGTTTGGAAAAGGAGACCGACAAGTCCCAACAACAGCGGGAGCAGGTAGTATTTGTTGTGTCCCGGGCGCTCCATGGCGGTCGGCAGATCCTTCATGTTGCCCACCATCGGATTGTCGATGGCCGAGAAACCGGAAATCCAATTGCCGTTCTGATAGTCGCCGTGACCCTGGATGTCGTTCTGACGGCCGGCGAAGTTCCACATGAAATAACGCCAGTACATGTAACCCAGTTGATATGAGTGGAAGAACTTGAGGTTCTGCTCCCGGGTGGGGGTACCGCCGCGGGCCAACAGCCTCCGGTTTTCCCTGTCGGAAGGACTGTCCGAATTGTAGCGATTGTTCAACCATTGGATATACTGGGACTGTTTCTCGGATGACCACATGCGCGGGAAGAACATGCATCCTTGGGGGTCGTACTCCGGAATGCTGTTCTTTCTCGGATCCGAAACCTCGTAACGCTTCGTGTCTTCGTTCCGGTAATAGATGGGGTTACCGTCCTTCATCTTCACCATGCGGGTATTGTAGCTCTGACCATACACCAACGGATTGGATCCGTATTGCTCACGATTCAGGTAGGAGAGCAACGAGACGGCGTCTTCAGGGCTGTTCTCGTCGATGGTCGGGTTGGCGTTGGAACGGATCACCAGTGTCATGAAGGTGGAGTAACCGATGATGAGCATCATCAGGGAGAATGCACTGATGGTGAAAACCGGCTTGTTGCGTTTATGACCGTACCACATGGCCAAACCAATGATGGCGGCAATGAGCAGGAAGAAGAAAATCACGCCAGAGTTGAACGGCAGGTGCAGCGAGTTGACGAAGAAGAGGTCGAACTTGCCGGAGAGGTTCACCACCTGAGGCACGATGCCCCAAAGGATAAAGCCCAGCAGCGCAACCGACACGATGAGCGAGAGGGTGACCCCCCACTCGGCCTTCGATCTCAGCGCACCCTTTCTGGCGCAAAGGATAAGCAGCGGCGTGGTCACAAACAGCCAAATCAAAACCATCCACAGCGGTGAACAGAAGAAGCTGAACACAAAGGAGATGATGGCAAACGCAAGCACCGCACCCATGCCGGTGGCCTTCGGGTTGAGACGATAGTAGATGATCAGTCCGATGGCAGGCAGTGTCAGCAAGTTCAACAGGTGGACGCCGATGGAAAGGCCCACCAAATAGGCGATCAGCACGATCCAGCGGTTGGGGTTCACGTTCGGCTTCGGGAACTCGTACTCCTCGTCCCATTTCAAAATACACCAGAAGACCAAGGCGGTGAAGAAAGAGGACATGGCATAGACTTCGCCTTCCACAGCGGAGAACCAGAAAGTATCTGAGAACGTGTACGTTAATGCGCCAACCAATGCAGTGCCGAGGACAGCGATGAAACGCGGCGTGTTCAGCTCACCCCATTTGGCGACGAGCTTGCGCGCAAGACGTACGATACTGAAATAGAGCAACATGATGGTCATGCCGCTGCATATCGCCGACATACAGTTCACACAGAAAGCCATCTTGGTGACATCGTCTCCTGCAAAAAGAGTGGCGATGCGTCCGAGAATCTGGAACGTCGGTGCTCCAGGCGGGTGCCCGATGAGCAATTTCGAAGTGGTGGCGATATATTCACCGCAGTCCCACCACGAGACCGTAGGCTCGGCGGTCATGATATAGACGGCCGACGCCACTATACCGATGATCACACCGATCGCGATGTTAATCCATTTTTGCGTTTTTGTCATTATTGTTATTTTTTGATGTTTTTCTTTTTGATCCCAGGGCTCGTTTCGCTCACCCCGGGTTGACACGTGTCGGGCTTGCAGCCCTCTTGGAATTACAATTCCTGATTGCCTCTAACGCGTGGCGGCCTTGAATTGTTGCAGGAAACGGACATCGTTCTCGAAATAGAGGCGGATGTCGTTGGTGCGGTACTTGAGCATGGTCATACGCTCGATACCGAGACCGAACGCGAAACCGCTGTACTTGGTGCTGTCGATGCCGCAATTTTCCAACACGTTGGGGTCAACCATGCCGCAGCCGAGGATCTCGACCCAGCCGGTGTGCTTGCAGAGGTTGCAGCCGGCGCCACCGCAGATGTTGCAGGAGACGTCCATTTCGGCGGACGGTTCCGTGAACGGGAAGTAGGACGGACGCAGACGGATACGCACCTCATCGCCGAACATGCGCTGTGCGAAGTAGAGCAGCGTCTGTTTCATGTCGGCAAACGACACATTCTCAGCCACATACAGACCTTCCACCTGATGGAAGATGCAGTGGGCGCGGGAAGTGATGGCCTCGTTGCGGAACACACGGCCCGGACAAATCACGCGGATGGGCGGCTGCTGTTTCTCCATGGTGCGCACCTGCAGCGAAGAGGTGTGCGTGCGCAGCAGCACGTCGGGGTGCAACTCGATGAAGAAGGTGTCCTGCATGTCGCGGGCGGGATGTTCTTCCGCAAAGTTGAGCGCGGTGAACACGTGCCAGTCGTCCTCGATGTCAGGGCCTTCCACGGCGGAAAAGCCGATGTCCTCGAAAATGCGGCGCACCTCGTTCATCATCAAAGAGATGGGGTGCATGGAACCGACGTTTTGCCGCATTGCCGGACGGGTGATGTCCGGAATCAGCGTCGCCTTGCGGTCGGTGGCCGCCTCAATGGTCGCTTTGAACTCGTTGTAGTGGTTCTGGGCGAGGTCGCGCAGCTCGTTCACCAACTGGCCGAACTCCTTGCGGTTTTCCTGCGCCATGTTCTTGAGCTCGCCGAACAGCGCTTGTATCTCGCTCTTCTTGCTCAAAAATTGAATCCGGAACTGTTCCAGACTTTCCGCGTTCTCAATCTTATAATTGGCGATTTCCGCCCTTATTTCGTCTATGCTTTTCATGTTATTTAGGGATTAGGGAATAGGGATTAGTTAGTTAGGAGTTAGGAGTTAGGAGTTAGGAGTTAGAAGTTAGTAGTTAGCGCAGCATGGTGGCGCTGATGATTTTGATATCTTCCAGCGGGCGGTCGGCGCCGTCCTTCGGCTGTGAGGCGATCTTATCGACCACTTCCATACCGCTGATCACTTCGCCGAAGACCGTGTAGTCGCCATCGAGGAAAGGAGCTCCGCCGACGGTCGTGTAAGCCTGCACCTGCTCGGGCGTGAAGGTCTTGCCTGTGCGCTGGGCGATCATGTTGAGTTTGTCGTTGTCATAGACCGTGCCATCGACGATGTAGAATTGGCAGCCGGAGGAGGCTTTCTGCGGGTTCACGTTGTCACCCATGCGGGCAGCGCAAACGGCACCGCGTTTGTGGAAGTGCGCGGGCACAAACTCGGCGGGGATGGTATAGCCCACATCGCCGGAACCGAGCCGCTGGCCGGGCTTCGCCGTCTTGGAATCCGGGTCGCCGCCTTGGATCATGAACCCTTGGATAATGCGATGGAAAAGCACACCGTCATAGAATTTGTCGTTCACCAACTTGTGGAAGTTGTCCCTGTGTTGCGGTGTGTCGTTGTAAAGGGCGATGGTGATGTCGCCGAACGTGGTTTTCAATAAAACTTTCGTCATTGCTTGCGTATTGTTGGTTTGGGTTTTCTTTTCCGTGGCGCCGGTGGTCGCGGACGCCTCTTCCGTCTTCACCTTCTTGGGCGACGAGCATGATGCCAAAACAATGGTAATCAATGCGATACAATAAACTGTTGCCTTTTTCATAAAAATCTGTCTCAATTTAAAAACAAACGGCAAAGATACACTTTTTTTGTTAGCAGTTAGCAGTTTTCGTTGGGCACTGCTCACCTGTCCACTGTTCACTACTCACTGTTCACTGCTCTCTACTCACTACTCACTACTCACTATTCACTATTCACTACTCTCTATTCCCTATTCCCTACTCCCTATTCCCTAAAAATACTACCTTTGCACTTTCGAATACAATCAAAAAGTACACCGATGAAGAAACTAACAATCAGTATTTTAGCATTAAGCACCATCATTATGTTGGCATCCTGTCATAAGAAAAACAACGGAGTCCCGAAAGTGGAATACCCCGAAACCAAGAAATGCGACACCGTCGATCACTATTTCGGCGTGGCCGTGCCCGACCCCTACCGCTGGCTCGAGGACGACTATTCCGAGGAGACCGCCAACTGGGTGAAGGCCCAGAACGCGGTGACGAACGAGTTCCTGTCGAAGATTCCCTACCGCGGCAAAATTTCTTCTACCGCAACGACGGTCTGCAGAACCAAAGCGTGCTCTACTACAAAAACACCCTTGACGGCGAGGCAGTGGAACTGCTCGATCCCAACAAACTCTCCGACGACGGCACCGTGGCGCTTTCCACGCTCGGCATCTCCGACGACGGCAACTACCTCGGCTACGCCATCTCCCGCAACGGCAGCGACTGGCAGGAGATCTACGTCAAAAACATCACCACTGGCGAGGAACTGAGCGACCACCTCGTATGGGTGAAATTCTCCGGCATCGCGTGGAAAGACGACGGCTTCTTCTACAGCCGCTTCCCGGAGCCCAAGAACGAACTCTCCGGCGTAAACGAGAACGGCAAACTCTACTACCACAAGGTCGGCACCGACCAGAAAGAGGACAAGTTGGCCTACGAGGATCCCTCCAACCCGAACCTCAGCTTCTCCGCCGAAGTCATCAACAAACGCTACTTGGTGATTTACGGCAGCGAATCCACATCCGGCAATTGTTTGTATTACAAAGATTTGAATGATCCGAAAGCGCAATTCATCAAAGCGGTGGACGAATTCACGGACGACTACTCCGTGATTGACGAGATCGACGGACACTTTCTCGTGATGACCAACCACAACGCCCCCGAATACCAAGTCATCAGCATTCCGATCGGCAGTCTCACGACGATGGGCTGGACGGATGTCATCCCCGCCACCAAGGGCGAGGTGCTCACAGGCGTCAGCCACATCGGTAAACGGCTGATTGCCAACTACACCAAGGACGCCCGCTCGCTCGTGAAGATCTTCGACGAGAGCGGCAAGTTCCTCTGCAACCTCGACAACGACATGATCGGCACCATCGGCGGTTTCAGCGGCGAGGCCGACGACACGGAAACGTTCTACACCGTGACCTCCTACATCACCCCGGCGGCGATTTACCGCTACGATGTCGCCAACAACAAATCGACCCTGTACAAGAAGTCCGAGATCAAGTTCAACTCCGACGAATACGTGACCGAGCAGAAGTTCTTCACCTCGAAAGACGGCACCAAGGTCCCGATGTTCATCACCCACAAGAAGGGCATCAAGATGGACGGCAACAACCCGACGCTGCTTTACGGGTACGGCGGTTTCAACATCTCGCTGACTCCGAGCTTCAGCGCGACGCGGGTGGCCTGGCTGGAGCAGGGCGGCATTCTCGCCATCGCAAACCTGCGTGGCGGCGGCGAATATGGCAAGGAGTGGCATGAGGCCGGCACGAAATTCAAGAAGCAGAACGTGTTCGACGACTGCATCGCGGCGGCGGAATTCCTTATCAGCCAAGGATATACCAGCAAGGAGAAATTGGCGCTGCAAGGCGGCTCCAACGGCGGTCTGCTCGTCGGCGCGGTCGTGAACCAGCGTCCCGACCTCTTCGCCGTGGCAATCCCGCAGGTGGGCGTCATGGACATGCTCCGCTACCACAAGTTCACCATCGGCCGCTACTGGGCGGTGGATTACGGCACCAGCGAGGACAGCAAGGAGATGTTCGAGTACCTCTACAAATACTCCCCGCTGCACTCCATCCAGAACGGCAAGGAGTATCCGGCCATCTTGGTGACCACTGCCGACCACGACGATCGGGTGGTGCCAGCGCACTCGTTCAAATACGCGGCGGCATTGCAGAACAGTGACATCGGTGACAAGCCGCATCTCATCCGCATCGAAAGCAACGCGGGCCACGGCGGCGGCAAGCCCCTCGACAAGACCATCGACGAGGTCGTCGATATCTTCTCGTTCATGTTCTTCAACATGGGCGTGGAGCCGAAATACTAAGGGACAAGATAGTAGAGGCGCGCCATGGCGCGCCTCTATGTTATTCTTTCGGGCTTCCCAAATTCAGATACGGATTCTCGCAATCCTTGTAAAGGTCACGATAATTGGACTTGGGCGTTTTAGGAATGGCGATCTCGTAGGATTTCCCGCTGGCGACAGTGAGCTTGTTGTTCTGGATCCATGGGTTGAGGTTGCGAAGTTCGCGATAAGTGATGTGGTGTTCCTCGGCGAAACGAGGCAGGCTGGGAATGGTGGAAGTCACCTTAACGGTCTTGGTCTCAACAGGATGGTACATCTGTGCGGGGCAAAGCTTGATTCCGTACGCCTGAGGATTCTCGAAGAGAAGCTTGAACGAAAGGATTCGGTAGATATAGCGAGAGGTCTCGTTGTTGAGCCACATGTCCCAATAGCTTCGGAGCTGCTGGTCGTTGACAGCGGCCTGCAACCCGCCTTCCCCTCGGTTATAAGCAGCAGCAGCCATGGTCCAGCTGCCGAACTGGTTCTTCATTTTCTTCAAGTATCGGCAAGCGGCACGGGTCGCTTTTTCCAAATGGCAACGTTCATCGACATCGCCGGTTATCTCCAAACCGTAAATCTTGGCAGTGGACGGAATGAACTGCCAGTAGCCGCCGGCGTTGGCGGGCGAAGTGACATTCTCCAGTCCGCTCTCCGCCACACAGAGGTATTTGAAATCATCCGGCACACCTTCCTCTTTCAGGATTTTCTCAATGACAGGGAACACCCGTGTGGAAAGTTTGAAGATGCGCAGCGTCTTGGAATGCTGATAACAGTTGACAATAAGCTCGCGATCGAGAGCCTCATGCACCCAATAGACATCGAGCGGGACCTCCTCGCCGGCAAAAGTCATGCTTTGCGGCACAAGCGGCGCCGTGAGAGTGTTGTCGTATTGGTTCGGGGTGGGGTCAGCCTCGTCATGGCCTTTGGTAATAGCCCAACAGCCAGTCACCGCCAGCACCGCCGTCAGCAGGCAAGCGGTCATGATAATCAGATTCTTTTTCATCGCAAGAAGGTTATAATCAGGTTTTTCCGTAAAAAAACGCAACAACGGCCCATTGCCGTTTTGCGGCGGCAAAGATACGTATTTCTTCAATGAAAAAAAATCAGAAAATGCCGAACACCGCCGAGCCGCTGCCCGACATGGCGGCGTAGCGCGCGCCCTCGCGATAGAACGACTCCTTAATTTCCCTTAATTCCGGGTGCTTTTCAAAGACAGACACCTCGAAATCATTGGTCACAAGACCCTTCCATGTTTCAACATCCTGCTGTAAAACATTGGGAATAAACACTTTGGATTCCTTTGGGGTAATTCCCGAATAAGCCTCCTTCGTGGAAACGTGGATGTCCGGTTTAACAATTTTTAACCGATATCGAGACAAGTCCAGCTCCACGGGGGTCATGACCTCGCCGCGACCGGTAGCGTACATCGGACGATTATATAAGAAAAACGGGACATCGCTGCCCAACTGCAAGGCGTAATCTAACATCAAAGCCTCTGTGACAGGCAGTTGGAAAACTTTCGCGAGCATTTTCAGCGTGAAGGCGGCATCGGCGGAACCCCCGCCCAGGCCTGCGCCCGTGGGAATGCCCTTGCGCAGGAAAATCTCCACGCCGGAAATACCGAAATCGCGCTGCAACAACCTGAACGCCTTGATACACAGATTGTTGTCGGAATCTCCCAAATCTTCCTGACTTTCCAACCGGAAACGCACCTCCTCCGACGCGGGAGAGATGCAAAGAGTGTCAGTGAAATAATCCGTAGGATAAAAAACGGTCTGCAAATCGTGATAGCCATCCGGCCGCTTCCGCACAACCTGCAGTCCGATATTGATTTTGGCGTTCACCCGTACCGAAACGGGCTCGAAATCCTTCGTCATATCTTGATGTTGTCGAAATTCTTGCCGAAAACGCTGGCGGTCTTCGATATAGTGATGAACGCATCGGGATCTATCTCTTTGATAATACGGGTGATAGCTCGTTTGTCAGTCTTATGCGCCACAATCAGCAACACGTCGCTCTCTTGATGATTGTAGGATCCGTAACCTTTCAGAAACGAGGCTCCGCGATGCAGATTGGTGTTGATTTTTTTCGCGATCTCGTCATTCTTTTTGGAAAAGACCATGAACTGGTAGGTCTGCCGGTAGCCGTCAATCACCAGGTCGGAGACGATGATGAAGACCAGCAGCACAACGAAACTGTACACGAGTTTCTGCACATCGTGCAGCACAAAATAGGAGGCGCCCACGATGAGGACGTTGGAGAACAGGCTGACCCGTCCGTAGGAGATGTTGCGGTATTTGCCGATCATGAGGGCGATGATATCGACACCGCCGGTGTTTCCGCCCCAGTTGATGGCCACACCGATCCCGTATGCCGCAATAGCCGATCCGATGATCACGCTCATGAACATGTCATCGACGATAGGTTTGGGGAACAACGGTTGGAACAAGGCGAAAAATCCGCTCATCACCACAGTGCAAATCAAGGAGTTAACACAGAATTTGGTACCCAACACTTTCCACGCGACAGCAATGAGGATGGCGTTGAGCACGAAAGTGGTAGCCCCGATGGGAATGGTCTTCGTGGCGAAATAGAGGATGGAGGCCGCACCTGCCACACCGCCGCCCGACACCTCGTATGGGGTCAAGAACGCCGACCATCCAAAAGTGAACATGGCCAAGCCCAGAAAGATGAAAAAATAGCTTTTCGCCTCCTGTAGTATTTTCTTGAATGTCAGTTTCTCCCCCATTGCAAATACGTTAAGCCAAAAATCAATTTTCCGTTTTAGCCGTGGGAACCAACTCGTTAAGCCAGTCTTTGAACAGCGTGAACAGCGCCCCGTTGAAAATGTGCCTGAACATGTAACGGTCTTCGGAGTAATCCTGCTGGATCTCCTCGGGATGCACCAACGGCATGATGGGATAGGCGTTGCGCTTCATCCGGCGGATCCTTCGCTTGGCCTGTTTGCGGAACCCCACATTGGTCACGAGGTTCAGATAGGGCGTGATGCTGAGTGCCTGATGAGACCAGATATGGAAATTGTACTGGTAGTCCCAATACGTGGCGTTGTACTTCTTGAGCGCATTGAGCCTGTTCATCCAGAAAAGTCTCTGTTTGTTCTGTTTCATGTACGGCTCAATCATCTTCTCAAAACCCTCCTTGTCATATTGATCCATCGACAGGGAGAAATCCGTCCAACGATTCTTCCACGTGGCGAAGCCCCAGGTGGAAGCGTACGCAGAGAAGAAGTAGGAAGATTCGCCCTTCCTCATGCGTTTTTTGTACCGTTTCCGGCTCCTGTGCCTCCAGTAAAAGCCACCGATACTGAAAATTTGTTTGTCGTTCCGGTATTTGTCGAGCAACTGTTCGCAATACGGGAAGAAATCGTAGCCAGGGATGGTGTCCTCGAACAGGATAATGCCCTCTTCCTCTTGTTCGAAAAACCACTTCATGGCGGAAACAATCATCTGGGATTTCCCCAGATGATTGTCCTGCCACAAGGTGTGCAGTTGGCACGGCCACTCAGGCTGGATGACAGCGCGAGTTTGGTAGGTGTGCATCCGGTCCAGCGTGGAACCGGGCTTGGGTGCGTCACCTGCCACATACAACTGAGTGGGCTGCACTGTGCGTAATACTTGAAATACGTCGTGCGTTTCCTCTATTCTATTATATAATATGAGTAAAACGGGAACTTTGAACATTTTTATGCTAATTCGTGAATAACGAGGCCGGAGCGCAGTTTCGGCTCAAACCAAGTGGTCTTCGGGGGCATGATGTTGCCCGTGTCGGCGATGTCGATGATCTGCTGCATGGAAACGGGATAGAGGGCGAAAGCCACCTTCATCTCGCCGCTGTCAACACGACGTTTCAGCTCGCCTAAACCGCGGATACCGCCCACGAAGTCAATGCGCTTGTCGGTACGCAAATCTTTGATGCCCAGAATTTTATCCAACACCAAGTTGCTGAGGATAGTGACATCCAACACGCCGATCGGGTCGTTGTCGTTGAAGGTGCCGGGCTTGGCGTTCATCTTGTACCAGTGGCCGTCCAAGTACATGCTGAACTCGTGCAGCTTGCTGGGTTTGTAGATCTCCGTGCCCATATCCTCCACGGTGTAAGTCTCAGCGACGGCGTTGAGGAATTGCTCCTTGGTCAGGCCGTTGAGGTCCTTCACCACGCGGTTGTAGTCGATGATGTTGAGCTGGTTGTCGGGGAAGATGACGGTCATGAAGTAGTTGTACTCTTCTTTGCCGGTATGGTTGGGGTTGTGTTCCTTCTTCTCCTGACCCACGAGAGCGGCGGCGGCGCTGCGGTGGTGACCGTCGGCGAT
>CACXUB010000022.1:37948-51459 GCA_902770735.1 uncultured Bacteroidota bacterium | reverse complement strand
TGATTTGGATGGTAACAAACTGGATAATCATTTTGTACACACTATAGCTCGTGAACGTATAGGGGGAGAATATTTGTTGGATATGCCACTAAGCAGACGAATATTAGGAGCACATCCTGTATGCGTGGATAGCCAAGGCAATACATTTATTGCATTAAGCACTTATTACGCGGGACCCGATACCCTTCCTTACACTATCGTAATTGATGGGGATTCAACAAAAACCTATCAGATTTTTTTACCAGGGAATTGCACTGATGATAGTCAACAAATATATAATATGATGATTTGCAAATTTACGCCCAATTGGGAACTGGCTTGGATGAAATTGATAGTGGATCATACGGAAGGGCTTTCTCCCAATTTACCATATGACTCGTTACATCCTTATTTCGTTCCTTATATGGGTGGAATGAGCATTGATGAAGAAGACAATTTATATGTTTCGGGTTATTTATCGCAAATGGATATGATGGATGCGTACAATCAATATCCAATGCGAATATACTGGGACAACACGCATTTTGCAGAAGTCGCAGATCAAAGCTTAGCAAAACTATTACCATTTCTTATAAAATACTCTGCGGACGGGTCAATAGTTTGGTCAAATCAGGCATTTGTAAAGAATGGGCCAAGCGCAAATTTTTACGAAACGATTGATTGGTCTGATAATTATGTTGACAATCAAGGGGTTTATTTGTTGGGAAGAGCTGAAAATATTAGCGGTAGTAATCCTATATTCTATTTTGACAATGAAAATAATTCTCTACAAATACTATCAGGTAATCATAGCAGCTTTTATGTCAAATTCGATAAATATAATGGTACTTTCATGAAGCTTGGACAACCGACAGGCTCACATACTTCTGCGCTACTTGGAGCGACTCCCACTGTCATTAACAACCACCTATTGGGACAATTTGCTTACGATTTCAACTCGGATTCTTTTCTTGCCTATTTCAATATAGATGGTTCTTTTGTGTCGGCGGATACCGTATCAACTATACACGATCCGTATTCACTGCCACAGAAAACAATAGCCAATAATCATGGGGGGATTTTATGCGACAGAATTGCTTCTCAAAATCTTTCTTTCGGTCATAATCTTTCAGTTAACTTTACCAACCACAATAACAGCCACGCTGTATTCGCGTACAAGTACGACCCGTCCATCTTGGAGCCCTTCGTCCCCGACGATTCGGTGGGCATCGAGGACTACCTCGGCAGGCGTGAGAGCGACATCTACCTCTACCCCAACCCCACGTCGGGCGAGGCCGTGGTGTGCGGCTACATGTACGGCTACCGCAGCATCGAGCTGCTCGACCTCCAGGGCCGGAAGCTGGCCACCCTCTTGGATTCGCCCCACGGCACGTCCCTGCCGATGATCGACCTCTCGCCCTATCCCTCCGGCACGTACCTTGTGAAGATCAACTTCGAGCGAGGGGTGAGCGTGGTGAGGAAAATAGTTAGGAGGTAGCAGTTGGGTGTCGGCGGGACGGATATTCAGGCGAAAAGTTCACCTTCGCCACGCCGGTGGTGTCCACATATTCGCCCGTGTCAAGAAATTTCGCCAATGACAACGCTATCTGAGAGAACGGGCTCTCCACGGCCTCTAATTGGCGTCCCATATAGACATATTCTTCCAATACCACGTCCGGATTAGCTTGAAAGGTGTTCTTACGATACCTCTTGGACACCATGATGCTTAGATTGAAATCGTTAGCATCGTGCTCCAAATATTTCCCGGCGTTTGCATGATGGTTGCTGACCCTTATGGAAGCCTGCATCTGGTTTTCACCTATTTCAAAAACAGCATAACTACTGGCACTCTTCGGGTTCATGCCCAATGCTGTTTTCAAATCAAAGATAAACCCTTTCGGTTCTTTGACAAGCTTATAACTTTCGGCAAGACTATTTAATTTTTCTTTTGTAAGTTTTATTATTTTTTGTATTTTTGCAGCGTCATTTTCCTGAGAAGCTCTAGTGACTAAAGGTCTGCTTATCAGTTCAGGAGAATGACTTTTTTGTTTCTTCATATTTTGTGTTTTTGGTTTGTCTGGCAAGCATCCATCTATATGGATATTATCAACACTGCAAAGTTACAAAACAAGAGCAAACAAATCAAGCGCAAATGATATTTAATTCATTAAGAATCAAAATGATAAAAGTTGCATTTTTCAATTGAAAAGTAGTTGTTTTCGGAAAAGAAATTGCACAGTGCAAGAAATGCACAAAGCAACACTTGGCGATATCTCATATTGTCCGCCTGAAATTTTGGAAGATTTTGTTCGTTAGGGTGCAATTTCCGTTTACACCTCAACCACGCCCCTGGCACGTACCTCGTGAAGATCAACTTCGAGCGATGGGTGAGCGTGGTGAGGAAAATAGTTAGCAGTTAGTAGTTGGCGTGCTGGCGGGTCAGATGCTCCCGTTTGTTGCTAATCCTGCTCTTTCCTCTTTTGTTTAGCCAACTTTTTCACTGTGTCAACCTCTTTGACGAGCTGTTCCGTAGTGGGAAGATATAATCTATACTCACTGGCGAGTATGGTTTTGTTGTCTTCAGGTAACGTCATTCTCACCAGCGTGTCATTCTTTTGGGTGCAGAGCAAAATGCCTATGGTGGGATTCTCATCGGGCAGTTTCTCAATGCGGTCGTAGTAATTGACATACATCTGCAATTGTCCCAGGTCCTGATGGGTCAGTTTACCCGTCTTCGTCTCAATTATGACAAAACATCTCAATAGACGATTGTAAAATACGAGGTCAACGAAGAATTCATCATCTTCAAGCATTATCCGTTTCTGGCGATCTACAAAAGTGAACCCTTTGCCCAGTTCGAGCATAAATTCTGTGAGATGAAACCGGATGGCGTCCTCCAAATCTTTCTCGTAGTAGCTCGATTTTGGATGCAGACCTAAGAATTCCAGCATCATGGGTTCTTTTATCACCTCTGCGGGTTCTTCCGGGATTCTCTGTTTGCGGGCAACAGCCAGTACACTCTCCTTATCATTGCTCATAAGCAGACGCTCATAAAGCATGGAATTGATTTGCCGCTCCGTCTCACGTGCCGTCCATGCATTGTTGACCGATTCCAACTCATAATACTCCCGCTTGTCGGCATCCTCAATCTGAATCAGCCTACGATATTGACTCCAATTCAATTGCGAACGCACTGTGTTCGCAATTGGGTAGGTTCTGTAAAACTGACGGCTTTGTTCTAATTGGCGCACACTGAAACCACCCCCATATTCAGGTGTCAAACGCTTCGAAAGGTTCTTGATGATGTACTTGCCATAGTCTGCTCGCTCTTTCCCTTGCTGCTCTTCTTCAAAGATACGCTTCCCTATGTTCCAATACATCTGCACGCGACAGAAATCAACGCTACGCACGGCATTACTGCGAGCATTTTCGATTATCCGACAGGCATCATGATAAAGCGTGTCGATAGATTCAATTTTCACAAGTTCAGCTTCGTTCTTTTTCATCTCTAAATTTTTAAGTTGTTCTGCAAAGTTACAAAACAAGAGCAAACAAATCAAGCGCAAATGATATTTAATTCATTAAGAATCAAAATGATAAAAGTTGCATTTTTCAATTGAAAAGTTGCTGTGTCTGGAAAGAAAGTTGCAAAGTGTAAAAAATGCACAAAGCATCACTTGGCGATATCTCATATTGACCGCCTGAAATTTTGGAAGATTTTGTTCGTTAGGGTGCAATTTCCGTTTACTCTAACCCGTTCCCATGCAGATCACCATCGAGAGCGAGCAGCTCCCTATAGTTGAAAAAATTGTATCTTTGCAGAAAATAATAATCAGAAAGAAAGGACACGAAAGATTGTCACTCAGATAGATAGGCAAAAGATATGATGATCGAAGAACCCATACTCCCGCAACTTCCCGATTTTGAGGAATATATCCAGCAGGGCGAACCAGATCGGCGGCAACGCGCCGAAAACTGGCAGATCGCCATCGGCCTGCAGGCGGTAGATGGTCTGCACACTTCGGAGTACCTGCAACAGACAGCACGGCAGCATATTGAGGGGAAAATCTCCATTAAGGAGGTTCAAGAGCTTGTCAAAACCTATTACGTAAGTAAGAGTGTCCGCACAGATGGAGACAATGATACGGAAGAGGCTGACCGTGTGGCATCAAACATCACCGCTTTGCTCGGTGAGACCACTTTTGCTTTGACGTACGCGGGGCTAACAGCCATTCATAGACGTATTTTCAACGGTGTTTTCAAATTTGCAGGACAAATTCGTGATGTGAACATCACAAAAAAAGAGTGGGTGTTGGATGGTGACACCGTGTGGTATGTCTCCGCCCCTGACCTCAAACTCGCCATCGAATACGATTTGGAACAAGAGAGAAACTTCAACTACAGCCGGTTGCCCATGTCTGAAATTGTGCAGCATATCACAAAATTTGTCGCAGGAATATGGCAAATCCATCCATTTAGAGAAGGAAATACACGGACAACAGCTGTTTTTACCATCAAATATTTGCAAAATATCGGATTTGAAGTAAATAATGACCTTTTCTTTCAAAATTCATGGTATTTCCGCAATGCTTTGGTGAGAGCCAATTATCAAAATGTACAGAAAAACGTGGATTATTCCCCACAATATTTAGAATTGTTCTTCCGAAATCTATTAATGGGTGAACACAATGAGTTACGAAACCGCTATTTGCACATCCGTTGGAACACCCCCTCAAGTACCCCCTCAAGTACCCCCTCAAGCTCGCTTCATAATGAAGGCAACAAATTTTATACAGACAATGAAAACATAAAACGTGTTGTTAGTGCGCTTGGAACACAGCAAATGTCTGTAAAAGAATTACTTGTAGCTGTTAATTTGAAAGATCGGAAAAACTTCATCGAATATTCATTAAATCCAGCTATGAAAGAGGGTTTTGTACGAATGCTTTATCCTGAAAACCCAAAACATCCCCGCCAAAAATACCTTTTAACAGTAAAAGGTATCGGACTCTTTCACGAAACTTTAACCCCTTAACCATTAACCCATAACCATTAACAATGATCCTCATCAACATCGGAGACGAACTCCTCTTAGGACAAGTCATCAACACCAACGCTGCCTTCATCGGGCAGCAGATGGCCCTGGCAGGCATCGAAATGACCGAATGCGTCACCATCGGCGACGACGAGAACGCCATTCGCAGCGCCATCGAGAACGGATTTGCGAAAACCAACCTGATTGTGGTCACCGGCGGACTCGGACCCACCCGCGACGACATCACCAAAAAGGTCATCTGCGACTACTTCCACCGCGAATTGGTGGTGGACGAGCCGACCTTGGCGTGGGTGCGCGAGATTTTCGCCGCCCGCGGGATGGAACTCACAGAAACCAACAGCCACCAGGCCGACGTGCCGGAGGGCTGCATCGTCCTGAAGAACACCTTGGGTACCGCCCCGGGACTCTGGATAGAGCAGGACGGCAAGATTTTGGTCGCCCTTCCTGGCGTGCCGTTCGAGATGGAAAAGCTTATCTGTGAAGAGGTTCTGCCGCGATTACAGGAGATTTTCCACCACGAGCATGCGGTGCTCTACAAGGTACTGCAATGTACGGGCATCAGCGAGAGCAACCTCTCCGACCAGCTCACCGACTTCGAGGCGCAGCTGCCGGAGAACATCAAATTGGCCTATCTGCCGAAACCGGGCATCATCCGTCTGCGGCTGACCGCTTCGGGTGCCAACAACGAAGAACTGCAAACTTCTCTGAACCAGCAGTTTGAGAAGCTCAAAGCCGAGGTGGGCTCGTTGGCCTTCGCCGACGAGGATATCCCGATGGAAGCCGTCATTGGCAAGCTACTGCGCGGAAGTGGTCGTCGCGTGGCCACCGCCGAAAGCTGCACCGGCGGCTTTATCGCGCACCTGATTACCTCAGTGCCAGGTAGTTCCGAATACTTCCAAGGGAGCGTGGTCTCCTACAGCAATCAGGTGAAGCGCAACATCCTCAACGTTCGGGAGGACAACCTCAAGAAACGCGGCGCGGTGAGCGAGCCGGTGGTCAGCGACATGGCCCTCAACGTGATGGATCTCCTGGATGTCGATTACGCCGTGGCCACCTCCGGCATCGCAGGCCCCGACGGCGGCACGGCCGAGAAGCCCGTCGGCACCGTCTGGATGGCCGTGGCCACCCCCACCCGACTGGTTACCAAAGAGTTCCATTTCGGAAAACACACCGGTCGTAAGCAGATTATCGAGCGGGCCGCCCATGCTGCCCTCAACATGCTGCGTATCGAAATCGAGAAAGACCTCCGCCGATGAACGCACAAATCGCCCGATTCCGGCAATATTTGGTCTATGAAAAAGGCCTCTCGCCCAAGAGCGTGGAGGCCTACTTGCATGATGTGCAGCTGTTGGCGGACTTTTTGGGCGAGGACAAGATAGCCGATGCCACTTTCGAGGAGTTGCAGAAGTTTCTGAAACACCTTTACGAATCGGACTTCAACGCGCGGTCGCAGGCTCGGATTGTCTCCGGAATGCGGGCCTTCTACCGCTACCTCATCTACGCCAACGTGCGGGAAGACGACCCGACAGAGCTGTTGGACGCACCCAAAATCGGGATGCATCTCCCTGACGTGCTGACTGTTGAGGAAATCCAAAGCATCATGGACGTGATAGACTTGAGTACGCCGGAAGGTCACCGCAACCGCGCCATGGTAGAGGTAATGTACGGTTGTGGGCTGCGTGTCAGCGAGTTAGTGACCTTGCGGCTCTCCAACCTCTTCTTCGACGACGGTTTCATCAAGGTGGTGGGCAAGGGCAACAAAGAGCGGCTGATTCCCATCGGGACAACGGCCATCAATGCTGTGAACCAATACGTTGAAGGCAAACGTAAACTACTGAAAATCAAGAAGGGCGAGGAAGATTACGTCTTCCTGAACCGCAGGGGGGCACACCTCACCCGCGAGATGGTCTTCATGCTCGTGAAGAAGTGGGTGGCGGCGGCAGGCATCGACAAGACGGTGAGTCCTCACACGTTCCGGCACTCCTTCGCCACGCACCTCATCGAAGGCGGCGCCGACCTCCGCGCCGTGCAGGAAATGCTCGGCCATGAAAGCATCACCACCACCGAAATTTACACGCATCTGGACCAAGACTATTTGAGAACTAATATTGCGCTGTTCCATCCGAGGTATTAACTTCAATCTCTGCCCAGAACGATGTGGGCAAGTGTTGGAAAAGTGTCAATAATGACAGCTTTTAACCTTGGAAAAGTGTCAATAATAGATAGTATTTTTCTTGGATAATGAAAAAAATATTATCTTTGCATTCTGAAATACTGAGTGTTATGATTAATAGAAAAGCATATCATTTTTTGAGAGACTTTTTTTCCAACGACAAACGCGCATTGTTGGTGACTGGGGCAAGACAGGTTGGAAAGACTTTTGCCATTCGGACAATCGGCAAAGAGCTATTTGAACACATGGTTGAAATCAATTTCATTGAGCAACCCAATGCTGTGGAGATGTTCCGTCGTCCGCAGGGTGCCAAGGAATTGCTGATGCGCATCTCGGCTTTCACACGCAGGAAACTGGTTCCTGGCAAAACCCTTATTTTCTTTGACGAGATTCAGGAATGCGATGAAATCGTGACAGCCATCAAGTTTCTCGTGGAAGAGGGAAGCTACCAGTATGTCATGAGCGGTTCCCTTTTAGGGGTTGAACTCAAAGACTTACGTAGTATTCCGGTGGGATATATGGGAGAATTGGAGATGTATCCACTTGATTTGGAGGAATTTACCGAGGCCTTGGGAATCAGCGATGAGATAATCGGTCATCTTAAAGACTGTTATGACGGACTTATCCCAGTCGATGAGTTTGTCCATCAAAAAATGCTGGAAGTGGTCACGCTCTATATGATTGTTGGCGGAATGCCCGCTGCCGTGCAAAAATATTTGGACACCAATAATTTAAGGAATGTCCTCAACGAGCAGCGCGACATCATCCGGACCTACAAACGTGACATCACGAAGTATGACAAGGGGCGTAAGATTCAAATTGAAGAAATCTATAATCTGATTCCCTCGGAATTGAACGCCAAGAACAAACGCTTCATCCTGAAGGAGTTGAAAGAGAAAGCTCGTTTTGCCCGCTATGAGAGCGGTTTCCTTTGGTTGAAGGATGCGGGCGTTGCCATTCCGGCTTATAATGTGGAAGCGCCGCAGATGCCTTTGCTGCTGAACAAGCAACGCAACCTCTTCAAGCTGTTCCTCAACGACGTGGGACTATTGGCAGCCATGTATGGAGGTGACATTCAAGTCCGTCTGTTGAGCAACATGAATGTCAACTATGGAGCGGCCTTTGAGAACCTCGTCGCCCAGGAACTATACGCCCACGGTTTCGCTATCGACCATGACTTGTTCTATTTTAACAGCAAAAAGCAAGGAGAGCTCGACTTTGTGGTAGAACACCAGGGTGAAGCACTGCCCATTGAAGTGAAATCGGGAAAGGATTTCGAACGGCATCGCGCACTGAGCAACATTATGGATAATGACGAATATGCCATTTCGAAGGCGTTTGTCTTCTGTCAGGATAACGTTCATGCAAAAGCCCGATTAGTCTATTTGCCTATCTATATGTTGATGTTTTTCCAGCACGACAGCAACGAAGATCTGACCTATCGTATAAACCTGACAGGATTGAAATGATAATATGTTCACCAAAATAATAACAAATTTGAGATTCAGGGTGTAGTTTTTCATCCCCCTTTGTAGTCAAAAGGAAAACAATGTCTGACAGATGAAGCAGAAAAAAGACAAAGAACAGAAAGAGCGCGACTTCGAGCGGCTGGTGCAGGAGCAGCGGCAGACCATCTACTCGGTGTGCTACCTCTTCGCCAACGACCGCCAAGAAGCGGACGACCTCGCCCAAGAGGTGCTGATACGCCTCTGGCAGGGCATCGACAGTTTCGAAGGGCGCAGCTCAGCCAAAACGTGGGTCTATCGCGTGGCCCTGAACACCTGCGTGACTCTCGACAAACGCAACCGCCGCCGTCCCGACTGCATGCCCTTGGAAATGGACATCGACCTTTTCGCCGCCGAGGAGGCCTGTCCGGCGGCAAGCCGACTGCACAAGCGCATCGCACGGCTGCATCCCTTCGACCGCGCACTGATTCTGCTTTGGCTCGAAGACCTGCCCTACGACGAGATTGCCGCCATCCTCGGCATCACCGTCGATAACGTCAGCGTGCGCTTGGTGCGCATACGCGAGAAACTCAAATCATTCACCGACTAAACCTCAAAACAGATATGGAACAGTACGAAGACATCAAAAGCGAACTGCAGCAGGAACTGCACGACCTGCAGCAGAATGTGGAGCAGCACAGCAGCTTCAACAAGGAGGTATGGCAGCGTGCGGTGAAACGACACAGCAGGCAACTCTATTGGCAGAATATGGCTTCCGCAATATTGTCGCTGACTATAATGATCGTTTTAAACATCATACTCGTCATGGACAATGTATTGCCATGGTGGTTCGTAGTCATATTAGATTTATTCATCGGCTGGCTTCTGTTGGAAAGCCTTATTGTCACCAACGGTCTCCGAAAGGCTAATGTGCAGGACCGTGAGGGGCTTCTCTCCCTACGCGAAAGTGTACGCAAAAGTACCACTGTTTCAAAACGCAAACGCATCATTTTGATATGTGTTGGATTAATATTGTTGATTGTTGTGAATGTTTTTTTCTTTTTACATCAACAATATACGTTTATCTTCATGCTCATCGGTCTCCTTATTGCCATCCCTATAACACGAAAGCGCGTTATGCAGGCCAAAAAACAATACAACGACCTTGGTGAGGAAATTGACGAGTTGCTGAAAGAATAAAAACGTAATTAAAGACCACATCTCCGCCAAAATTCGCCTCCCGCGAGTTTGGCGGAGGTCAGTGTTGCGGAAATTCGTATCTTTGCTGCGTCAAAATAACATTGTAAAGTTATGAATAACAAAAACCATATTATCACCTTGTATTTTGCCGTCGCAATACTGCTGGCAGGCTGTGGGGTACTGTACGATTTCAAACCCATAAAGCAGTTTGATCAGAAAGAATATGACAAGATGATTACTTTCGTCATAGACCGGGATTTCAAAATCAACCCTATAGTCAGTGAGTACGAGCAGTTTGACGCTTATCAGACGTGCATCCAGGACAGTTTATGGCAACATCAGACTGCTGTCCAGCCGGTTCAAATCCTCTATTTCAAAAAAGATTCGCTTCTCTCCTATCACATTAATTGCACGGCAAAGGGCGGACTCTCCAACCTGAACTGGAATACGGATCAACGGTTTGAAACATTCCCGCCGGCGACGGCTGTCCCCATTACTCCGCAAATGCAGAATCTATCGAAAATCAGAGACATTTACGGGATCAACGATGACTCCAAGTACCTGATTGTAGTGTTTTGGACCAATATGCTTCCGAAAATCTCAAAATCGGCCATTGAAACAGTCAAGACCAATTTGCGCGAAAACGGGGCCGTCAACAAAGCGGGCCTCGTGTTGGTCAACACGGACAAATTTTACGTGACACCGTAATGAACCCCGTCACAAAACTTTTCGCCCTATTCTGCGCACTGGCGCTCCTGCTCCCCGCGTGCGTCACCGTGCGTGACATCAACGGGAACCGCTACCGCACGCTGAAAATCAACGGGATGCGATAATATACGGAAATTCAATTATTTTGAGGTTTAGGGTGTAGTTTTTCACCCCCCTTCGTAGTCAAAAGGAAAACAACGTCTGACAGATGAAGCAGAAAAAAGACAAAGAACAGAAAGAACGCGACTTCGAGCGGTTAATGCAGGAGCAGCGGCAGACCATCTACTCGGTGTGCTACCTCTTCGCCAACGACCGACAAGAAGCGGATGACCTCGCCCAAGAGGTGCTGATACGCCTTTGGCAGGGCATCGACGGCTTCGAAGGGCGCAGCTCGGCCAAAACGTGGGTCTATCGCGTGGCCCTAAACACTTGCGTGACCTTCGACAAGCGCAACCGCCGCCGTCCCGACTGTATGCCCTTGGAAATGGACATCGACCTCTTCGCCGACGAGGAAGCCTGTCCTGCCGCCAGCCGACTGCACAAGCGCATCGCACGGCTGCATCCCTTCGACCGCGCACTGATTCTGCTTTGGCTCGAAGACCTGTCCTACGACGAGATTGCCGCCATCCTCGGCATCACCGTCGATAACGTCAGCGTGCGCTTAGTGCGCATACGCGAGAAACTCAAATCATTCACCGACTAAACCTCAAAACAGATATGGAACAGTACGAAGACATCAAAAGCGAATTGCAGCAGGAACTGCACGACCTGCAGCAGAATGTGGAGCAGCACAGCACCTTCAACAATGATACATGGCGGGAGACGGTGAAACAGTCCAGCAATGAACTCTACTGGATAAACGCTTTTCTCGCGGGAGCGACAGTAGTCATCATGATTGCCGCAACCATCGCCTTCTCCCTCATCAAGTGGCCTTGGTGGCTCATCCTCTTGTTCGATCTTTACTTTGGTTGGATAGCGGTTGACAGCCTTTTCGCCATAATTGGTCTCCGGAAGGCCGACGTGCAGAGCCGCGAAGGTCTCCTCTCGCTGCGGGAAAGTTTAAAGACCTACTCGAAGCGCAAACGCACCATCATCCGAATTATCGGAATCATTTTGTTTCTAGTACTTGAAGTTTTCCTCTTTTTTTACGATCGCGGTGCCTTCTTCTCCATGATTATTTGGGGCAGCTTCTTTAATGGCTCCTTTGGTCGCAAAAGAACCCGGGAGGTGACGAAACGCTACGACGAGCTTAGCGAGGAAATCGACGAGTTGCTGAAAGAGTAAAAACGCAATCAAAGACCACACCTCCGCCAAAATTCGCCTCCCGCGAGTTTGGCGGAGGCCCGTGTTGCGGGAATGCGTACTTTTGCCGCGTTAAACCAACCACTATGCAAATCACCATCAAGCAAAAGCCGTTCGGCTATTTCAAAATCACCCCGTATCTGGTGTTCATCGACGGAGAGCTGGTTGGAAAAGTGCACCGTTTCCGCCCACTAACTCTCAATGTGGGAAAGGAGGAGTTCAACCTGACCCTCAAGGACAACTTTTTCAAGAGCACCCGCCATTGTTCGGTCAGAGATGGGGACACCATCCTGTTCGACACCATCGACAACTTCCCGTTTTGCCTATACGTGCTGTACGATCTCATTCTCATTATATTGATGTTCTTGCATGTGAACCTGTTTTTACCTTTCGGGGCCATCATCGCCACCATCCTCCTCTTTCCGGCGTTCATCTATGCGTTTGCACTCATCAATCGGAACCATTACTTTGTGATTGACAACGTGGAAAGGGCATTTGCATACACCGATGACAAATTGGTGGTCATTTCACCAGAAAGGAAGCAGCAGCTGATTGATTTTAAGGATATTGCCTGTTTTTCCTGCGATATAGACGGAGTTGTTCTCATCTTGAAAAACGGAGAAACAACACATCGAAACGGTACCCTTTCAGAATTGGAGGAACTGATTCCTTCTGAGCTTTGGATCCGGGTCAACCGCCAGACCCTTGTCATGCGAGACAGCATCGTGCGCTACAATGACACTGCGCTGTGCATAAACGTGAACGGGCAGGACAAAATCATCCACTATTATTCCACAAAAACGGAAGAGGTCATGAAGCATCTAAAAGCCTGGAATCCAGAACTCTATTCTCACGAAGATTTCAACGAAACGGATGTGGAAAGCCACAATGCAGGCCTTTCCGAAGATTTGAGACGGCTACGGGACTATCTGGAAAAGAATCCCAGTGCCAATGCGCAGCAGGTGGCAGACGACCTGCATTTCTCCCTCCGCACGGCCCAACGTCGTTTGGCGGAACTGAAAAAATCATTGAACTAATACCTCCCCCATTCGAAATATATTGTAATTTTGCAGTAGATTTTGAATGAACCTTATTTTGGATATATCGTTAAATAGTGACTTAACCAATAAAAAGAATTATAATTATGTGGAGCACAGTTATTTACATTATTTTACTTATTCTCGGAATCATTGGAATGGCGTACTACCTTTATAACGGCATTCGCAATAAAAAGCTGAAAGAAGAAGGCAAAGAAGGAAAGGACAATTTATGGCTCATGGGTGTCTCTATCGCTCTGATGACCGTGCCTATTATGCATTTGACGGAAAAATGGCTTTCCCCACACATCACCAGCGAGATTGCCCTTTATTTCTTGCAGACACTGATCCTCATCTTTCTCATGTTGGTCATCAGCTTACTCGTCAAATGTATTGCAAAGAGGAACCACATTTCTGATTAAATGTAATATTTTATGAAACGCTTTACCCTTTTCTTCCTCCTGCTGACCACCCTCGCCTTCAGCAGCATCTTCGCTCAGCCGTCGTTCGAGGGCCGGCTGACATACGTGCAAAAAACGTCGGGAGGGATGGCCTCTGAATCGAAGTTTGTGGAATATTATAAAGGGGATAATGTCGTGTCTGACATGCCC
>CACXUB010000022.1:0-37904 GCA_902770735.1 uncultured Bacteroidota bacterium | reverse complement strand
TATCCAATCCATGATGGGAACTCCGATTGTCACCAGAAAGACGATGGAAAAAAGCTCCGACGACACGCCACTGCTGTTTTCTGACACCCTTGTTCCCGTCAACGGATACTCCTGTCTCCGGGTGGAATACGAGATTGAAACGGAAATGATGCAAGGGAAAAGCACCGTTTGGATCGACACCTCTTTCAAGATACCTTTCAATTATGGGGTTTTCGCAGACCTTCAATATGGGCTCGTGGTGAAATCGGAATCTGAGCTGACGATGAAAGGGATAAGGATGCGCACCTCCAAGGAGTTACAGGACTTGCGCTACGGAGATGTGGATATGGCGCTGTTCGCCCTTCCCGACGAGGAGAAGGCCATTGTCATCACTCTGGAAGAGGAGGGCAACATTGTCTATCGTGAATGCGACAGCTTGAAAATCAACGAGATGCTCACCCAGAAAGAGGGAAAGTATGTGGAAAAGATTTCCGATGAGGTTTTCGACAAGAAGGTGAAGAAGGGATACGTGCTGTTGGATTTCGGGGCGAGATGGTGCGGTCCGTGCCGGCTGCTGGAACCGCGTTTAGAAAACCTCGCACGCCAGCACCGCAAGACGGTTTCCTTTTTCAAAATCGACATTGACGAGTCTCCCGTGACTGCAAACCGCTTTGGCGTGAGTGTAGTGCCGACCGTCGTTTTGCTGAAAAACGGCGTGGAGGTCAGCCGCTTTGAGGGCGGAGGCCTCTCGGAATCGGAGATCGGGAAGTGGATCGAGGAAAATATGCAGAAATAACATTTTTTTTTAATCGCACAAACACACATCTAAATTTTTTCTTTATCTTTGCCGTCGATTTGAAAATAAAAAGAAAATACTATGGGCAAGATAAAAGCACGTGAAAGTCAGAATGTTGAATACAAAAGCAGCTGACACGACAAGTTTCACATTCAGATGCGCGTATGGAATGATTATATTGAGATATGGAACAGTGGTGAATTGCCCGTCGGTTACACCTCTGAGACTTTGTACGGGAACCATTCATCACAACCACGTAACAAGAATATAGCCAACGCTTTCTTCAAAGCTGGCTTCATAGATGCTTGGGGTCGTGGCTACAAGAAGATTCGCGAGGGTTTTGAAGGCGCAGGCCTACCCATGCCTATGGTTGAGAACTTCTGTGGAGGTGTTAGGGTGACGCTCCAAAGGAAAAATGTCCTAGAAAGTGCATTGAAAACGTCCCAGAAAACGTCCCAGAAAATAATAGAACTGATACGGAATAATGCCGAAATAACAACTCAAGAGATGGCAGAATACATAGGCATAAACCGCAGAAATATTACAAGAAATATAAAGAAGCTTCAAGACCAAAAAATCATCATCCGCGTTGGCGGCGACAAAGGCGGTCATTGGGAAGTTGTATCTCCACAATAAAAACAAACAAATGAACCCCACCGCAAAACTTTTCGCCCTATTCTGCGCACTGGCGCTCCTGCTCCCCGCGTGCGTGACCGTGCGCGACTGCGACGGAAACCGCTACCGCACGCTGAAAATCAACGGGATGCGGTGGATGGCGGAGAACCTGCGGACAACCCATTACGCTGACGGGAGCCCGATTGTGCGGGGCGAGGTGACGGACAAGGACACGACCGTTGCCTGCTATTTCGACTACGGCAACAATCAAGATTCGGTGCGGAAGTACGGGCTGCTCTACACCTGGACGGCAGCGGTGCGCGATACGGGCAAAACGTCCGCGAGTGTGCAGGGTGTCTGTCCCGACGGTTGGCACCTGCCAGACGATTCGGAGTGGACGGCCATGACACAGGGCTGCGTCGCGGAGGGCTACCAATATCGTATTCCCTTTTCAGACAAGAATATGCGGATTATCAAACGGTTCGTGCGTCCGCCCCGCAGTGGCTACCGCTATCCCGGCAACTACACGAAAGTGGGCGAAGAGTCCTTCTGGTGGAGTTCCACGCCCTTAAGCGACGGTACTGCCACGGGCCGCTATTTGGAGAACTTCAACTACCCCTGCCCGTATGTCTGCTTCGGGAAGGTGTATAACGGCTACAGCGTGCGCTGCGTGCAAGACGGGGCGGAGATAAAACCCGTGGCTGTCCGATATCACACCTTCAGGAAAAAGGAAAAAAGGACGGATTCTAAAAATAATGCAACAACTCAAGTGTTTGTTTTTCCACATAAAATCAGCAAGATACATTCGTTTTATTCACCTGCTGAACAGACGCAGATTAATACTTGGTTCTATTCAAAAGGTAACAACATTGCTGTGTTGAATTACTGTGTGGACGGATTGTCTCCGACATCCACTTTTGAATTTAACAGCCTTTTTTCACAATATATCCTCTTTGACCGCTCAAAACTGGCTTATCAAATCGGCTATGATTCCACTTTTCACGTGATCGATAACGCAAGACGGGAACTGGACATCATTAATATGGAGCATTGGCAGGAACATGACGATGATGTCTGTCTCTTGACTTCGCTATGGCATTACTATATTCCCGTAACAGCAGATTCCGGATTGCTTTACTGCAACGCCTTTTTGGAAAATGTTCGAGGGTATGACCGTGCCAACCGCATACGGATGTTCACCCGTCCGCTGTTGGAGAGACTGCCCATATCAAATCACATGATTTCTAAAGGACATGGGTTGGGGCATTATCCTTCCCGCCATATCTCGAAAGATACGCTGCATTATAATTACTACTACACCTGCACTATCAATAAGAATCTGGATATTATAGCTTTGTTTGAGTATTTAGACACGCTTTACGTCGTCCATCCCGACGGGACGCAGGAGAGTCACTATTTTCGAAGCAAGTATCAAAAACACACTAACGAACTGTTTAATGTTTCCATCCTGTACGATTACCTGGCTCTCAACCAGATGCGCTGCACCCAAACCGCTTATTTAAAGCCCTATTATGACACCTATCGCGACCTCTACTACGTAATTGTAGCGCGGGCCATGCCGGCAGATAATAAAGATGGACGCCGGAATGATGCTGCAGACAGGCCTTGGTCGCTTATCGTGTTGGACTCCGCTTTCCGGCAGATTGCGGAGATGGACATGCCCGACTGTTTGAGCAAGCATGAGCTCATGGTGATACCGAAGGGGATTGCCTTAGCCGACAAACGGCTGTCCGACGATGAGAAAACCTGTTTTGTGATATTAAGATACAATGAAAAAGACCTGTATAATACTGACATTGCTACTATTCGCAGGCATTCTCGCGGCGCAAACAAAAGGAAATGACCTGAAACGGCACACCCGCTTTTTCAAGTCCTACATGCACGAGACATTCCCGGATTTCAAGATCCGAGACGGGGAGTACCTGTTCGTCCTGCCAACGGGCTGCCGGAACTGTGTCGAACAGGCAACCGACTATCTGAGTGCGCATTTGGACCTGATAACGGGAAAGTACCAAGCGATGCTCGTTTCAGCCGCCACCATGAAAAAGCTGCCCTCCAACATCCGCGAAAAGGTGCCGAACCTGCTTTGTGACCCTACCAACAAGCTTGACCGCATGTCGTTCGGCATCAACGGGGTTTCGATGCTGAAAATCAAGAACGGTAAAATCGTGGCTTGCAAGAGCATGACCCCTGAGGATTTGAAGAAGGATCCGGCGGCGTTCTTCGTACCGATAGAAACGGCGAAATGATTATCTGATGAATGATGAATTAAAGGCATTCTTATGCAAAGACCTTTTGCATAATGGGGCAGTTCAAAGCCCTCTCCAATTTGCATAACGTCTCCAAAGTGAGGTTCTCCTCGCCCTTCAGCAGTCGTGAAACATATTGCGGAGAGCAGCCTACAAGCTCCGCCAACTGCTTTTGGGACATATTCAGTTCTTCCAAAGACAAGGCCACCACGATGGCGATTTTCCGCGAATAGCGGAGCCAGTCGTGATTCGCTCTCCGCCATTCCGCCTTCTCGCGCCACTTCGAAGGTTCAGACGAAGAATGTTCTTCCAAGAACGCTATTTGTTCTGCTGAGGTTTTCATTTTCTTATCCTTTTTCTTTGATGAAATCTGTAAAACTGTCGTCATCTATCACATTGTTCGCGACAAGGTATTGCCGCACCTTCTCCATCTTCACCAGTTCTTTGAGCGTATGCTCTCGTTCCTGCATCGTGCGGGTTAGTTTTATAGCACCACCGGTAACAACATATATGCCCGGGTTTAGTTTTATGGCATAAATGCGCAACCAACTGGCATGGTTTGGGCGGTCTTTTAATCGAGCCTTTTCTTTTCCCAATTTCATTTCAGTAGCACGGCCACTTTCAAGCGGGCGAAAGAGCTCGTCTAAGTTTGCCTCTGGGTTGATATCCAAAATGAGGCATTCCAGCTCATCACTATCCTCCATCGTGTCATAGACTGCCTCGTCCAGCTTTGTTATTTTGAAATAAGACTCGAGGTCATTGAAATTATCACGGAAGAAGTTCAACAACCATGCCGCATCATTCCATTGGGTGAAAACCCTATCCAATTCGTTCAACTCCTCGTCAGCATAATGTACGGCCCATAAATGTCCGTCTTGTTTAATGTCTTCAAAAGTCATCATAATATTTAATTTTTATAATCGCTGCAAAGATACACTTTTTTTGAATAATCAACCTATACGTTGATTTTATTTTTGTATCACCATAACACCCAGCTTCTATAACCCATAACCATTAACCATTAAAAATACTATCTTTGCCGCATCAAATTAAAACCTACCAACTATGGCAATCTTAGTAAAAAACATAAAGCAATTAGTGCAGGCGGAACCCAAATCCATCAAGTTCCGCGCCGGCAAGGAGATGCAGAACCTCCCCGTCATCGACAACGCCTACCTCCTCACCGAGGGCGACAAAATCAAGGAGTTCGGCAAGATGGAGGACTTCAACCCCGACATTCTGAAGAAAATCAAGGAGCCGATTGAGGAGATCGACGCCACGGGCAAGTTCGTGTTCCCCTCTTTCTGCGATTCCCACACGCACATCGTTTATGCGGGCAGCCGCGAGGTCGAGTACATCGACAAAATCAAGGGCTTGAGCTATGAAGAGATCTTCAAACGCGGTGGCGGCATCCTCAACTCCGCGAAACGGCTGCACGAGACTTCCGAAGAGGAACTCTACGACCAGGCATGGCAACGGTTGGAGGAGATGGCCTCCTTCGGCACGGGCGCGTGCGAGATCAAGAGCGGCTACGGTCTCACCACCGAGGACGAACTCAAGATGCTGCGCGTCATCCGCAAGCTGAAAGAGAACTCCCCGCTCACCATCAAGGCCAACTTCCTCGGCGCGCACGCGGTACCGCTGCTCTACAAGGACAACCCCGACGGCTACGTGGATCTCATCATCAACGAGATGATTCCGATGGTGGCGGCCGAGGAGCTCGCCGACTTCGTGGACGTCTTCTGCGACAAGGGCTTTTTCACCACCGAGCAGACCGAGCGCATCCTGATGCAGGGCATCAAGTACGGTTTGCGGCCGAAAATCCACGCCAACGAGATGGCCTGCTCCGGCGGCATCCAAGTCGGCGTTAAATATAACGCTTTGTCGGTTGACCACTTGGAATACACGGGTGATGAGGAGATTGCGGCACTCTACAAGAGCGAGACGATGCCCACGGTGCTGCCCGGCGCGGCGTTCTTCCTCGGGATGCAGTGCGCTCCCATCCGCAAGATGATCGAGGGCGGTCTGCCCGTCGCGCTGGCCTCCGACTTCAACCCCGGCTCCTGTCCGTCCGGCAACATGCAGTTAGTCTTCGCCATGGGTTCCGTGATGTACAAGATGCTGCCCGAAGAGACGGTCAACGCCACCACCATCAACACGGCCTACGCCATGGATGTCTGGCGCGAGTTGGGCACCATCACGAAAGGCAAAATCGCCAACTTCTTCATCACCAAGCCGATGGACACGCTCTATTACATGAACTACGCCTTCGGTTCGAACAAGGTGGAGCAGATTTTCCTGAACGGCAAACGACATTAAAAAATCCCCCTCGCTTGAGGGGGATTTTTTTACATCAACGCATCCCTAACGTAATCAATAAATTTCTTCAGATTGGTCTTCCCATACAGCCAAATTACCCGCTCTTTGTCGCCTAACCGAGTGACAACCACAAAGTTAGAGCATCCTCGCTCGTCTTTTTCCGAGGCGCAAACCTTCAGTACATAGTCCGATTCGTTGAGTTCGAAGACAATGTTGAAGTTCTCCATGGACTTGCGGATGTCCTGGTTGAACTTCTTGTATTTGCGGGAATTAGGTTTGGAATCGCAAGAAAGGATTTTCACGAAAGAGGCGTTATGCGCAATCAAATTCAGCCACACAGGCTTCTGATCGCCGTATTCGAACTTCTCGAAATGGCGTTTATTGTCATACTTGCTGAACAGTTTGTCCATGTCGGCGGACTGGGCGAAAGCACCGCCGAAAAGGCCGGCAAACAACACGATCAATCCGAATCTTCTCAAAAGGTTTCTCATTTTTATTCTATTTTTTGGTGAATCAAAGGGAATAACTATTTTAATATCAAAAAGTTTAATATTGATTGCGATTAGTATATTTAAGTTGCGAAAAAAGACGAAAACGGCGAAATGATGCTAAAATTTCATTCCTATAAGTTATTTTATCAAAGAATATTGACAATTTAATCCTCTTTCTATATTGTTTTCGCAATTTTTCGTTATTTTCGCAACTTTTCGCAATTACTCAATACTCCCGAATACGATTCTCTATCGCCACAATCGCGTCGCGATATTCGGCGGCTTTCTCGAAATCCAGCTCCTTCACCGCCTTCTCCATCTCCTTGCGGTACTGCTTTTTCTTCTTCTCCAACTGCTCCATGTTGTACATCGCCAGATCCTCCGCCGCCACCGACTGCTTCTTCTCCTTTTGAACGTACTGCACCCCCTTTTTATTTTGTTTGCCGTTGTCGCTCGACATTCCCGTGAGCAGCATCTCCTCCGATTTCACCACACCTTTCGGCACGATGTGATGTAACTCATTGTAAGCTATCTGCTTGGAACGTCGTCTGTTGGTTTCGTCAATGGTCGCCTGCATCGATTTGGTGATTTTGTTGGCGTAGAAGATCACCCGCCCGTTCACGTGGCGCGCGGCGCGGCCGGCCGTCTGCGTGAGCGAACGCACGTTGCGCAGGAAACCCTCCTTGTCGGCATCCATGATGGCCACCAAGGAGACCTCCGGCAAATCCAAACCCTCACGCAACAGGTTCACGCCCACCAACACGTCGATGGCACCGGCGCGCAAGTTTTGCAAGATCTCTACCCTATCCAGCGTCTCTACGTCGGAATGGATGTAACAAGCTCTTACTCCGATATTTATGAGGTACGTGTTCAGCTCTTCGGCCATGCGCTTGGTCAGCGTGGTCACCAAGACGCGCTCGCCCTTATCCACCGTGTCCTCAATCTCGTTGAGCAGATCATCGACCTGGTTGGTGGCGGGACGCACCTCGATGGGCGGATCCAACAGTCCCGTGGGCCGCACCACCTGCTCGACCACTACCCCACCCGACTGCTCCAATTCGTAGTCCGCGGGCGTCGCGCTCATGTAGATGGTCTGCCCCACCAACGCCTCGAACTCGTCGAACTTCAGCGGACGGTTATCCAAAGCCGCTGGCAACCGGAAACCGTACTCCACGAGGTTGATCTTGCGGGAACGGTCGCCGCCGTACATGGCCCCGATCTGCGGCACCGTGACGTGACTCTCGTCAATCACCAGCACGAAATCGTCGGGGAAAAAGTCGAGGATGCAGAACGGACGCATTCCCGGCTCGCGCTTGTCGAAATAACGCGAATAGTTCTCAATTCCAGAACAGTAGCCCAACTCCTTCATCATCTCCACATCGTACGTCACTCGGTCTTCCAAACGCTTGGCTTCCAGATGTTTGCCAATGGATTTCAGATAGTCGCGCTGCTCACCCAAGTCCAACACAATCTGGTTGATGGCGTCGTTCATCGTCTGCTGCGTGGTCACAAAAAGGCTGGCCGGGTAAATCACAATATTTTCTTCTTTGGTGATGACCCCGCCGGTGGCCGCTTCTATAATCGACAGTGTCTCAATCTCATCATCCCAGAAAATGATACGGTAGGCATGTTCGGAATAAGGCGGGAAAATATCCACCGTGTCACCCTTGACACGGAACTGTCCGGGCTGCAGGTCGAGTTCGGTGCGCGAATAGAGACTGGCCACGAACTTCAGCAGCAGCGCATTGCGGTCAATCTGCATTCCCGTTGCCAAATGAATGACATTCTTGGCGAAATCGTCTGGATTTCCAATACCGTAAATACATGATACTGAAGCCACTACAATCACATCCCGTCGTCCCGACATCAACGCCGCTGTAGTGTGGAGCCGCAACTTCTCGATCTCATCATTGATGGAAAGATCCTTCTCAATATACGTGTTCGTAGTCGGGATATAAGCCTCGGGTTGGTAATAGTCGTAGTAGGAAACGTAATATTCCACAGCGTTTTCTGGGAAAAACTGCTTGAACTCGCTGTAGAGCTGCGCGGCGAGCGTCTTGTTGTGGCTCAACACGAGTGCGGGCCGGTTCACTTGGTTCAGCACGTTGGCGATGGTGAATGTCTTGCCAGAACCGGTCACGCCGAGCAAAGTCTGCGCTTTCTCGCCGTTGTTCAACCCTTCCACCAACTTTTTGATGGCTTCCGGCTGGTCTCCTGAAGGCTGATATGATGATACTAATTTGAAATCCATAGCGGCGCAAAAATACAAAAAAAACGCCGACTAACAATAATCGACGTTTTCAAAAGGGATTCTATTCTCGTTAGAATCTGTAACGCACGCCCAGTGCAACACCGGCGAAGTTGTAGTATAACGGGTAAACCACACCGTGTTCACGCGGCAGGAAACCGAGAACGTTCACCATTGGACGCCAGTCCAGGCTGAGGTTCAAGGGAATGTCAAACTGGTATTCGATACCGATTTGGGCACCTACATTCAAACGGAACGGCATGTAATTATAGTCATGCCACCATTTACCGAATGCGAAACCGACGCCCACACCAGGACCCACATACCAATTCCAGCCGCTGCCTCCAATATTGAACACCCAGTCAAACATGGCATTCACATCAGCGTATGCCCAGCCATTCCAAACATTGGTGGCACCAGCGTCAAGTTCCACCATGAAACCGTCGCCGATTCCATGTTGATAAGAGAATTCCAAATTGTAGCCCACACGACCACCGATAGCACGGGGTTGGGCAAAACTTATGCTCACTATCGCGAACATAATGAACAAAGTGGTGAAAATCTTTTTCATACTATTATAATTTTAAGTTTTGAAATCGCAAAATTAGATTTTATTAACTTTTTTATCTATATCATTTCAAACAATTTATAAACACAACAATGTAAATAAATCAATATGTATAATCACGACTCGGCATTTTCCGAAAGATGAAAAACGGTTGTCCGTACATATTTGTATTTTATGTACCTTTGCCGTTTTGGTCATTGGAAAAAAATAAGGAATAAAATAATAACTAAATCATTGATAATATGAAAGATATAAAACGCTACACAATTACATCCGCCCTGCCATACGCCAACGGCCCTGTCCATATCGGTCACCTCGCCGGCGTGTATGTGCCCGCCGACATCTACGTGCGCTATCTCCGCAACAATGGCAAAGAGGTGCTTTTCATCGGCGGTTCCGACGAACACGGCGTGCCCATCACCATCAAGGCGCGCAAGGAAGGTGTGACTCCGCAGGACATCGTCGATCGCTACCACGAAATCATCAAGAAATCGTTCGCGGAACTCGGCATTTCGTTCGATATTTACTCGCGCACCTCCAATCCTACCCATCACGAAACGGCGGCGGAATTTTTCAAATACCTGTATGACAACGGAAAACTGATTGAGAAAGTTTCCAAACAATATTACGACGAGGAAGCCCACGAATTCCTCGCTGACCGCTACATCACCGGCACCTGCCCGCACTGCAACAACGAACACGCTTACGGCGACCAATGCGAGGCTTGCGGAACTTCACTCAGCGCGACCGATCTCATCAATCCTAAATCAGCTCTCAGCGGCAACACCCCCGTGTTGAAAGAAACAAAACACTGGTATCTTCCTCTGAATGAGTATGATGCATGGTTGAGAGAATGGATCTTGCAAGGACACAAGGCCGACTGGCGCCCGACGGTTTACGGACAATGCAAGTCGTGGATTGAACAGGGACTGCAGCCCCGCGCCGTCACCCGCGACCTCTCCTGGGGCGTGAAAGTGCCGTTGCAAGAAGCCGAAGGCAAAGTCCTTTACGTCTGGTTCGACGCCCCAATCGGCTATATATCAGCCACTAAAGAATGGGCAAAAGAACATAACACCGATTGGAAGCCGTGGTGGCAGGACGAAAGTTCAAAACTCGTGCATTTCATCGGAAAAGACAACATCGTCTTCCACTGCATCATCTTCCCGTGCATGTTGAAAGCGCACGGCGACTACATCTTGCCTACCAACGTCCCCGCCAACGAATTTTTGAACCTCGAAGGCGACAAAATTTCCACTTCCCGGAACTGGGCCGTGTGGGCACACGAATATATCGAGGATTTCCCTGGAAGACAGGACGTTCTGCGTTATACGTTGACTTCTATCGCGCCGGAAACCAAGGATGCCGACTTCACTTGGGCCGATTTCCAAGCGAAAAACAACAACGAATTGCTCGCCATCTTCGGCAACTTCGTGAACAGAACCGTGGTTTTGTCGCACAAATACTACGGCGGAATCATCCCCGAGTGCGGTGAACTCACCGATTACGAAAAAGAAATCATCGAAAAGATGGCCGAATTTCCGAACAGGATAGGGGAGTGCATCGAACATTACAAGTTCCGCGAAGCGCAAGCCGAATTGATGAACCTGGCGCGGCTCGGTAACAAATACCTCACCGACACCGAACCTTGGAAAAAACAAAAGGAGAATCCGGAGTACGTGAAAACCATCTTGCACGTTTCTCTGCAAATTTGCGCTTCATTGTCCATTTTGTGCGAACCTTTCCTGCCTTTTACAGCCAAAAAACTTCAAAAAATACTGAATTTAGACAATAAAAATTGGAAAGACGGCGGAAAGCATGATCTTCTCAAATCCGGCAGCCAACTCAATCCCGCCGAATATCTGTTCGAAAAGATCGAGGACGACGTCATCGCAAGACAGGTGCAAAAACTGGAGGACACCAAGAAGGCCAACGAGGCTGCTAACGCCGATGTCATCCCTGCCAAGGAAGATGTCTCCTTCGACGATTTCCAAAAGATGGATCTCCGCGTGGTCACGGTTTTGGCGGCAGAGAAGGTGGCCAAAACCAAAAAGCTTCTCAAGTTGAAGGTGAACACCGGCATCGACACCCGCGAAATCATTTCCGGCATCGCGGAATACTACCAGCCGGAAGATTTGGTTGGAAAACAAGTGCTCATGCTCGTCAATCTCGCGCCTAAAAACATCAAGGGCGTGGATTCCCACGGCATGGTGCTCATGGCCGAGAACGCCGACGGCTCCCTTTCCGTCATGCAACCGCAAAAAAAGGTGAAAGAGGGTAGCACGGTGAAATAATTTCAATAGAATATATGCATGCCGTAGAGACGCAAATTTTGCGTCTCTACGTTTTTTTCCGTAACCCTTTTATATGCAGATGATTGTGTGAAAACAGCCTAAAATAGGGAGTTTTTCAATGATATCAACAAAAAAATGAGTATGAGAAAATTACAAGGTTACCAACATTCTATTGTTTATAAAACGGGTATTTATCCAAATAATGCGAGTTACGATTTGAAAACTTGGTGCATAAAAATTGAAGAAATAAAAACTGCACAAAATAACCCTTTTTTCAACACCAAATATGAACTTTTTCACGCATTCCAAATGATGAATTTTATCCACTAAAAAAAAATAGAAAGAAAATGTCGGTTGTATATCCCTCCTTGAAATCTGAAAGTTACAATTAACATTATCCACATTTCATTGTTTATTACTTTTAATAAGTCATTTTTCCAAATTTTTCTGGATTTTTGTTTCAACAAATGAACACCGATAATTATCATAGGGATTTAAAATTTTAAATCTTTAAAGATAGAATAGTCGGGAAAAAAATGAGTCGGGAAGTGATTCCCTACATTTATCTTTTTTGTATTTTTGCCGCCATTAAAGATAATAGGAAGATATGAAGATACACATTGGATCAGACCATGCCGGAGTGGAGCTTAAAGAATTGATAAAGAAACACTTCGATGGAAAATTTGAGTTTGAGGACGAGGGAACATTCACGACGGAGAGCGTCGATTATCCCGATTTTGCGCACGCTGTGGCACAGAAGGTTCTGGAGGATGGAGGGTCGTTGGGAATCCTGATTTGCGGGACGGGCAACGGCATGGCCATCACGGCCAACAAACACGCCGGCATCCGTGCCGCCCTCTGCTGGGCTCCTGAGATAGCCGCCCTTGCCAAACAGCACAACAACGCCAATATCATCGTGCTGCCTGCCCGCTTCATCCCTTCCGATGTGGCCATAGCCACCCTTACCGCCTTTTTCGAAGCTGAGTTCGAGGGAGGAAGACACCAAAGAAGAATCGATAAAATTAACATCTGAAGATGAGTTCGCCGTTTTTAGACAGAGATTTCGAGAGTATCAGAAGCAAAGCTTACGCCCTTCGTCACAACTATTTTGACGATATGGAGAAGCATTTGCTCACTTTGGAGAATTCCCTTCATGACAAGGGGCTGAATGTGGTTTGGATCAAAGACTTGGACTCCCTTGTGGAAACCGTCCAAAACCAGGTGAATGAGCTTCAGGTAAACAGAATAGGTTTCGACACGCAGCACCCTTTGGAATCCCATATTTCCGGAAGATTTGAAAAAGTGCCCCTTGAGGTTGCCGAAAAATCTTCTGACGACCTTGATCTTTTGGTCTTGGATGCCGATTTCGCCGTTTGTGATTCCGGATCTTTGGTTTTTATGGACCGCAAATCGGCCTGCTGTTTCAATAAAGTGAAAAACATGGTCGTTATAGTGAACATTGACCAGGTTATTTCCAATAAAAACGACCTCTCTTTCTTCATTTCCCTTAAAAATTGTTCAAAAGATACGGATATTCCCAAAGATCTGAAGATTATCCAGCATCAATTGCAGTATGTCCAACCGTCGGATTCTTCCTACGCCTCCGACCAGATGTACACGCAAGAGCCGATGAAGATCACGGTGGTGTTCTATATGAACGGGATAGAGGGAATTCTGTCTTCTGAATCGGATATATTGAAGGAGTCGTTGTACTGCATCAATTGCGGAAGATGCCTTGAGGTTTGTCCGGCAGCTAATGCCACCCTCAATGAAGAAGAAAGGTTTTCACCCATAGAATTGGTGAAACTGAACAGTTTGGACAGTTATAACAGGACGCAGCATCTCTTTTCCCACACGACCCTGTGCGGCGCATGCGATTGTGTTTGTCCTGTGAAAATCCCTTTGGTGAAACTTCTGCTTTTCGAAATGCAGGTTTCCAACACGGTATCCAAAAATTCACGTGCAAAGCAGCTTTTCAATATTTTCAGGAAAAGAGGAACTTTGAATAAGTTTAATAATTCATTCTTCCGTTTTTTCTTTGTAAAACGCTTTTTAGGAAAAAACAAGTCGCTTTCCCGCTATTTCAGCGGCCAAAACGGTGATTTTTTCAATATTACTTTTGAACCTCCTTACGAAGAAAATCCCAATGAAATCATCAAAAATTCAGATATTGAATGATAAAATAAGGGAGTTTCTTAGAAAATACTACCTTAACAAGCTTTACAAAGGAATTATTTTCTTTGTTATTGTGCTATTGGCTACATTCATCGCTTTCTCGCTTTTTGAATACTTCTCTTATTCGAACACGATCATACGTTCCGTTTTGTTTTTCTCCTTTATCGCCCTCGCCGTTGGCATCGGCATCGCCTATATTTTGATACCGGCATTGAAAATCGGCGGGCTTGGAAAACAGCTGACGAATGAGGAAGTGGCCAAGATAATAGGAGACCATTTTGAACAAATTGATGATAAACTTCTGAATCTCTTTGAGTTACAGAAGCAGATGGAACGTGGCGACTATGTTAGTTACGACCTGCTTTCCGCCGCTATCGACAACAAAATCGACTCTTTCCGGGCTTACTCCTTTGTTCAGGCGATTCCAGTTGGGAAAACAAAACGTTTCGCCTTGTGGATGCTTTTGCCCATTGCGATTTTTCTGCTGCTTTTCTCCATAAAGAAGGAACTGTTCACGGAATCGACGAAACGTATTGTTCACTATTCAGAGGTTTATGAAAAACCGGCTCCTTACTCTTTTGTGATTACCAACGATTCGCTGAAAGCATTCCAATATGAGGATTATACGGTGAATGTGAAGGTGGAGGGTAGTGAGGTTCCCGATGAAGTCTATATCAAATACAAAAACCGTAATTACAAGTGTCAGAAAAACGCGAATTCCGAATTTTCCTATACGTTTTCTAATTTGCAGCAAAATACTGAATTTCAAATAAATACAGACGAGGTAACTTCCACTGTCTATGAGATAGAGGTTTTACCGAAGCCGGTTATGCTTGGATTCAGCATGTCTATGCATTATCCCTCTTATCTGAACAAACCCGATGAAGTACTTGAAAATGTAAGTAATGTGACTGTGCCGGAAGGTACTAAGATTACATGGAATTTCATTACGCGGAATTCAGAAAATCTTATCCTGATTGTGGATGAAAATAAAAAGGAAATTTCTTCTGAGAAAGACAATTACCTTGTCACAGTGACGGCAAATAATTCGTTTACCTATTCCATTTTGAATAAAAACAAATTCATGACGGGCAAGGATACCCTTACGGATGAGGTGACGGTCATAAAGGACATGTATCCAGATATTTATGTGCAGTCTCAGCAGGATTCAGCCTATCATGACAGGGTGTATTTCAAGGGTAATATCAAGGACGACTATGGATTCACGAAACTGCAGTTTGTCTATAACAAGTTGGATAAGGATGGGAAGTTGATTGCATCGGGCAATACGGTTCCCATCAAGATTCAAAACAGTGTGACCGTCCAGGATTTCTATTATTACTTTGACCAAGCCATGTTCAACCTCAATCCGGGCGAACAGATTGAATATTACTTCCAAGTGTTTGACAATGACGGTGTAAACGGTGCGAAATCGACGAAATCCACTGTGCAATCGTATAAAGTGCGCACTATGGAGGAAATTGAGCATGATCTGCAGCAAGCTGAGGAGCAGACGAAATCCGACTACAGCGATTTATTGAAGGAATCGCAGGATTTGTCGCGAGAGATTGAGAAAATGCAGCAAAAAATGCGGCAGGAGAAAGATCTTTCGTGGCAGGACAAGAAGAACTTGGAAAAGTTGATGAAGGATTATCAAAAGCTTCAGGATAAGATAAATGAGCTTAAACAGCAGCAGGAAAACCATCAACAGGTCGAAAACCAATATAAGGACGTGGATGAGGACATTCTGCGGAAACAGGAAGAATTGCAAAAGCGTATGGATGAGATTCTTTCTGATGAAATGAAGCAGATGATGAAGGAGTTGCAGCAGTTGATGCAACAGAATGCGAACAAAGATCAGATTCAGCAGCAAATGGAGAAAATGAAGCTCTCCACGAAGGATATAAACGAATCCTTGGACCAGCAGCTGCAGTTATACAAACAGCTTGAGGTAGAGAAAAAGCTCAATGAAGCGGTTCAGAATATGCATAATTTGGCGGATGAATTGCGTAAGAACGCTGATAAGACGGAGAATAAGCAGAACTCTCAGGAATCGTTGCAGAAATCCCATCAAGAGCTCCAACAAAAGTATTATGAGATCAAGAAGGACATTGAGGAGTTGAAAAAACTGAACAGCGAATTGGAGGATCCCACCAAGTTCAAAGATACTCAGGAGTTGCAGAAGGATGCTGACCAAAACATGCAGCAAAGCAAGCAAAATCTGGACAAAAACAACCGTTCGAAATCTGCTGACAACCAGAAAAAAGCCGCTGACGACATTGACCAAATGGCTGAACAGATGGAGCAGGATTTCAACGAAAGTGAATTGGAGAGTATCACGGAGGATATTGCCACGATTCGCCAGATTTTGGACAATTTAGTGAAGGTTTCATTCGATCAAGAAGATATTATGAAGCGTTCGCAGAAAATGTCTTCCTATTCGTCGCAGGTTTCCGATGTTATGAAGAAGCAGTTCGAAGTGAAGCAGAACATGACGCATATTGAGGATTCGTTGAATGCTCTTGCGCGTCGTCAGGCTGCCGTCAAGCCTTTTATCCAAAAAGAGGTTTCGAAGATTCAAAGCAACATTGAGAGTGCCCAATCCGAGCTTCAAAATCGCAGAATGTCCAATGCCTCTAAGAATCAGCAATTTGCACTCACTTCAATGAATAATTTGGCTTTGATGCTCATGGAATCCATGAAGGATATGCAGGAGCAGCAACAAAAAAGTGAGTCAAAATGTAACAAATCTGGAAATGGTTCGTGTAATAAACCTGGAGGGAAGGGTAAATCGAAGAAGACTTCGGCAAGGGAGTTGCAGCAGCAATTGAACCGACAGATGGAGGCGATGAAGAAGTCGATGGAGCAGAAGGGAAAGCAAGGACAGACTGGACAGCAGCAGAATATGAGCGAGCAATTCGCAAAGATGGCCGCCCAGCAGGAGGCCATCCGTAAGATGTTGCAGGATTACCAGTCTGAACTGAAGCAGCAGAACGGGGTAGGGGACAAGTCGCTTGACAAGATTATAGAGGAGATGCAGCAGACGGAGAGAGAGCTTGTGAACCGACAGATCACCCAGCAGACGATAAACCGGCAGAAGGATATCACGACCCGGATGTTGCAGAGTGAGCGAGCGGATGAGGAGCGTGAGAAGGACAAAGAGCGGAAATCGAATGAGGCTCGTCAAGTGCCGAACATCAACCCGCCGAAGGAGTGGAATTTTGACCGTCAGCAGATCCAGCAGAATGAGATGTTGCGGTCGGTGCCTGCGAACTTGAACTATTATTACAAGTCAAAGGCGAATAACTATTTTTATAATATTGAGTAAATTAACTGTTTATGATAGAGATTTTACTGACTGATTTGAACAAAGAGAATTTTTACGAAGAGACGCTGAAAACTATCGAACGAATCTGTGATGATTATGGCATCGGAGAGCAGTTCGGCACACTGTCTATGGCCAATCAGATGGTGTGCGACTATCTTGAATCTCAGTCATCGGTTTTAGCGGATGTTGCCTTCCGGGTGGATAGCAACGAGGTATATTTTGAGTATTCTCTTCAGAACGGCGACTTTCGTTCTTTTTCCCAAACGGAGAATGAAGCCAATACGGGAATGTTCGTGTTGAACCGTCTTTCGGATGAAATAATGTTCTCAACTGATTATGACACGCTTACAACCACTTTCCACGTGAAAACCAAAATATCGGTACATAGAAGTGTGCAGAGAGTTGGGGTTAAAAGCCAAATTTTCAATTAGCAGATGAAGAAGTTAATTACGATTTTTTTTTTCCTGATTGGTTTTGTTTGGGTGAACGCCCAATCCAGTAAAATTCTATTCATAGGAAACAGTTATACATCAGTCAACAATCTACCTGAGTTAATTTCTCAAATTTATACGACCGCTGGCGAAACGCTCGAATATTCCATGAGTGCTCCCGGCGGTTGTACTTTTCAACAGCATTGCAGTACCTCTTTGCCATACATCCAGCAGGGTGATTGGGATTATGTGGTTCTGCAGGAACAAAGTCAACTGCCCTCATTTCCGGAAGGTCAGTTCATGCAGGAATCGTATCCGTACGCACAGGAATTGTGCTCCTTGATACGTCAGTACAATCCTGAAGCGAGGATAGTGTTCTATATGACTTGGGGTCGCAAGAACGGTGATCCCCAGAACGGACAGTTTTATCCGCCTTTGAACACTTACGAAGGCATGGATAGTCTTCTGTATGCCCGTTATATGTTGATGGCGGAAGACAACGGAACCTGTGTTTCACCCGTCGGGGCGGTGTGGCATTATTTACGCAACCAGCATCCCGAAATGGAATTGTACCAGTCCGACGGCAGCCATCCTTCCTATTTCGGTTCATACATAGCCGCTTGTTCCTTTTACACGACGTTTACAGGCCGAAATCCGCTCGAAATACAGTGGAACGGCACATTGGACGGTGAAATGGCCAATGTCGCCAAAAATGCCGTGAAAAGGGTCGTTTATGACTCTTTGTCGAAATGGTGTTTCGAAGACGACACTGTGCAAAACGATTCCACACCGGTTATCATAAATTCTGTGGATTCTGTATATTTGTATCCGAATCCAGCGAGCACTATTCTTCATATTCATGTACCAGACCAGTTGTGTTCCGGTTCTTTGATGATTATGGGTGAAAGCGGTATCGCATATCAGCAAGTGGGACTGGTTCCCGACATGACATTGGATGTTTCCCGTTTCCCTAATGGATACTATCATGCGGTTTTTAATCTTGGAGGATTTAAGCGAACTGTAAGATCGTTTATCATATCGCGTTAGTTATGATCAGTTTCGATTTCGTTTGTGAGAGCGGTTTCAAACCGTCGGTAAGCCATAAGATATGGCTTCAGCAGGTAATACGGAAAGAAGGGAAAGTGCCTGGTGACATTGCATACATTTTCTGCGACGACGATTACATGTTGGAGCGCAATGTGGCCTTTTTGAACCACGACACCTATACGGATATTATCACCTTCGACGAGTGTGTTGGGAACATTGTCGCCGGCAGCATTCTGATCAGTTTGGACAGAGTGGGGGAGAATGCGGAGGCGTTCGGAAAGTCTTTCGAAAACGAGTTTCTGCGGGTGTTGGTGCATGGCACGTTGCACCTTTGCGGATACAAAGACAAGACTGAAGACGAGGCCAAGACAATGCGCCAAAAGGAGGACGAATCATTGGCTTTGTTGGCACATTAAAAATTATAACAAATTTATAGTCAGAGAGTAACGAGCGGTTTTCACGTGAAAAGATGGAAAATCATTACGATATTATAGTGGTGGGAGCGGGTCACGCGGGATGCGAGGCGGCAGTAGTGTCGGCACGACTTGGACAGCAGGTGCTGCTCGTCACGATGAACTTGTCGCTCGTCGCCCAGATGTCGTGCAACCCGGCAATCGGTGGAATCGCCAAGGGACAAATCGTGCGCGAAATCGATGCATTGGGTGGCATGACCGGCATAGTGACAGACCACACCATGATCCAGTACAGGATGCTCAACCGATCCAAAGGTCCTGCCATGTGGAGCCCGAGAGCTCAGTGCGACAAAACCGCTTTTTCCCTGTTTTGGAAAAGCGTCTTGGAATACACCCCGAACCTGCATCTCAGACAGGACACCGTGACGGAACTTATTCTGGAGGGTAGTAAGGTCGTGGGTGTAAAAACCCAACTTGGAAAGGAAATCTTTGCCAGCAAAGTAATCCTTACCAACGGAACTTTCCTCAATGGCAGGATCCATGTCGGCGAGGTGAACTTCTCCGGTGGCAGAATAGGGGAGAGCGCGTCATATACCCTTTCCGACCAGCTGAAGGAATGCGGGATTATAACGAAAAAACTACCGGTCCGCATTGACGGACGGACGGTGGATTTCTCCAAAATGGAAGAGCAACCTGGTGAGAATCCAGCCGGCAAGTTCTCTTTCACCAATACCCCCGTTTTGCATAATCAGCTTAGTTGCTGGATAACCTACACGAACGAGGACGTTCACAAAGTGTTGCAAAAGGGATTTGAAAAGTCACCGATGTTCCAAGGCAGGATACAAGGAGTAGGACCTCGGTACTGCCCGTCCATCGAGGACAAAATCGTGCGCTTTGCCGACCGTACCCGTCACCAGCTTTTCCTTGAACCCGAAGGCCGTCGTACAAATGAATATTACTTGAACGGTTTTTCCTCCTCCCTTCCGGAAGAGATCCAATTGGAAGCCATCCATCTTATCCCTGGATTGGAAAAAGTGGAAATCTACCGCCCCGGATACGCTATCGAATACGACTATTTCGATCCGACCCAATTGCATTATACTCTGGAGTCGAAAGTGGTGGAAAACCTCTATCTTGCCGGACAGGTGAACGGTACCACTGGTTACGAAGAGGCTGCCTGCCAAGGATTGATGGCCGGTATTAACGCTTGTCTTTCCCTGACCGGAAAGGAACCGCTTGTGCTCACTCGTTCGCAAGCATATATCGGGGTGCTGATCGATGACTTGGTCACCAAAGGAGTACAGGATCCGTACCGTATGTTCACCTCCCGCGCCGAATATCGCATTCTGCTTCGTCAAGACAATGCCGACCATCGTCTCACGACCATCGGCAGAAAGTTGGGTTTGATAGACGATGACCGCTACGAGCAGTTCCTGAACAAGTATGAAACCCAACAACAAATAATTGACTATCTCCGACATCATACTACACAGTTCCAGAAGTTGAACGAACTGTTGGAAAAACGCGAGACATCGCCTCTGATACAAAATGTCAAGTTGGAAAACGTACTCCTTCGTCCGCAGATTTCTATCCAGGATATTATAGACTACGATCAGGATTTCGCACAGTTCCTGCATCAAATAGCCGCGGATTCTGAACAAATCATCAATGCGGAAACATATATCAAATACAACAGTTATATTCAAAAAGAGGAAGAACTTGTACAACATCTTTCCAATTTGGACAGCATAAAATTACCAGACCATTTGGATTATGCGAACATACAATCGCTATCGAAAGAGGCTCGTGAGAAACTTTCCAAACTGAAACCGCTAAACCTTGGACAAGCATCCCGGGTGAGTGGAGTCAGTCCGGCCGATATCACTGCTCTGATGATTTTTCTTAGGTCGTGAGAGTAGGAAGTAGGGAATAGAGATTAGGGAGTAAAAAATAGATATTAGCGACTAAAGAGTGGAGAATATAGATTGGAGAACATGTAAAATATTGATAATCAGAGATAAAAGTTGAATCTTTGGATTCTTTGAGGCAAAATAAAAAAATGGAGTCGGACAATGAAAATTCAAAAATAACCGAAAATTTCAATGGTTTTCATTAAACACTACTGAAAATCAATGTTTTATGATTTTGGGAATTTGTTTTTTTGATCACAAGAAAAATATTTGAGTGAAATAGAGACTTGCAAACGAAAAATACGTAATTTTGCATTCCCTTTTTTGGGATGAAAAAAGACAATCTATTAACAATAAAAAAAATACCATTATGGAATTGAAAGGATCACAAACGGAAAAGAATCTGCAGACCGCTTTCGCGGGCGAGTCGCAGGCGCGTAACAAATATTCCTACTATGCTTCCAAGGCGAAGAAGGACGGATACAACCAAATCGCCGCTATTTTTGAAGAGACGGCAGCCAACGAGAAAGAACACGCTAAAATTTGGTTCAAGCTTTTGCATGACGGCAAGGTGCCTGACACGGTGACCAACCTGAAAGATGCCGCCGCTGGCGAGAATTACGAGTGGACGGACATGTATGCCGGATTCGCCAAAACCGCCAAGGAAGAGGGTTTCAACCATATCGCTGCGTTGTTTGCAATGGTCGGTGAGATTGAAAAACACCATGAGGAGCGCTACAAAAAACTGCTGGCCAACATTGAAGGCGGCCTTGTTTTCTCCCGCGACAACGACATGGTTTGGCAGTGCTCCAACTGCGGTCACATCGTCATCGGCAAAAAAGCGCCCGAAATATGCCCGGTTTGCGACCATCCGCAGTCGTATTTCCAGATCAAAGCGGAGAACTTTTAACTATAACTATAACTATAACTAATAACTATGACTATGGTGTAGTCAAAAGGAAAGAGTTAGGGAAATTTTCAGAACATAAATAAAAACATTTTTAATCAACAACAAATCAATTCATTATGAAGAAAAAATTCGTTTGTACTGTGTGCGGTTATGTGCACGAAGGTGATACCCCTCCGGAAAGATGTCCTCAATGCAAGCAACCTGCTTCCAAGTTCAAAGAGTTGGTCGAGGATGGTGCTTTGTCTTTTGTCACCGAGCATGTGCTTGGCGTTGCCAAGGACAGTGACGAGGAGATGATCAAGGACCTCAACGCGCATTTCATGGGTGAAGCCACGGAAGTGGGCATGTATTTGGCCATGAGCCGTCAGGCCGACCGCGAAGGTTATCCGGAAGTGGCTGAGGCTTTCAAACGCTATGCCTTCGAGGAGGCCGAGCATTGCGCCAAATTTGCCGAATTGCTGGGCGAGGTGGTCTGGGATACCAAAACCAACCTGGAGAAGCGTATGATGGCCGAAAGCGGCGCTTGTGCCGACAAGATGCGCATCGCCAAACGCGCCAAGGAAATGAACTGGGACGCCATCCACGACACCGTTCACGAGATGGCCAAGGACGAGGCCCGTCACGGACAAGGTTTCGAAGGTCTTTTCAACCGTTATTTCAAGAAATAGGATTTTTTGATTGCGGAAATAACGCGGAAATGCGGAAAAGTGCGGAAATCTACATTGATTGCCGCACTTTTCTTTTTCTAGCGGAACTCAACGACAAATGCTTATGCCTTCTTCTTGTAAGTATTTGTAAATCAGATTGAATTTTTCCTCTTCGGGAAGTTCTGCATCTACCCAATGAATGCGGAATCCCATGCGTTCCATGCGGCGGAACCAGGTCATCTGCCGTTTCGAGAACTGGTGGATGGCCGTGTTGAGCAGCGTTATCATGTCGCCATAGTGGAGTTCACCTGTAAGATACTGGGTGACAAACTTATATTCTAATCCGTAGCGGATCAGTCGTTCGGGCGGGATGCCTTCGTTCAACAGGGCTCTCACCTCATCGACCATGCCTTCTTTCAAGCGCGCCTGCAGGCGTCGCGTGATGCGCTCGCGGATGTGGTCGCGCTCGCCGCACATTCCAATAATGGCGGAGTCCAGCGGCCTTACGCGCTCGCTCAATTCGGGGTGCTTGGCGTAATAGTCCTCGATTTCGATGGCGCGGATCAGGCGCGGCCGTTCGGACGTGTCGGTGTCGTTGTGCAGCGACTTGTAAGCGGCCAACATCTCCGTAAGTTCCTCATCGGTATGGGTTTCCAATTCGCTGCGCAGTTCGGGGTTCTCGGGCACGGGAAAGAGCCGGTAGCCGCGCAGCACCGCCTCCACGTACATGCCGCTGCCGCCGCACAGCACGATGCGGTTTCCACGTGCGCGGATGCCTTCCATCGCTTCGTACGCAGCCTGTTGGTAACGGAACACGTTGTATTCCACCCCGGGCTCCTCAATGTCGATGAGATAATAAGGGATGGGATGCCCATTGTATTGATACTCAGAAAGATCTTTCCCGGAACCGATATCCATACGGCGGAACACCTGACGGGAGTCGGCGCTCACAATCTCGCCGCCCAACTCGGCTGCGATGCGTACCGCCACACCGGTCTTGCCCGTGGCGGTAGGACCTAAAACAGTGATTATCGGTTCTTTATCTTTCATTTTACCACAGGTTGCTTGGGAATGTCGTAAATATCCATATTCTTGATTTCCTCGCCCTCGATTTCAAAGCGCAGCATCGTCAGTCGCGTGTGAATCCCATATTTTCCTGCCGCTCCGGGATTGATAAACAATAAGTTATGGTATTTGTCGAACATGATTTTCAGGATGTGCGAGTGCCCGGCCACGAAAATGGTCGGCTTTTCCTCGCGGATGATTTCCAACGCCCGGGGTTGGTATCGTCCAGGCGAGCCCACAATGTGCATCAGCGCGACTTTGTGCTTTTCGCACGTAAATACCTCATACTCATTTATTTCGCGACGAATATCCCAATCGTCACAGTTGCCATAGACCGCACGCACCGTCGGGGCGATGACACGCAGTTCGTCCAAGATGCTGTCGTCCATAATGTCGCCGGCATGCCAGATTTCGTCGCAGCCTTCGAAGAAGCTGTATGCGTCGGGATGCAGGTAGCCGTGGGAGTCGGAAAGTACACCAATCTTCATTCTTTCACAGGATTACGTTGTTTGACGACTTCGAAGAGGGTAATGCCGGTGGCCACGGAAACGTTGAGCGAGCGGATGGTGCCGACCATCGGGATGGTGACCGTGTCGTTGCAGTGTCGCAGGTAGTCCCACGCGATGCCTTCGTATTCGTTGCCCATGATCAAGCAGACGGGTCCGGTGAAATCTTTGTTGTAGAGGGCATGGTTGGCTTTCTCGGTCACGCCGATGACCTCGATGCCGCTGTCTTTCAGGTACTGGATCACCTCCACGAGGTTGGAGTGCCGGCAGACGGGCACCTTGTGGAGCGCGCCGGCAGAGCTTTTCACGGCATCCTCGTTGAGCTGTGCCCCGCCGTTGAGCGGCAGGATGATGGCATCCACGCCCGCGCATTCGGCCGAGCGGGCGATGGCGCCCACGTTGCGCACATCCGTGATCTTGTCGAGCAACAGCAGGAACGGCACGCGGCCTTCCTCGAAAATCGAAGGCACGATGTTGTAGATGTCGCAATACTCGATGGCCGACAGGAACGCGACCACGCCCTGGTGGTTTTGCCGCGTGAGTCGGTTCAGTTTCTCCTGCGGCACGTACTGGAACGGGATCTTCCGCTGCCGCACCTCATAGAAGAGCTGCTTGAACAGTTCGCCTTGCAACCCTTTCTGAAACAGGACTTTGTCGATGGTTTTGCCGCTTTCGATGGCCTCCATCACGGGGCGCATGCCGTAGGTGAGGCTGCCGTTATCTGGGGTTTGTTTAGAGTACATAGCCAAATGATATTTCGAAGCGCAAAAATAGCAAATATAACGTTAGGTCGTCATTTTTGGCGACCTAACAGTTCTCATAAGCAGCACGGATGCTGCTTCTCCTAAAACGTTGCAAATATCGATTACTCCTTGACGAACTTCACCGTATTCACCTGATTGTCAAGTGTAATTTGCACAAAATAGACACCGGTAGATAAGGATGTAACGTTTACGGAAGCATTGGATTCCGCATTTTCAATTTGCTTCACGATTTGTCCGTTCGAGTTATAAATGACAATTCTGGAGCCTTCTGCATTGCGGATATTGATGGTTTCCACCACCGGATTCGGATAAACGGAGATGGCGTTTGTCCATTCTGCAACACCGGAACCCGACGTGAAATAGCCGAACTCTGTCCATCCACCGGATACGTTTTTGTCGAACTTGGCGTAGCCGAAGGTGTTCGGGGTGCCGGAGAATTTCAGAGCGGCATAACCGGCATTCATGCCTTGGCCGGAATAGGTATCCAGTGTGACCATGTTGGAGGACCAGACCGCAGTGGAGTTGCATGCGTTCCACACATCGTCCAAGGAGGCAAATTCTGCCACCGTGTACATTTGGTCGGAGCTGGGCACCGCAACAGATCCCGCCATGGGTTCCAACTGAACCTCGCTGGGATCGTAATTCGGGATGGAGATTTGGGCAATCCCGTTAACTGTCAAAATCCCGTTTACGGGTGTAATCTGGACAGTAGAGTAATTTTGGGCGAAGGCGCCAAAAGCACAAATAAGGCAAAATGCCACTGTTGTAAAAATTTTTTTCATATCCTAAATTTTTATCCTTAATAACCTATAAACGCAAAAAAAGAATAAAAAACTACACTACAATTGTAAGTTACTTTAATTTTTCGGCACCCGCACGAAATGCGGCATCTCCACAGGCAGTTCCATAGACAGTTCGATGTAACCCGCGAACTCGCCGTTCTCGAACCATGGGGATTGGTAAACTAACTTTTTCACGCCGTTTTTCTCGATGGTGTAGGCGTTGAGGTTGTGGTTTTTCAGCATTTCCATCAATTTTGTGCGGGCCGGCTCCGGGTGGCAGTCCAGCAGATTCTGCCCGATGATGTGCTTGCCGTGACTGAGCACGCGCTCGGCGGTCTCGTTCATTTCCAGGATTTTACCGTCTTTGTCGCAAACCGTGACGGAAAAGGGTACATTGTGAAAATATTCCAACATAACAAAGGTATTAAAATTCGGCAGCAAACATACACAATATTTCGGAATTTCGGACGAAAATGAATTAGGTCGTGGTATTAAAGGAAATTGTATTTTTGCCACTTAAATTATTACGAATGAAAAAAGTGATTTTACTGTGGTTATGTGCTGTGCTGGCAGTCTCTTTGTCGGCGCAGGACACGGCCAAAGTCTATTGGAAAAACGGAAAACTGATGTCCATCGGCGTGCAGAAAAAGGGCGTTGAACAGGGACATTGGGTCTATTATCACAACAACGGCGTCAAGTGGACGGAAGGGGATTACAAGGACGGCATCAAAGTGGGTGTTTGGAAAGTCTGGTACGACGACGGCAAGCTCGGCCAGGAATACCATGCCGACAACGGTCCGTTCAAAAGTTGGTTTCAGTCGGGTAGGGTGGAGTCGCAAGGGCAGTTCAAGGACGGCAAGCGCGATGGAGAATGGGTTTTCTACCATCCTAACGGTATGTTGTTCAAACGGGTGAACTACGTTGGTGACAGTGTTCACGGGCACGTGGTCGAATATTTCGATGGCGGCACGTCCGATTATATTGAAAAACCGGACAATATCCATGGTCATGTGTCGGAGAAAGAGCCCCACGGCGCTGTGTATTTCGAAGGAGATTATGACATGGGCCTTTTGGAGGGCTATGCCCATTGGTGGAATCGCAACGGCGGGAAAGACATGGAGGGCAACCTTGTACACGGACTTCAGCAAGGCCTCTGGAAATTCTACGACGAAAAAGGTTTTCTCGGTAGCGAGGGCAACTTTGAAAACGGCCTGCAGAACGGCACGTGGACCTATTATTACGAAAACGGAAAAGTCTGGCGCAAAGGTGATTATGTGAATGGACAGAGAGAAGGGTTGTGGAAAGCGTGGTACGAGGACGGGAAGCTGCAGCGCGAGGGCGCTTTCAAAAACGACAAAGAAAACGGGAAGTGGGTCTCTTACTATCAAAACGGCCATATCAAAGACCAGGGCACCTTCAAGGATGGCGTCATGGAAGGTTATTGGGAAGGCTGGTACGAAAATGGCTACAAAAAGTACGAGAACAACTTCAAAAACAACGAGTTGAACGGAATGTCCACCCATTATTGGGCGGAATCGGGCAAGATGCGCAGTCAAGGGAAATACGTTAGCAACCTGAAAAACGGTGCGTGGAACGAGTATGCGCAGAACGGGCATATTCTCTCCAAGGGCAAGTATTCCAAGGATTTGAAAGAAGGGAAGTGGGTGTTTTACAACATGCATGAGAAGGTGGTCCGCGAGCAGAATTTCGTGCACGACGTGCCCGAGGGCGCGTTCACGGAGTATTACGACAATGGCGTGAAACACACGCAGGGAGCCTTCAAGAACCGCGTGCGCCACGGCAAATGGTCGAGTTGGACCCCGCAAGGCAAGCTCTATTACAGCGTCATCTTCGAAAACGGCCGCAAGGTGAAGGAAATCTATGCCGCAGATCCGCAAAAACGACCGTTTTAATCAGGCAATAGACAACAGGAATCATGCGGGATAGTGTGTTAAAAAAACACAAAACGTTGAGCGAGGTGGTAGGACAGTCTCAGTTAAAATTTGTGAATATGGAGATTAAGACGTTTCATTTCAATCCGATAATGGTGAACACGTATATCTTGTCGGATGAAACTGGCGAGGCGGTGATTGTGGATCCGGGCAATTGCCGAATGTATGAGGATGAGCAGATTCGGGATTATGTTAGCGATAAAAATCTGAAAATCAAATATATAATCAACACGCATCCGCACATCGACCACATTGCGGGGAATCCGTGGTGCGTGTCGGAGTATCATGCAGAGCTGTTGATGCACGAAGCCGGTATGCCGATTTACAACAAGGCGTTCGCCTATGCCGCCGCATTCGGTTTGGAGGTGTCCGGAATGCCCGCCCCCGACCGTTTCCTGAAAGAAGGCGACGAAGTCGCGTTTGGAAACCAACGGCTTTCCGTACTTTACACCCCCGGTCACTGTGACGGCAGTATATGTTTGTATAACAGTGAAAATCAGTTTGTTATAACTGGTGATTTGATTTTTGAATTAAGTGTCGGGCGCAGTGACCTGCCCACGGGCAGCGAGCCGTTGTTGCTGCAGAGCATCCGCGAGAAAATCCTGACGCTGCCTGATGAGGTGACCCTTTTCCCCGGCCATGGATTCCCGACAACGGTGGGGAAGGAACGGCGAGGGAATCCGTTTATCCAAATGTAGAGATGTGCTCTGCGTTTCAACAGTAACAGACGATAAAAATTTAGAATAATTAACAGAATAAAGATGAGTAAAGTTCCTACGTTTTCAGAGGAAAATTTGGAAAATTTAGCCTTTCATTACAAGGCGATATTGGGCGGTTTGGGTGAAGATCCGGAACGCGAAGGTTTATTGAAGACCCCGATGCGGGTGGCCAAAGCCATGGATTTCCTGACGCACGGCTACCGGCAGGACCCGAAGTCGATTCTCGAAAGCGCTTTGTTCCATGAGGATTACAAACAGATTGTGGTGGTGAAAGATATCGAGATCTATTCCATGTGCGAGCATCATCTGCTGCCCTTCTTCGGGAAGGCGCACATCGGTTACATCCCGAACGGCACGATTGTGGGGTTGAGCAAGATCCCGCGTGTGGTGGAGTGTTTTGCGCGCCGTCTGCAGCTGCAGGAGCGCCTTACCTCCCAGATCAAGGACTGTCTGCAGGAAGTCCTGAATCCCCTCGGCGTGGCTGTCGTCATCGAGGCACAGCACCTTTGCATGTCCATGCGCGGCATCCAGAAGCAGAACTCGGTGACCACGACGTCGGAGTTCACCGGTGCGTTCCTCAAAAACGAGAACACCCGTCAGGAGTTCATGCACCTCATCGGCGCCGACCTGCACTAAAAAAGCGCTGTCTTTTCACGGCAAGGTAAAACTCTTCATGAAGCGGTTGTCGCACAATATTCATAACTGTTTCATGAAGATTGAACGGTGTAACTGAAAAAAAATGTATTTTTGCGACCTGTTTTTTAGGAATATGAAATATAAACGCATATTGTTGAAATTGAGTGGCGAGTCGCTCACGGGCGATGATGGCTACGGAGTAAGTTACAGTCACATTGCGCATTACGCGGAGGAGATTAAATCTGCGGTGGATGCCGGTGTTCAGGTGGCGGTGGTCATCGGCGGCGGCAACATCTTCCGCGGAGTCCAAGGCGCGTCCGCCGGTTTCGAACGCCGGCAGGGCGACCAGATGGGCATGTTGGCTACCATCATCAATGCGTTGGCGGTTCAGGGTGTGTTGGAGGAGATGGGCGTCAAAGCCAAAGTCCTGTCCGCCGTGAACATCGAAGGTGTGTGTGCGAAAACTTCCTGGCGCGCGGCCATCGAGTCTTTGGAGGCCGGCTACGTGACCATTCTCGGCGGCGGCACGGGCAACCCGTTTTTCACCACCGACACCGGCGCCGCGCTCCGTGCCCTCGAAATCAAAGCCGATCTGCTCCTCAAAGGCACTCGCGTGGACGGTGTCTATACCGCCGACCCCGAAAAGGATCCCACGGCCACCAAATACACGGAAATCTCTCTTGCAGAAGCTTACGAGAAGAAGCTTAAAATCATGGATATGACCGCTTTCGCCCTTTGTCAGGACAACAAGATGTCCATCTATGTTTATGACGCCAACACCAAAGGCAATTTGCTGAAAGTGCTCAATGGCGAACCCATCGGAACACTGTTATATTAAACGACTATGGCTGAAGAGAATCACAACATCCCGGAAATAACCCCCGAAGAAGAAGCTAAGCTGGCGAGAATGGCTTCGCGCCGAACCGGTTTCAAAAAGCATTTCGCCATTTTCTTCCTGCTCAACGCCTTCCTGTGGGTGGTGTGGTATTTTTTGTTCAGAGACAGTGCGGAAAACACCTTCCTGATGGCCATCCTTTTTGTTTTCATCGTCTGGTTGTTGGGCATCATTCTGCATTATATGATTGTCTATAAGTGGACGAAATCTTATAAAGAGAAAGAATTAACTTCTCTGAAAAAAATGCGTCTAAGGCAACTTCAGGAAATAGAGAGCCTGAAAGCCGAGATGGCGCGGAAAGACGAGGCGGAGGAAACAACGGAGACGGAAGAAGAGGTGGAACCCGAAAATAATAGTAGACTAATTGATTAAAACACAAAAATATGGATACACAAACCTGCTTGAAACAAGCGAAAGACAGTATGAACGCCACTGTGGCGCATTTTGATAAAGAGTTGCAAAAGGTCCGTGCCGGCAAAGCTTCCCCGCAAATGCTGGACGGCATCAAGGTGGACTATTACGGCAACCCCACGCCCATCGACCAGGTGGCAAACGTGAACACTCCGGATGCCCATCAAATCGTGATTCAACCCTGGGAGCGCAATATGTTGCCCGTCATTGAGAAGGCTATTCTGGCCGCAAATATCGGCGTGACCCCGCAAAACAACGGCGAGTTCATCCGCCTGGTCATCCCTGCCCCGACCGAGGAACGCCGCAAGGAACTGGTGAAAAAGGCCAAACAGGATGCCGAACAGACCAAAGTGGCCATCCGTAATATCCGCCGTACCGCCAACGATGACGCTAAAAAGCTGAAAGACGAGGGCGTGGAAGAGGATGCCGTCAAAAAGCTGGAAACGGACATCCAGAAGGCTACCGACGAGGCCATCAGCAAGGTGGACAAGATCATGGAGGCCAAGGAAAAAGAAATTATGACCGTTTAATTTTTCATTTATAAACTTAAAAGTATGAATATTCCTGAAAATTTGAAGTATTCCCAGGACCACGAATGGTTGAAAGTGGATGGTGAATTTGCATTGGTGGGCATCACTGCTCACGCCGCCAACGAATTGGGCGACATCGTGTTCCTCGACATCCCCTCTGTGGGCGAGACGTTGGACAAAGACGAGGTTTTCGGTTCCATTGAGGCCGTGAAGACCGTCGCTGACCTGCTGTTACCCGTTGCCGGTGAAGTTGTCGAGTTCAACGAGGCTCTCGAAGGCGAACCCGCCCTCGTGAACAGCGATCCTTACGGCGAAGGCTGGATCGTCAAGATCAAAATGACAGAACCCGATCAGGTTGCCGACCTGATGGACGCTGCCGCCTACACCGCCATGCTGGGATAATCCTCAGACAATTGACATTTAAAACCGAAGAGACGCACCGTTTGGCGCGTCTCTTCGTGTTTTTAAGATAGCTTTCCATTAGGAGAATTTTCTCCGCAGCAGGTCGCAGAACGACAAATAAGCATCGGTTTTGGAGTCCCAGAAGAACTTCTTTTTCAGCTCGTCGAGACAGTTGAAAGCCTCTTCCATGCTTTTGCATTCGTTGAGTTGGCGGATGGAAGCGCTGAAATCTTCCCCGCGGTTATGGAATAACTCCTTGATATAGATGAACTTGTCGTTGATGGAAATGGCTTTTGTCAGGTCACCGACTTTGGCGCGTTGATATTGGCTGCTGATGGAATGGTCTTCGCGCTGTTCATTGAAGAGATCGTTGAGTGAGCGTTGCTGCGGTTTTTGAATGGGATTCTCTTTGTGTTCGACGGGTGTCGGTTTCTCCACCTGTTTGGGCTGAGGTTGATTCTTATCAGTCGCAACAGGTTGGTTATCAGCTTCTTTCTTCGTCTCTTTCGGTTGCTCCACGGGTTTCGGCGTTACGGGTTCGGGCTTTTTGGTGGAGCTTGCTTCGGTCGATTCTTTCTGCGGCAGGAATTGCAGAATGTTGTCTTCCTCGTGCGTGTTTTCTTGCGTTTCAGGTTCCACGTTTATTTCAAAATCGGGTTCGAACAGCTCGTCGGCGTCATCCTCTAACGGGGATTTTTTTATCTCCTCTGCCGTTGTTTCAGACTTTTCAATTTGGTCAAAGATGTCCAAGTCGGAAACGGGTTCCTCTTTTTTCTCGGGCTCGGGTTTCACTGTTTCAGCAGGTTTTTGGTTGTCATTGATTTCATCGGCTAAGTTTTTAAGTTCCTGTTCTACAGTCTTGTAGCTTTCATGTTCCGTGTCGAAGAACAATTCCACATCCTCTTCCATGGTTTTCGCGGGTGTGTATTCTTTCTTCGGTTGGGCTTCTTCCAGGTCGCCTTTGGTTGGTTCTGGCTTCGGAACATCACGCTCCTCTGTTTCCATAGCAGAGAATTTGACATACAGCCTTCTCATTTTTTCCAGTAGAATTTCCTTCTCAATGAGGGCCATTTTGATTTCTTTTGCACTGTCAGATAGCCAATTATCCAACAATTCCGACAATTTTTGATATGCGTCGTTCATTTTTTTGAATTTTATATATCAGATTAACGGTTTTTATTATAATTTTGCGCTCGAAAAAAGCGCACAAAAATACTAAATTTATACATAGTTTGGAGCGAAATGTTTTTAGAAAATAAATCGAGCAGGAATCATAAAAAAGGATGGATTGAGGTGATTTGTGGGTCAATGTTCTCCGGAAAAACCGAGGAATTGCTCCGTCGAATCCGTCGTGCGGAGTTTGCCAACCAGAAAATAGAGCTCTTCAAACCGGCCATTGACACGCGGTATGACGAGATGGATGTGGTCTCTCACAACGATAATTCGCGCGTTTCCACGCCGGTCAACAACTCTTCGGAAATCCTGCTGTATGTCAATACGAGCGATGTTCAGGTGGTGGCTATAGATGAAATCCAGTTCTTCGACGAAGGCATTGTTGAGGTTTGCAATCAGTTGGCGAATGCGGGTATCCGTGTGATTGTCAGCGGATTGGATATGGATTACAAGGGAGTTCCGTTCGGGCCGATGCCCAAGCTGATGGCGGTGGCCGAATATGTCAGCAAACAGCATGCCATCTGCACGCGTTGCGGTGATCTTGCCCATTTTTCGCACCGTATTGTGGCGAATGAGCAACGGGTGCTGTTAGGTGAGAAAGACGCTTACGAGCCGCTTTGCCGTCACTGTTACAACGAAGTAACAGATTCAGAAAGAGGCGAATAGAGCTCGGGAATTTTTCGTTTAATATCGCAAACTGTAATGACGGCCATCGCGCTCCAAACGATGGCGGAAAGTTTGTCTGTGTCCAAAAAGTTGTTGAAAACCCCGTGTGTGTAGTAGGAAACAAGGGATAGCGTCATGCATAAAGACATGATTTTCAATACTTTATCATCTGCATAGATATACGTTCGGATGCCGTGGTAGAGTAAAACGAAGACGAGAACGAAAACGGTGATCATCCCCGGGACACCACTTTCGGCGCATGGTCCGATGTATTCGCTGTGGGCGTTGCCGCCGTCACCGAAGTCAGTGGAGATGATAGTGCGGTAGTAGCCGTGTTGGAATGGGGCATACTCGAATTGGTAAGTTCCAGGGCCCCAGCCAAATACGGGTTTTTCCTTGATCATTCCGAAAGCGGCGGTCCAACGGTTGATACGCTCCATGTTGGAAGCATCCGTGCTGATATTCGACATCGACTGGATGTGCTCCACGAAATTGCCGGAGGAGTCCTGACTGTTGCGGCTCATCTTGTAGAGAATGTCGTCGGCGTAGAAGAAAAGCAGTACCGCAAGCACTAATCCGCCGCTAATCAGCCATGACAGTTTGATGCGAAGCTTAAGGATGATCAGCACCCCGACGGCCACCACCAAGCTGATCCATGCGGCACGGCTGAACGACAGATAGAAGGCGGCTAAGAGGATAACGGAGACGGTTGCGTAGAAGATCTTCTGCGCCAGCTTGTTTCCGGGAAGGAAGAAGAAACCGACGGTGATGGGGATCATGAAAGCCAGCGCGGCGCCGTAGGCCGTGTGGTCGTTGTAAAACGGTTTCATCACCCAATGCGCATAGTGCTCGTCGAATCCGCTGAGCGCATGCTTGTAGGTGGTTATGAACACGATGATGACCAATCCAACAGCGTAAAAGTTGAAGTAGCGCACGGCGTTTTTCAGGTCATCTTCCACCATTCGGATGAAAAACCAATAGCAGGAGGTGATGAACCATAGTTTCGACAGAAAAAACTTGATGGAAATCACGGGCCGCACACTGGTCAGGCAGGTGACGAGCATCCAGCCCAAATAAAGGAAAAGCGCGATGGAAATCGGATGTTTCAGCAGTTTCGGGTTGAGGTGCCAGTCGTACAGAATGCGTGCGAAAAAGACCATGGTCAGGGCAATCATCATCGCTTCGGAAGGGAGCGAAAGACCGAGATGGATGCTTTTGCTGCTGATGATGACTGACAGCGGGGTGGTGAACGCCACAAGATACATGACCCAGTCGGCGTGGAAAAAAATCAGATACAAGCCTACAGCGGCTATGGTAATCAGTTGAATGACAGGGAATTCTCTGATTATAGCATAGCCGTTGGCCAGCACGAGCGCCATTGCGACCAGAAAAGCGATAATCTGTCGCTTAGTGATCTTGCCCGTCAGCTGTTGAATCTTTTCTATTAGGCTGGTTTTCAACTCGTTCGATCATTAAAAGCACAATCATCGTCAGAACGAATGCGCACAAGGTGGAGATGACAACGATGAGGGATTTTTTGGGGTAGTATTTTTTGTCGGCAGGAGTGGGATTGTCAATGACGAATTTCACCGGCATGATGGTGGTCATGTCCATTTTGGCATCCATCATTTTCTGCTTGCAAAGCGCATGGTACTTACTGAAGTTGTATTCCAAATCTTGATAGGAAGTCAGTCGGGAACCATATTTTGCAAGTGTATCCTGCTCTCTCTGAATGCGTTGCATGGCAGCGGCATTGCCTTGTGCGGCGGCGATGGCGTATTGTTGGGTGAGACGCTCGCTCTGCACTTTCACGTCAAATACACCGTGGGACATGATTTCCCGGATGGAGTCGTTGACCACGGCGATTTCCCGTTCGATGGAGTCCATCTGGTTCTGCAGAATGACGACGGCGGCGCTTGCACGTTCGTATTCCACCCTGTTTTTGATGGTGTCCAACCAGCGGATGACATCCAGCGTCATCTCGTAGGCGCGTTGCGGGTCCCAGTCGCTCATGGAGATGTTGATGGCGCCGTATTCCGTACGTTTGACGGTCAAATTGTTCGTAACGGTCTTGTAAAGCTTGGTTTTGCCGCCTTTTTTGTTGACATCGATGCCGTAATAGTCCGCCAGATTGTATTTTTCGATCAGGGAATCCTTGATGGCCACGGCGTTCAGGAAAGGAAGCATCTGTTCGGTCTCATCGACGGTGGCCAAAGCCTTGATTTCCAGTCGTTCGTTGTAGTTTTGCTCGTTCAGCAAGATTTTGGACACGGAGCTGGTGCGCGGGGCGTAGATGGTGGCGGTGGATTTGAAACGGGGGCGCACTAAGAAGGAACACGCCGCCGAGACGAAGAATGTGGCCACGCAGACAATGAGAAGCCATTTCCGCCATTTCCACATGAATTGCAACAGACTGAAAGCGTTGTACTTGTCTTTATTTTCCATTCGGTAAATGATTTTGTTGACGTTGAAAAATGTTTTGAAAAAACGGTTGTTTTACGGTTATATCAACCCGAGTTCCATCTTGGCGGCCTCCGTCATGCGGTCCATTGTCCACGGCGGGTCGAAAGTGACATCCACGACCACCTTGTTCACGCCGGGGATCATCGACACGCGGGTCTGCACCTCCATGGGCAGGCTCTCCGCCACCGGACAATTGGGCGCGGTCAGGGTCATCAGGATATAGACATCGTTGTTTTGGTTGACTTCCAATTGGTAAATGAACCCCAATTCCCAAATGTTGACTGGAATTTCAGGGTCATAAATCGAATTGAGCACCTCAATCACTTTGGTTTTCATACAATTAAGTTTCTTTTACAATTTTGCAAAAATAACATTTCTTAACGCATAAAAAGCGGTTTTAGTGTATTTTTTTCAACAAAAATTCTTGTATATCTTTGAACAATGGAAGTCGGATTTCCTGAAAAATTTGGTATTTTTGCGCTCTCAAAATCAAAAAGAACTACAGTCGATCTGCGTTTTCGTTTAATTTCAAATGGCTAAATCCTGATTATGAATTACTCATCGTACCCTTCCCCCTGCTATATCCTTTCGGAGGAGGCTTTGTTGGCAAACCTGCAACTGCTGGATCTCGTGCAGAAAGAGGCCGGCGTGAAGATCATCTGCGCCTTGAAGGGCTATGCTTTCTGGCCGTCGTTCCCGCTCATCAACGAGTGGTTGAGCGGCGCCACCGCCAGCTCCGTGAACGAGGCGCGGCTCATCGCAGAGGAGATGGGCTGCGAGGCGCACACCTACGCGCCCGTCTATACCGACAACGATTTCGAGCAGCTGCTCATGTACAGCAGTCACTTGACGTTCAACTCGTTGGGACAGTACGAGCGGTTCCGCGAGCAGGCCGCTGCCTTTCCCAAAAAGGTCTCGCTCGGACTGCGCATAAATCCCGAATATTCGGAAATCGAGACAGACCTCTACAACCCCGCTGTACCGGGCTCGCGCCTGGGCATCCTGCGCGACGACATGCCCGACACCCTGCCCGAAGGCATTGAGGGTCTGCACTTTCACGTGCTCTGCGAGAACGACAGCTATGCCCTCGAACGCTGCCTGAAGGCAACGGAGGAGAAGTTCTCCGACCTCATCAAGCAGTGCAAATGGTTCAACATGGGTGGCGGGCACCACATCACCCGCGCCGACTACGACATCCCGCACCTCATCGGGCTGCTGCAGGACTTCCGCAGTCGCTACCCGAATTTGGAGGAGGTGATTCTTGAACCGGGCGAAGCCGTGGGCTGGCAAACCGGTGTGCTGACCTCCACCGTGGAGGATATCGTGGAAAACAAGGGCATCAAAATCGCGATGCTCAACGTCTCCTTCGCCTGCCACATGCCGGATTGTCTGGAAATGCCCTACAAACCGACGGTCCTCGGTGCCACCGAACCCGACGAGAACAGCAAGCACGTCTATCGTTTGGGCGGCTGCTCCTGTCTGGCCGGCGACTTCATCGGCATGGGCGACTTCGCCTTCCCCGAGCCGTTGGAGATCGGCGACCGCATCGTCTTCGATGACATGATCCACTACACGATGGTGAAGACCACCTTCTTCAACGGGGTGGCGCATCCCGCCATCGGGGTCATCCACCAGGACGGCAACTTCGAGATGCTGGCGCAACCTGGGGATTACGCATCGTACAAGGCCAAGTTAGGGTAGGGACAATTAAGAATTAAGAATTAAGAATTATGAATGATTCCAAAAGGGCTGAAAGCCCGACACGTGTTAGTCCAGGATGAGCGCAGCGAGCCCTGGGATGAATGAAAAATGACGTATGATAATTGATGAATGAAAAAATGAATAACAACAAGTAATGGCATTCACATTGAAAATACGGGAAAATGGATCGCAACAGGAGATTTTCGACCCTGTGCGACAGAAATGGGTCGCGCTCACGCCCGAGGAGCGTGTGCGACAGGTTTTCATCCTTTACCTGTTGAATGTCAAGGGGTTTCCGTTGTCACACCTCTCTGTTGAGCACGCGGTGACGGTCAGCGGGATGACGCAGCGTTACGATTTGGTGGTCTTCGACGACGAGCTGCAGCCGTATATGGTGGTCGAGTGCAAGGCCCCGCACGTGAAACTCACGCAGCAGGTGGTGGAGCAGGCCGGCCGCTACAACAGCATCCTGAAAGCACCTCTGTTGTGCGTAACGAACGGTGTAGAACAGAAGGTGTTTGAGATTGATTTTGGGAACGGGGAGATTGTGAGGTTAGGCGGTTAAGATTTATTTCGAAAAGTATGCGGAATGGCGGAAATTAATCTACCCGAATCGGCAGCGTAGCCTAATCTCGAAGGCAACGAACTGAAATCGCATCCTGTTTGGGAATATCACTTCTGACAACAATAGCGGACGACCACTGGAATTGTCGGCTCCATGACTTGATGCCCCATCCATTGTTAGTGGTCTGGGTGGCCGTCCAATAACAACCAAGGTAGCCAAAGAAATCGATTTGAGGA
>CACXUB010000021.1:22531-38891 GCA_902770735.1 uncultured Bacteroidota bacterium | reverse complement strand
AGATGCCGTCGATGTACAGGCGGCCGATGGTGTAGGTGGCCTTGGGCCACTTGCGCTCCACGGTCAGCTTCATGCCCCGGCCTCCTCTTTCTTCACGAAACGGCCGTCGGCCCCGCGGGCCTGGCTGGAAGCGTTGGCGCCCCGCTTGGAGGGGACGAGGTCCGGATTGATCTCCCGGATGGCGTCCCGGAGCTGGGTGTTCTCGCGCCGCAGCTCCCGGTTCTCCTGCTCCAGGATCTCCACCTTGTCCAAGGCTTCGGCGGCCACCTTGCGGGCCTCGCTGGCCTCGGCCATCGCGTCCGCCGCAGTCTTGCGGAGGTCTTCGATGATGGGCTTGTAGACTTCGTCCATGGTCTTCCGGATGTTCTCGATCTGGTCGGCCTTGACCTCGGCCTCGGCCTTGTCGGCGGCGGACTTCTCCTGCCGGACCCGCTGGCGGATGGTGATGATCCGCGTGACGATCGCGGAGCCGACGACGGCGACGGCGAGCTCCACGATGCGGGCGATGGTGTCGATCTTCTCCATGGCGGGCTCCTCCTATTCTGCCTTCTGCCAGCCCTGCGGGTAGTCCTTCGGGCTCCAGACGTTGTTGTCGATGAGGCTGACGTAGTGCTCGCCCTCGAAGGTGACCTTGTCGCCCTGGTGGTAGGCGTCGTGGGCGCCGGTGGGCTGGACCCAGTCGGGCCACTCCACGCCCGGGTCGGCCTTCGGGCGGTAGAGGGCCGGGACCTCGCCCGGCACCCAGTCGAGCTGGAGGCGGTGGTCCTGGAGGACGATGTAGGTCTTGCCGTCGTGGAGGAGCTCCTCGTCCTTCCTGACGAACTCGTTGTTCAGGGCGCGGAAGCGCCACTCGGAGAGATCGACCACGACCTCGGCCTCGTCCTCCTTCGCGGAGGCGTAGGCGGCCGCCGCTTCGGGGTACTTGGACTTGAAGCCGGAGAGCCCGGCGACGTAGTCGATGACGGACGGGAGGACGGCAGCCATGCGCGCTTCCACGTTGAGGCGCCGGGTCTCCAGCTCGTTCTGTCTTTCTTTGATGTCTTCGTTCATTGTTCGTATTGTTTAAGGTTCAAGCGGTATTTCTTGTTGAGGCGCTCGATCATCCCGAGGACTTCCTGGACGAAGGCCACGTAGTCCGGGTTGTCGGTGATGCGGATACCCAGGAATTCGGCGGCCTCCACCAGGCCGTTCACGCCGATGGTCAGGTACTGGCGGCCGATGTTGATGAAGCCCGCGTCGAAGAGCGGCAGCATGCCCTTGGCCTGCAGGTCGGCCAGGTTGGCATTATAGGCCAGCTGCACCTTGTGCATCAGTTCCACCACCTCCTCGAGGAATTCCATATAGGGGATGCCTTTCTTGAAGGCATGCTGGACGCAGCGGTTGAGATTGATCGTCAGCACGCTCTTGCTGCCGGTGCTCACGCCGCCGGCGCCGAGGGTGTAGCTGAAGCCGTTGTCCTGGATCTCGTTGCGCAGACGGCAGCAGCTGCTCAAAGAGTCGGCGTTGTCGCTCACGTAGGTGAAGAAGGAGTGGCCGGCGGCGTACATCTCCGCGGTGAAATCGGCGTACTCGGTGTCGATGATGTCCCCGTCCTTGCTGAGCAGGGCCATGGTCTCGACCGGGAAGGTGAGCACCGAGCGAAGACGTTCCTGGTTGAACCAGCGCATGAACCGTTTCTGCAGCCAGCTGAGGGATTCCCAAATGGGACGCGTGCCGTCGGGGAAGCGGAACTCGCCGAAGAGGCTCTCGAAATAATAGCGGTCGTAGTAGGCCACGTTCCAGAACACCGACTGGAAGTTGCGCGCGCCGGTGGGCTGGCGCGCGGAAAGATCCACCACCTTGTCGCTCTCCTTGTAGTATTCGTCGCCGTATTCCTTGCGGATGAAATAGTCCATGTACATCAAAAACTCCGGGGTCGCGCAGGCGCCGCTGAGCATGCTGGAAACCATGAAGACCATGTTGATGAAGCCGCCGCAGTAGGACTTGAGGTTCGTGGGTGCGGAGGCGTTGCCGCCGATGCTGCGCGTGCCGTCCAACAGCCACGGATACATGGTGATGGAAGCGCAGTAGTTGGCGATGCTGGTTTCGTCGTTCTTGTAGATAAAATGGTGGTTAAGGAGATATAAATACTTGTCTGACAATTCCTTACCGTACAAATCTTTGATTTTGTCGCAGAGCATCCGGCGGTTGAGGCGGATGAAGTTGGACTTGGGCAGCTCGCCGATGAGGGTGGCGATGTTTTTGCGTTCCACATTGGCGTTGGCGTCGTACTTGCTGCCGGTGGCGGCGTTGGACGCGTTGCAGTAGTTGATGAGGAAGTCGAGTTTCTCCTTCACCTCGCGGTCCTCGTAATGGCGCTGGCGGTAGAGGATGTATGCCTTGGCGACCTCGTAATAGCGTTCGGCCATGAGAGAGGTTTCCACCTGGTTCTGGATCTCCTCCACGGAGATGCCGTCGTGGATCTTGAGGCGGCTCATGACGTTGATGAGCACGTCCTGCGTCGCGAAGCTGTTGACGGAAAGGAACGCCTTGGCGATGGCGTTTTTGATCTTTTCGGCCGAGAAAGGCTCCCGTTTGCCGTTACGTTTGATGATGTACAGTTGGTCCATTAATGGTTTTGGTTTTGGTTGTTAATAAAAACAGCTCAGGGATAACAATGGTCGGTGAATCACCGTTCTCGTTTGCTCTTAGTCCCGAAAGCCACGAACATCAGGTTGCAGGCAGGTCTTCTGGCTTGTCCCCGCCCCTTCCGCCTTCCCGACAAGATTTTGTCAGTGACATCATGGAAGAGACGCAAAATCAGGACTCACAGCTACGGGTATAGCCGCTGATTCTCACAGCGTTCCCTATTAATCCGTTCAGAACCTGAACCCGTGCAAAAGTAACATTTTCGCGTTTTGGAGCCTGTCGGAAACGCCGTTTTTTATGAACAATTTTATGAACACGCGCCCATCTCCGACCACTGGCGGGTTCTGCCGTTTTTTTTCAAAGTTTATGGGTGTAATCTCAAAAAATTGTATATTTGCGGCGTTTTTTTTTAACCACAATTTCTAACTTAAACATTCATATTTAATATCAGACAAAATGGGAAGAGCATTTGAGTATCGCAAGGCAAGAATCTTCAAGAGAAACGCATATTTAGCCAAGACTTTCACCCGCCTGGGCAAAGAAATCACGATGGCGGCCAAGGCCGGCGGCCCCGACCCCGAGCAGAACTCCAAACTCCGTCTGCTCATCCAGACGGCCAGAAGCGAGAACATGCCCAAGGACAACATCGACCGCGCCATCAAACGCGCCTTCGAGAAGGACATGTCCGACTACAAGGAGATGGTCTATGAAGGACGCGGACCTCACGGCATCGCCATCCTCATCGAGGCGGCCACCGACAACAACCAGCGCACCGTCGCCAACGTCCGCAGCTACTTCAACAAGTTCGGCGGATCCCTCGGCACCTCCGGCATGCTCGACTTCCTCTTCGACCACAAGTGCATCTTCACCGTCGCCCGCACCCCCGAAATCGACATCGAGGAGTTCGAGCTCGCCATGATGGACTTTGACGCCGAAATCGACGCCGACGACGAGGAAATCATCGTCATGGCCGAATACAAAGCCTTCGGACCCATCCAGAAATACTTGGAAGACAACAAGTTCGAAATCAGAAGCTTCAAATTCGACCGCATCCCCAAAGAACTCAAAACCCTCACCGACGAACAACGCGCCGAAGTCAACCTCCTGCTCGACAAAATCAACGAGGACGATGACGTCACCAACGTCTATCACAACATGGAGGAACCCGAAGAAGCGGAATAGCTTTTAGCTGTTGGCTTTTAGCTGTTGGCTGTTGGCTTTGGCCTTTAACCGCATAATAACCAATAACAGCTCGCTAACAACTAAGAGCCAACTTCAATAACCATTAACCATTAACCTATAACCATTAAAATGTACTACTACAAATTCAAAGTATTTTACGACGAGGTGGAGGACTTCGTGCGCGATGTGGACGTGCTCGCGAACAGCAACTTCGAGGACTTCCATCTTTTCCTGTACCAGTGTCTTGGCTTGCAGGGCAATGAGTTCGCCGCCTTCTCCATTTGCGACCAGAAATGGAACAAGCAGAAGGAGATCACGCTGATGGACACGTCGGAGGACGAGGAAATGGCGGAAGCGCCGGAATATGACGACGAGGATTCGTTCAGCACGAAGTCGCAGCTGCCGAGATTCGTCATGAAAGACTCCATCCTGAAGGATTTCATCACGGATCCGCACCAGCACATCCTGTACGAGTACGACTTCATCGACCCGAAGACCTTCTACATCGAATTCCAGAAAGTGGCACAGACGGAAAAGCCCGACGAGTTCCCGCGTTGCACCTTCCAGAAGGGAACGCTGCCCACGCGGATCAACCCCAAGAACATGCCGCAGCCCGACGTTGACGAGGCCTCCCTGCTGCTCGACGAACTGGAGGACGAGGACGATGACTTCAACGACGGCTTCAACGACGGCTACAATGAAGAGGACTACAGCGACCTCAATGAGTTCTCCGACTTTTAGCGGTCCCACTTTGTACATTCTCACCGGTCCGACAGGCGTTGGCAAGACCGCCTACACCATCGAACTGGCGCAACGCTGGCAGGTGCCGATCATCTCGGCCGACTCCCGCCAGTTCTATAGAGAGATGCGCATCGGCACAGCCTACCCCACCGAGGAGGAGCTGGCCGCTGCGCAACATTTTTTTGTCGGGATGCTCTCCATACACGACTACTACAATGTTTATATGTTCGAGCAGGACGTGCTCAAGCTGCTCGGCGAACTCTTCCGAAAGTATCCCGTAGTGATTATGACCGGCGGCAGCCCGCAGTATCTGGACGCGGTGTGCCACGGCGTGGACGAGATGCCCGACCCCGACCCGGCCACCCGGCAGTTCGTCATCAACCTGTTCCAACACAACGGCGTGGAGGCCCTGCACGCCCAGCTGCAGCTCCTCGACCCGGAATACGCCGCCACCGTCAACCCCCACGACTCGAAACGCCTGATGCGGGCACTGGAGGTGAGCATGCAAACGGGCAGGCCCTATTCCGAACAGCTGCACAAAAACCAGGTACAAAGGGACTTCCAAATTGTGAAGAAATACCTCAACCGGCCGCGCGAAGAACTGTTCGACCGCATCAACCGGCGGGTCGACAAGATGATGGAGGACGGACTGCTGGAAGAAGCCCGCGCACTCTACCCCTACCGCGACCTCAACGCCCTCAACACCGTCGGCTACCGCGAGCTCTTCGACCACTTCGACGGCAAATGCACGCTGGAACAGGCGGTGACGGACATCAAGACCCACACCCGCCGCTACGCGAAACGGCAGCTGACCTGGTTCAAACGAGAATACGAAGAGATACTATTGAATGATTCCAAATAACCTAAAAATCCAATGATAATGAAGAAACTCATGTTGATAGTTATGGCGACCGTTATGATGGCCGCCGCCTTCGCGCAGTCGCCCGCGAAGTACTGGGTGGCCTTCACCGACAAGAAGGGAACCCCCTACTCCATTGACAAACCCGAGGCTTTCCTCTCGCCCCGCGCCCTCGAGCTGCGCAAAGCCCACGGCATCGCCATCGACGAGCGCGACCTGCCCGTGAACCCCGACTACGTGCGGCAAGTGCTCGCCCTCGACACCGCTGCCCGCTGCTTCACCACAACCAAGTGGCTCAACGGCATGACCGTCTATGCCCTGCGCGACGACATGAAAGAGGCCATCGAGCGACTGCCCTTCGTGGATTCCGTGGAGCGCACCGATGTCCCGAAGGACACCCTGCTGCCGCCTTGGAAACCCGCCTACGTCTTTCCCAGCAGCGGCGGCCAACCCATGCTCACGTATCAGTCGGACATCCAGAAAACGAACGACTTCGACTACGGCAAAGCGACCCTGCAGGTGCGTGTCAACAACGTGCACTGGCTGCACCGCATGGGCTTCCGAGGCGAGGACATGCAGATGATGATCCTCGACGGCGGCTTCGAAAACATCGACACCATCTCCTGTCTCAAAGCCCTGCGCGACGACCACCGGCTGCTCGGCGCCCGCAACTTCGTGGAACCCGAGAAAGACCCGATGCGCAAGCATTCGCACGGCACCATGGTGCTCTCCTGCATCGCCTCCTACTCGCCCGGCCTGCTTGTCGGCACCGCCCCGATGGTGAAAGTCCACGTGGCGCAAACCGAGGAGTCCGGCAGCGAGGACCGTGTGGAGGAAGACAACTGGGTGGCTGGTTTGGAATACGCCGACAGTCTTGGTTGCCAAGTACTTAACTCCTCGTTGGGATACACCACCTTCGATGACACCGTGAATCAGCGCACCTACGCCGACCTGACGGGCGAGGTGAGCCGCGCTTCAAGAGCCGCCACCATTGCCGCCAGCAAAGGACTGCTGATCTGCAACAGCGCGGGCAACGAAGGAGCCAGCAAATGGAAATACATCGGCGCACCGGCCGACGCGAAGGACATCCTCTCCGTGGGCGCCGTCAACGTCAAGGGCAAACGGGCCTACTTCAGCTCCTTCGGTCCCACCGCCGACGGCCGCATCAAGCCCGACGCATGCGCTGTGGGCCGCAACACCTACCTCAGCACCCCCGCCGGCATCGTCACCATCGCCGACGGCACCTCCTTCTCCTCCCCGATGCTCTCCGGCATGGTCGCCTGCCTGTGGCAGGCCTTCCCAGAGAAGAGCAACTACGAGATCATGGAGGCTGTACGTCAAGCCGGCGGACACAACTTCAGACTCAACGGTGCACGCATCTCCATGCCAGACAGCAATGACGGCTACGGCTACGGCATCACCGACTTCCTGCGGGCTTACAACATCCTTAAATACGGTGAAAAAGACGTCCTGATACTGGGAGACTGCGGATATTGCTCGACAAGCCGCTCCATAAACGCCATCACGATGGGAGGCCTCACACCTGATGCGATAACCATCACACCGATTTCCTTTATCGACGGGAAGATTGTTGAGGGAAAGACCCACAATCTGAAATTCAAGACAACGGAGACCAGCCAAGGATTTTTCTCCCATGAAATCCCCCTTCCGAAGGTTTCCAAAAATTCCTTCCAACTCTACCGCCTCGATTTCGTCATCAAAGGCAAAACCGTCAGCCGGATTGTGGGCAACGAGCAGCTTGCCGGCGAGTATTCCGTCAACGACCGCACCGTGAACCTTTAATCCAGCTATTAGCATCCGACTGTTGGCAACTGGTGCGGAACCGGACAAAGCACTGGCATAATTTTTGTATATTTGCGTCAATTTTTAAACACCCCACTTATGGACATCAAATATTCGGAAGAAATGAACTACATCTTGGCTGAAGCGAATGAGTTGGCCAAGGCATACCACTCTCAACAAATTGGTTTAGAGCATCTTATGGTGTGTCTTCTCCGCTATCCCGGGGAGAGTGTCACCCAGAAGATTTTCAATATTTTCCAGATAGACCTCAACGGGCTGCGCACGCGTTTGGAGCAAATGTTGGAGATGCCTGACAGCCAGGCGGATGAGCCCGCCGAGAAGATCCCCATGAGCGTACAGGCGCAAGGCCGCCTGCACCTCTCGTTCCTCTTCTCGAAACAATACAAAAGCGAGACGGTGGAGTCCTACCACCTCATGCTCGCCATCCTGAAACCCGCACAGCTCGACAGCCAGAACACCATCAAGATGCTGCTGTCGCAGGCCGGGCTCACTTTCGAGACTTTCGAAGACGAACTCCGCCACGAGCTGCATCTCTCCGAGCCCATGGCCTCCACCGGACAGTACGGCGACGACGATGACGAGAACGACCGCCGCACCGTGAAGAAGGGCACGAGCGGGAAATCCGCCACCCCCATGCTCGACAGTTTCGGCAAAGACCTCACCAAGATGGCCGCCGAAGGCAAGATCGACCCGGTGGTGGGCCGTCAGAAAGAGCTGGAGCGTATCGCCCAGATCCTCTGCCGCAGAAAGAAAAACAACCCCGTGCTCATCGGCGAACCCGGTGTCGGCAAATCCGCGTTGGCGGAAGGACTTGCGCTGCAAATCTCGTCCGGGCACGTGTCGCGCACCCTCCTGCACAAGCGCATCGTCAGCCTCGACATGGCCGGCCTCGTGGCGGGCACCAAATACCGCGGACAGTTCGAGGAACGCGTGAAAACCATCCTCGAAGAGCTGGAGAAGAACGCCGACGTCATCCTCTTCATCGACGAGCTGCACACGATGGTGGGCGCCGGCAACGCCCCCGGCAGCATGGACGCCTCCAACCTCTTCAAACCCGCCCTCGCCCGCGGCGAACTGCAATGTATCGGCGCCACCACGCTGGATGAGTACCGCGAACACATCGAGAAGGACGGCGCCCTCGAACGCCGCTTCCAGAAAATCATCCTCGAACCCGCCACCCCCGAGGAAACCCTCGACATCCTCAACAACATCAAAGACAAATACGAGGACCACCATGCGGTGAAATACAACGACGGAGCCATCAAGGCTTGCGTTGCCATGTCAAATCGTTATATATCAGACCGTTGTCTTCCCGACAAGGCCATTGACGTGATGGACGAGGCCGGAGCACGCCTGCATATCCAGAACATCCACGTGCCGGAAGAGCTGGTTGCCGCCGAAGCCGCCATCGCCGAACAAGAAAAGATGAAAGAGGAAGCCATCCGCAAGCAGCAATACAACGAAGCCGCCAAATACCGCGACCAAATCAAAGAGTTGGAGGAGCAACGGCAGCTAATCCAGAAAACGTGGGAGAACAGCGTGAACGAAAACCGCCCGACAGTCACGGAAGACATTGTGGCAGAAGTCATTGCCATGATCACGGGAGTGCCCGTGCAGCGCATCGCCAAGAACGAAGGCGAGCGCCTGATGCGCATGGCCACCGAGCTCCAAGGGGTGGTCATCGGGCAGGACGAGTCGGTGGTGAAGGTCGCCAAGGCCATCCGCCGCAACCGCGCCGGCCTGAAAGACCCCAACAAGCCCATCGGCACGTTCATCTTCCTCGGTCCCACCGGTGTCGGAAAAACCTACCTCGCCAAGGTGCTGGCCGAGTATCTGTTTGATTCCCAAGACTCTATCATCCGCATCGACATGAGCGAGTACATGGAGAAGCATACGGTTTCCCGTCTCATCGGCGCGCCTCCGGGCTATGTCGGTTACGAAGAGGGCGGCCAGCTCACCGAGAAAGTGCGCCGCAAACCCTACTCCATCGTTTTGCTCGACGAAATCGAAAAGGCGCACCACGATGTCTATAATGTTCTGTTACAAGTGTTTGACGAAGGACAACTCACCGACGGCATGGGCCGCAAAGTCGATTTCAAGAACACCATCATCATCATGACCTCCAACGTGGGCACGCGCGAGCTCAAAGACTTCGGCACCGGCATGGGCTTCAGCACCGACGCCACCAAGTCCGCCGAGCACAAAGTGGCGCAGGGCATTCTCGAAAAGGCGCTGAAAGCCACCTTCGCCCCCGAATTCCTCAACCGCGTCGATGACGTCATCTACTTCAACAGCCTCGACAAAGAGGACATCGGCAAGATCATCGACATCGAGCTCAAGAAAGTGCTGCAGCGCGTCAAAGACCTCAACGTGGAGATTGCCATCACCGACAAAGCGAAGAACTTCCTGGTCGACAACGGCTGGGACGCCAACTACGGCGCCCGTCCGCTCAAACGCACCATCCAGAAATACGTCGAAGACGTCCTCGCCGAAGAGATCCTCAACATGACCCTCACCTCCGGCGACTCCGTCCAACTCGACTACGACGACCTCAAAGAGGAGATGATCGTCTCCCACATTTATTAACCCAAAATCATTCCAAGAGGGCTGCAGGCCCGACACGTGTCAACCCAGGAGCGAACGCAGTGAGCCCTGGGAATCAGAGAGAGATATGAAAAACTATAAAGAGAAACTGAACAACATCCGCGCCTTCATCCTAGACTTCGACGGAGTGCTGTCGAACGGGATGGTCTATGTGACGGCCGACGGCGAGCAGGTGCGCGCCACAAATGTCAAAGACGGCTATGCCCTGCATTACGCCCTCAAGAAAGGCTACAAGGTGGCCGTCATCTCCGGCGGGTACGCCGAATCCATGAAGCTGAGATTCAGAGAGTTCCACGGCATGGAATTTTTCCTGCACGTGAGCGACAAGATCAAGGTCTTCAACGAGTACCTGGCCAACAACAACCTCAAGCCCGAGGAAGTCTTGGTGATGGGCGACGACATCCCGGACTATCCGATGATGAAGCTCGCCGGCGTGAAATGCTGTCCGGCGAACGCCGCCATCGAAATCCAGCAACTCGCCGACTACATCTCCATCCGTAACGGCGGCGACGGCGCCGTCCGCGACGTCATCGAACAGACCATGCGCCTGCAAGGCACCTGGTTCAACGACGACGCCCACATCTGGTAATATTCGGCTTTTGGCTTTTGGCTATTAGCTGTTGGCTTTTAGCTATCCACTGGCGAGAGACCAATGACTATGACTATAACTATGACTATGACTATGACCAATGACTATGACTATGACTTTTGACTACTGAACTCTAACTTTATAACCTTTGAACCTTGAACCACGACCTCTAGTTTCAATAACCTATAACCTATAACCATTCCATGATCTTCACCATCATCTTCAGCATCATCGGCTTGTACCTCGGCGGGTTTGGAGGATTGCTCGGCGGTTTCCTACTCGGCTCGCTGTTCGACGGTATCCGCAACAACCGACATGCAAAGAAAGCGCAGCAGCAATTCAACAAGAACCGGCAGAAATATTACAGTAATCCACAACAATTTGAGGAACAACTACTTACACTGATCGCTTACGTGGCCAAGGCTGACAACAACCGATTGCTCCAATCCGAGTTCGACTACTGCAAGCTTTACTTCCAGAAGACCTTCCCTCACAGCGACATCTCGCAGTTGATGCTCAAGTTCCGCGACATCCTCAACACCAGCGACATCAGCGGTTCTTGTCAGGACGCTTGCGAAAAGATCCGGCAATACGCCACCATCCACGAGAAAATGGCCATCCTGCAATGCCTGTTCGGGTTCGCCACCGCCGACGGCAACGCTCACCAGCAGGAGCTGGAGGCCATCCGCAGGATTTCCGGCTGGTGCGGCGTGGACAATATCACCTACGAGGCATTGAAGATGATGTATGTCAATTTCTCCGCAGGAAGTGGAAACTTCGACGAGGACTACTCAGGCGGATATGGCGGCGGAGGCGGTTACTACAACCAGTCCGGCGGAAGCTCCTACTCCCCGCACTCGGGTCCGAGCCTCGACGACTGCTACAAAATCCTGGAGGTTTCCCCGGACGCCACCGACGAGGAAGTGAAGAAAGCCTACCGCGTGGCCGCCATGAAACACCATCCCGACAAAGTGAGCCATCTCGGCGAAGATGTCCGCAAGAAGGCGGAAGAAACGTTCGCGAAAGTGAACCAAGCCTACGACAAAATCAAGGCGGCAAGAGGGATGAAATAAGCCCGGAACAACGTCTTCGAACCACTCTTCTTAAAAGTCACTCCCCATAGGGTTGACTTTTTTTTTCATATATGAGGTTATATAAAAAAAATGTATTTTTGCAAAATAATCGAATTGTAAAAATTACATTAAATCTAAATTTTATGAAAAAATCACTACTTTTCACTCTTTCGGTCCTGCTGTTTTGCGGCATGACAAGGCTTCCCGCGCAGACCAACAGCACCACGGTAGCAGACGGGACCACAACAAGTTCCTACATTCCCATCTACGGATCCTACATGAGTTCGTGGCTGCACACCCAAATCATATATCCTGCTGAAATGCTGGGAGATATGGTCGGAGGAACCATCTCGGAAATCTCCTTCTACACCCAAGCCCCCGCTTTCAACTACGACTGGGCGGCCCCCATGCGGGTCAAGATGGGCATCACCCCAAGCAGCTCAATCACAACCACTGACTACCTAACCGATTCGACAGAAACCGTCTATATAGGGACATTGTCCGCAGTGACCGGCGTAATGAACATCGTGTTCGACTCGGCGTTCACCTACACGGGCGGCAATCTTCTCCTCGAATTTATCACGGAGGTGAAAACGCCCAACTACAAAAGCGCTACCTTCAAGGGTATCGCCACGGAGAACAATATGAGTATCCGCGGATACAACGCCACCGGTTTGGAGAACATTATCAACCAAACCCGCCACAAATTCATCCCCAAGACCACCTTCACCTACACGGGCGGCGTGTCGTGTCTCTCGCCCAAGGCGGTCACAGCCGAGAACGTGTCGGAATATGACGTCACGGTTCATATCTCGCCGCGTGCAGGGCAGAACCAGTGGGAATACCTCTTAGTCACGAGCAACGAAGACACCACCGGAATGCTGTGGACTCCCACCACGGACACGCTCTTCGTCCTCAACGGGCTGACGGACAACACCGCCTACACCGTCTATGCGCGCACCGTCTGCGACGGCAGCTCCCACAGTGCCACCACCTACGCGAACTTCCGCACCCTCTGCTCCTTGATCTCCGAAGTTCCCGTATTATGGGACTTTGAGACCGACAACGTGGAATACAGTCCCACCTACCCCATGCCCGCCTGTTGGTCGCGGCTGCCCTCCACCTCCCAGAACCCCTACGTTTACAGTTACCTCACCACACACGGGCATAGCGGGACCCACCTTCTCTATTTCACCTCCACCAGTGCCGCAAATCTGGCCATCTTGCCGGAAATCGACACCATCGTGTTGCCAATCAGCAACTTGCAACTGTCGTTCTATCCTAAAACTTTCAGCAGTGGACAATCCATGGACCTGATTGTGGGTGTGATCGGCGATCCCACCGACAACAGCACCTTCCAGCCCTACGACACCATCCACGTCAACTCCAGTGCCTATGACAGCGAACCCATCATTGTGATGTTCAATGCGTTCACTGGCTATGGAAACCGGTTCGCCATGCGGGTTGACAATCCCTCCACCTCATTGATGTACCTCTGTGTGGACGACATCCTTTTGGAGGAGATCCCCGAATGCCCGAAAGTGCAACATCTGACCGTCACCTCCATCAGCGAAAGCAGCGTGGGACTCACGTGGGACGGCATGAACGACAGCTACCTCGCCCGCTATCAAGTGGAGGGCGACACTGTCTGGAACTACCAGACCACCCCGACGGACACGATTGACATCAGCGGTTTGCAGCCGAACACCACCTACCTCATCGAAATCGCGCCGGACTGCGAGGAGGTGACGGACGACATGTACCGCCAGATCACCGTCATAACCGGCTGCACGGCCACCAGCGCCCCCTACTTCATCGACTTCGAGACCGAAAGCATGATGCACTGCTGGACCATAGCGCAAGAGGGCGTCATCGAAGACTCCTTCTACGGGGACATGCACTTCCCGGCTTTGGAGACTTCCTCCACCAACGCCTATTCCGGCACCCGCTATTTGGAGGTCGGCGCCCAGAACGGCTCCACCGCCGTCTTCGTGGCCCCGAAAATCACCCAGAACATCGAAGATTTGCGCATCAAGTTCTACACCCGCGAGCCGCAGAACCTGCTCGGCGCCAACGTGTTGGGCACGCTGCAGGTGGGTCTGATGACCGATGCGATGGACGTTTCCACCTTCGTGTCGGTGGCCACCGTCCCCGTGTCGGGCACGAGCTACACGCTCCACACGATCGATTTCGACCAGTCCGGCTACACGGGCGGCAACTACTACATCGCGTTCCGCTACATCGGCAACGGGTCGAGCGACGAGGCGAGCGGCATCTTCATGGACGACATCACCATCACCATCATCACCAGCTGTCCGGAGCCGACCGCGCTGAACGTGACCAACGTGACCCAAACGACCGCCGACCTCAGCTGGAGCGGCACAGCCACGGAATACGTGGTGTACTACCGCAAGGCCAACGAGATGAACTTCAGCTCCGTGCCGGCCATCCTTGACAGCGGCACCTTCACCCTTCCCGGACTGCAATCCTCCACCCACTACTACTGGTACGTGTCCGCCATCTGTCCGGACAGCACCGAGGCACCGAGTGTGATCAACACCTTCATGACCGAATGCGGCACCTACACCGTTTTCCCGTACCACGAGAACCTCAACGGTTACGGTTCCAACATGTTCCCCGACTGCTGGCTGAGACTCGACGGCTCCACGGAGACCACCTACACCTTCCCGATGACCTTCATGAACACCAACACCTTCCATTATGCGCACTCCCTGCCGACCTGCATAGTCCTCGGCTCCAACTCGACGCACTCTGCCACCGCCATCATGCCCCATTTCTCCGAAAACCTGCAAGGTCTGAGAGTCTCCTTCTACGCGCGTCCCGAAAATTCCTCCTCCGGCGTGTTGCATGTGGGTTACATCACCAACCCTGCTGACAGCAGCACGTTCGTGAGCGTCTATCAAATCGATCCTACCTTCCTCTCCGACAACAACTATCACCAGTATATCGTGGATTTCAGCAGCCAGACTGCCCCCGACTCCGCCCGCATCGCCTTCCGTTACGTGGCCAACAGCGAGTGGTACTTCCTTTTGGACGACATCACGGTGAGCATCATCCCGAACTGTTTCGCGCCCCTGCAGCTCTCCTCCACCGGCGTCACCAGCACGACGGTCAACCTGACCTGGCTTTCCAACATCGACACGCTGGAGCTGTATTACAAGTACGCTGCGGAGCCCGACTGGAACATGGAAATCGCCGCTTTGGACTCCACTGGCTACTATCATCTGACCGGTCTGACGCCCTCCAAGACGTACACGTGGTATGTGGTCGCGCCCTGCGACGGCAACCTCTTCGAGAGTGCGACCAGCACGTTCACCACCGACTGCGCGGGCATCACCAGCGTGCCGCGCACGTGGACCTTTGAGACCGGCAACTCCGCCGGCACCACCTCCAATCCGCTGCCGGCCTGCTGGCACCGCACGGACTCCCAGTTCCCTTACTCCTACCACGCCACGCTTTACAACTACGCCCATACCGGCGACCGTTGCCTCTTCTTCAACACCAACGGCGGCAATCTTTACGCCACCCTCCCGGCCATCGACACCACCGAGTTGTTGTTGGACACCCTCCAGCTGAAATTCTACGCCCGGACCTATAACTCGTCGCAGACCTACACCTTGGATGTCGGCGTGATGACCGATCCCATGGACCCGAACACATTCGAGTTAGTGCAGAGCTACTACCTCACCTCCGGCAGCTACCCCGCCGTGGCGTTCCGCACCAACTTCACCAACTACACGGGACACGGCTCCTTCATCGCGTTCCGCTGCTTGGCCGCTTCCGGCGCGAATGCTTACGTGGACGACGTCACCCTGCAGCGCAAACCCGACTGCGAACCCGTTGACAACCTGACCATCACGGACATCACAACGACGACGGTGACCCTCACCTGGACCGAGGAGGAGGACATCGTCACCTTCATCGTGGAACATCAGGAAGAAGGGAGTACGACCTGGATCGCCGACACGGTGAACGGCTTGACGGGGACTGTCAGCGGACTGACGCCTGGAACGGACTACCTCTTCCGGGTGAGACCTCTCTGCAACGACGCGGTGGATTACGCTTCCGCAAGCTGCCACACGCAATGCGAGGCCATCACCATCTTTCCCTACTACGAAAGCTTCGAGGACGGCGCGTTCGGTTGCTGGATGCCTCAGTTCATCGTCCAAAACGGCAGCTCCTGGCAGAACCACACCGTAAACTCCATGGGCCAATATCCGGCACACGGCAGCCACTATGTTTTCTACCACCAAAGCGCCGTCAACTCCTATTCGGAAGGGCTGCTCGTGTCACCGGTCTTCGACTTCAGCAGCACGCCTTATCCCAAAATCACGTTCTCTTACGACGCATTAGGCGATGGCGTCCACAACGACACGTTAGCGCTGCTCTACCGCACGTCGCCGACCGACAGTTGGCACTATTTAGCCGGTTGGGGCTGCCACGACGATCTGGATGCTTCCTGGAAAATCGACTCGGTGGCGCTTCCGTCGCCCACAGCCACCTACCAAGTTGCCTTCAAAACCGTGTCGTTCAACGGTTACGGCATCTTCCTCGACAACATCATCGTGTTGAACGTCGCCCCGCCCGTCATCGACCCGACGGTGGTCACCTACGACGCCTCCAACGTCACGTCATTCTCCGCCGAGCTGAACGGAGCTATCACCGACCCAGGCAACCAAACCATCCTGAACAGCGGCTTTGAGTGGAAAGTGACCGGCCCCAACAGTTTCCAGATGGTTTCGGTCACCGGAAATCCGTTGAACCACGTCCTCACCGGGCTGATTCCCAACACAAACTACTCCTACCGCGCCATCGCCACCACGTCCAACGGCACCGTTT
>CACXUB010000021.1:20298-22480 GCA_902770735.1 uncultured Bacteroidota bacterium | reverse complement strand
GCACCGTTTATGGTGAGCTTAAGACATTTACCACCTTAGAGCTCTCCGGCGACACCTGTGAGACCCCGACCAATCTGCATCCGACCACGCTAGCCTTCAACAGCATCACCGTCACCTGGACCGACAACGCCGGCGCCACGCAGTGGAATCTGCAATACCGGCTCCCCGGCTCCACATGGACCTCGGCAGTGGTCACCGGAGCCCCGACCTACACCATCACCGACCTGCAATCCAACACGCAATACGAAATCCAGGTGCAAGCCGTCTGTGAAAGCAACATTAGCGAATGGTCCGACATCCTCATCACCACGACCAGCATCGAAGACGGCATCGCCAACCATCTCGGCGACCGAGTCCATCTGTACCCCAATCCTGCCAAAGAGTACATCGACGTGGTGTTGGACGGCAACATGATGGAAATCCACTCGATAGAGGTGTTCGACGTCTATGGAAAAGTGATCCGCACCGATGTAGAGGCAAATAATTATTCGCCCGCACAGACCCGCATCAACGTCTCCGGAATGACCTCCGGAATGTATTTCGTGCGGCTGAACACGTCTGCCGGGACCGTGACGAAGAACTTTATCAAGCAATAACCATTTGGTTATCAGATATTTAATTAAAACCAAAAAAGAGGCGTGCAGGAACACGTCTCTTTTTTTTGCGGCATTAAGGAAAAGAGGACGCTGTTTTTTCCCGCTGTTTTCAATATTTTTGTACTTTTGCACCTCCAAATTTTTCAGATTAAATTAAAGATTTTCAATATGGCAAGCAGAAGAAAAGAACTTTTCCCCAACGTTACCGACGCTGAATGGAACGATTGGAGATGGCAAGTCCGCAACAGAGTGGAAACGCTCGAAGAATTGAAGAAATACATCGAGTTGACCCCGGCCGAGGAAGAGGGCGTGAAGAAATCCCTCGCCACCCTCCGCATGGCCATCACCCCGTATTATCTGAGTCTTATCGACCCGAACAACCCGCACTGCCCGATCCGCCGCCAGGCCATCCCGACGGCCGCCGAGGTGCACCAGTCGCCGGCCGACCTGCTCGACCCGCTGCACGAGGATGAGGACTCCCCGGTTCCCGGCCTCACCCACCGCTATCCCGACAGAGTGCTGTTCCTCATCACGGACATGTGCTCCATGTACTGCCGTCACTGCACCCGCAGACGTTTCGCCGGCCAGCACGACTGCGAGTCCACGCAGGACCGCATCCAGGCCGCCATCGACTACATCGCCCGCACCCCGCAAGTGCGCGACGTGCTGCTCTCCGGCGGCGACGCTTTGATGGTGGGCGACAAGATGCTCGAATCCATCATCCAACGCCTGCGCGCCATCCCGCACGTGGAGATCATCCGCTTGGGTAGCCGCACCCCTGTGGTCTGCCCGCAGCGCATCACCGACGATCTCGTCAACATGCTCAAGAAATACCACCCGATTTGGCTCAACACCCACTTCAACCACCCCAACGAGGTGACCGAAGAGGCCATGGCCGCTTGCGCCAAATTGGCTGACGCCGGTGTGCCGCTCGGCAACCAAACCGTGCTGTTGCGCGGCGTGAACGACGACACCGAGATCATGAAGCAGCTCGTACACGACCTCGTGCGCATGCGCGTGCGTCCGTACTACATCTACCAATGCGACCTCTCCATGGGTCTGGAACATTTCCGCACGCCCGTTTCCAAGGGCATCGAAATCATCGAGAACCTGCGCGGACACACCTCCGGCTACTGCGTCCCGACCTTCGTGGTGGACGCGCCCGGCGGCGGCGGCAAGATTCCCGTGATGCCCCAGTACGTCATCTCCCAGAGCCCGCACAAGGTGATCCTCCGCAACTACGAAGGCGTCATCACCACCTACACCGAACCCGAGGACTACCAGGAGAACACCTGCAGCCCGCTGCCCGACAAGAAGCACGTCGAAGGTGTGGCCTCCCTGCTCCACGGCGAACAGATGGCACTGGAGCCGAACGAACTGGCCCGGAAAAAAAGACACAAAAAATAATAGTTCCGAAAAGGCTGAAATGAACAAAAAATAGCGAACAGGGTGCGACATTTTGCCGCACCCTGTTTTACAAAGCCCTTTTGCAAACAAACAACGACGGCTCCAAGAATACATAAAACACTCATTTACAGAATCTTATAAAAAATTTCCAAAACACCCTAAAAAAAAAAAAAAAAAGT
>CACXUB010000021.1:0-20273 GCA_902770735.1 uncultured Bacteroidota bacterium | reverse complement strand
TTTTGCAGCCTCAAAAAAAGGCGGGGTAGCTCAGTTGGTTAGAGCGTCGGATTCATAACCCGGAGGTCTCGAGTTCAACTCTCGATCCCGCCACAAAAAAGATGACTGTTTTTGCAGCCATCTTTTTTTGTATCTTCGCAAGTCATTTTTTAAACATCGAATACAAACAACTGTCTATCATAATATGTTGAAAATGAAGAAAATATTGATAATTCTCATGGGTGCGGCCCTGCTCTTTTCGGCTTGCGACCGTACCAAGAAAAGGCCAAAAGACACCCCTCAAGCCAGCGTCACCCTGCCGGCGTTCGACCATGATTCCGCATACGCTTTCGTAAAGGCCCAGACTGACTTCGGTCCGCGCGTGTTAGGCACGGAGGCGCACGAGAACTGTCGTGTGTGGCTGCTCAACAAACTCCGGGAATATTGCGATACCGTTTATAACCAGTCGTTTACGGCGAAAACCTACGATGGGAAATCGTGGCCTTGCGCGAACCTCATCGGCAGTTTCGCGCCCGAAAAGGCCAAACGCATCGTGCTGGCCGCGCATTGGGACGCCCGTCCTTTCGCCGACCACGACCCCAACCCCGCCAACCGCGAAACGCCCATTGACGGCGCGAACGACGGTGCCAGCGGCGTGGGCGTGCTGCTCGAAATCGCGCGTCAACTGCGTGCAAACCAGCCCAATATAGGTGTTGACATCATCTTTTTCGACGCCGAGGACTATGGCCCGAAGGAGAACGAAGACATCCAAGGTGAATGGTGGGGCTTAGGCGCGCAACACTGGGCGGAAAATCCTCATATCCAAGGATATACGGCCAACTACGGCATACTGTTGGATATGGTCGGCAGCCCGAATGCTCAATTCATGCAAGAGCAGTTCTCCCTGCGCGACGCGGGCGATGTGGTGCGCAAAGTATGGTCCACGGCCTACGAACTCGGCCACGGACAATATTTCCAAAACAAGCCCGGCGGCGTGATCACCGACGACCACTATTACGTCAACAAATACGCCTCCTTCAAGATGATCGACATCATCCACTATGACGCGGCTTCCGGCACCGGATTCGACCCCGTGTGGCACACCGTGAACGACAACATCCAACACATCGACAAAAACACGCTTGGCGTGGTAGGCACAACTTTATTGCAAGTCATTAAAAACGAATAGCTTAAACGATGAAAGTATTCAAATTCGGCGGCGCCTCCGTGAAGGACGCCCCAGCCATTGAGAACTTGAAAAACATCTTGCAACGTTATGAAAACGAGCAACTTGTGGTAGTGATCTCCGCCATGGGCAAGACCACCAATTTCATGGAGAAACTGCTGGACGCTTACTATCATGCGCCCGAGAACGTACCCGCGCTCCTTGCGGAACTCCGGACGAATCACGAGACCGTAGCGGAACAGCTGATGGGCGCGAACAATCCGTTCCTGCCGCACTCCGAACGCCTTTTCACCCTTTTGAGCGAACAGTTGCAGCGGCCCACCTCCGACAATTTCGACTACGACTACGACCGCATCGTGAGTTTCGGCGAGCTGCTTTCCACCACGTTGATCGCCACCTATCTGAATACACAAAATATTGAAACACAATGGCTTGACGCAAGACAATTGGTGCGTACCGACAACACCTACCGCGAAGGGCACGTGGATTGGACGGTGACGCAGAAGTTGGTCTGCAACACCATCAACCCCTATTTCCAGAACCGCACCCACGGCATTGTGCTTACGCAAGGCTTCATCGCGGGGACGGCCGAGAACCAGACGACCACCCTCGGGCGCGAAGGTTCCGACTACTCCGCCGCCATATTGGCCTATACCCTTGATGCCGAATGCGTTACCGTTTGGAAAGATGTTCCCGGAATCCTCAACGCCGACCCGAAACGCTTTCCCGACGCCGTCAAAATCGACAAGCTGACCTACCACGAGACCGTCGAGCTGGCCTACTACGGGGCGAGCGTCATCCATCCGAAGACCCTTAAACCCCTGCATAACAAACAAATACCGTTGCTTGTAAAGTCGTTCTTCCATCCGGAAAACGAGGGCAGCATGATCACCCAAGACGCCGAACAAGTGGAAGTCCCTTCCTACATTGTGAAGGACAACCAGCTGCTGATTTCGGTCTCCCCGCGCGATTTTTCCATCATCGGGGTTGAGAATTTGTCCATCATTCTGGACATCTTGGCGAAATATCGCGTCAAAATCAACATGATCCAGAACTCCGCGCTCACCTTTTCGGTCTGCACCGACAACGTGCCGTTGCGCCTGCAACCTTGCATCGAGGAGTTGCAGAAAGAATTCATCGTCAAATTCAACGACGGCATCCGTCTGGTGACCATCCGCCATTACGACAAGGATTCCGAGAATGTGGTGTTGGAAATGTTCCGCGACGAGGAAGTTTTGATACGCCAGAGCAACCGGCACACCATCCAAGTCGTGTTGAAATAACAGTTGCAAAAAAAATCACGTTTTCATTTGACTTTTTTAAAACAAAAGTGTATCTTTGCGCGGTTAAAAATTGAAGTAATTATTCACATAAAAATTATTCAAAAGTATGAAGAAAACTTTACTTGTTTTGATTGCTGCGATGCTGACCACGATGTTCGCATCTGCGCAAGTCACTGACACGATTGTGTCCTTGACTCCCTCCAACCGCAATGTGGTGCTGGAAGAATACACGGGCATCAACTGCCAGTTCTGCCCTGACGGCCACAAGCGCGCCAACCAGATCAAGGCCGCCCATCCCGACAGAGTGAGCCTGATCAACATCCACGAGGGTGGATATGCCGCCAACACGTACACCACGCAGTTCGGCACCGCCTTGGCTAACCAAACGGGTTTGGAAGGCTACCCCTCTGGTACTGTCAACCGTCACGTTTTCTCCGGCAGCAACACGGCATTGAGCAGAGGCGATTGGACGTCCGCATCCAACACCATCCTGGGTATGTCTTCTCCGGTGAACATCGCCGCCGAGGGCACCATCGATTGGTCCACCCGCACGCTGAACCTCCGTGTGCAACTTTACTACACGGCTGCCCAGACCGTTTCCTCCAACGCGCTGAACATCGCCATCACCCAAGACAATGTGCTGGGTTCCCAAGTGGGCGCCACGACCTGGTATCCCGAAATGATGGTGGGCAACCAATACAGACACATGCACATGTTGCGTCACCTGATCACCGGCCAATGGGGTGAGACGATTAACGACATCGCTCCCGGCACGCTGGTGGAGAAAACCTACGAGTATGTGATTCCCGAGCAGATGGGAAGCCCGAACGCCATCTACGCTCCTCTGGAGGACCTTGTCATCGTCGCTTTTGTTTGCGAAGGCCACCAGGAAGTGCTTACCGGCATGGACGTTCCGATCCAACATATCAACCTTCCCGCTTTGGGCGGACGTATCTCCGACATATCGGAACAACCCAATGCGACCTGCTCGGATGTCACCAACGTCAAATTTGATTTCAAAAACCAAGGTTCTAACGCTGTGAGTTCCCTCACGTACACCTATACCCTGAACGGCACCACCCAAACGGAGACCTGGACGGGTTCGATCGCATCCTGGGAGCAAGCAAGCATCACCCTTCCTGATTTGCACCTCAACCTGGGCACGAACAACTCACTGCAGGTTACCGTCACGCAAATCAATGGCCAAGACGTCACCATCTCTCCGGCAACGATCACGCTCAAGAAAAACGTTTACACGGGTGGCGGAAGAATGGTCTTCAAACTGGTGACCGACCGTTACGCATCCGAGACCTCATTCAAGATTTTCGGACCCAACGGCAACGTGCTTCTCTCCGGCGGTCCTTGGAGCAATTTGGCTTCTAACGGCACCACCGTCCGCGAATTCCCCTTCAACCCGCCGACAACCGGTTGTTTCCGCATTGAGGTTTACGACTCCTACGGCGATGGCATCAATGCCGGTTACGGTGCTGGCTACTTCCAACTGATTGCAGAAGACGGCAGCCAGATCTTCAAAGACAACGGCAAATTCGGTTCCCAAGCCACCTATATGGTTGATGTCACCTATCCTGCTGGCATCGAGGATGTCACGATGGAGAACACCACCGTCTATCCGAACCCTGTCAGCGACGTGCTCACCATCATCAGCAGCAACCAGGTGCAACGCGTGGAAATTTTCAACATCCAAGGCCAGCTCGTGAAGGCTGAAACCGGCGATGTGCAAAGCATCTCCGTGAAGGATCTCGCCAACGGTCTCTACACCCTCAAACTGACGACCGAGAACGGCACTTCCATGCACAAGATCATCAAGAAGTAATTCCCGATAGACTTACGATAAAAAAGGCCGGCAGTGATGTCGGCCTTTTTTCGTATAAACCAGAAAACGCCTTAACGTTCCTTGATGCACCGCACGCTGTAGCCCACCCCTTCGCGAGCCACGTTTTCGAGCACCGAATCGCAGAGATAACGGATTATATATGAGGATTTTACAGCGTCATTTCCCGTATTCTGCACCGACCAGAAATAGGCTTCCGTGAGCATTCCCTCATAACGGTCTTTTTCCCCGTTGTAGAATCCGGCGGGCAGGGCGGTGAACCCGGTGCTGTTGTTCCCGCCACCATCGATCCAATAGAGCGGCGACTTCAACGCGGCCGCGCCGTAGGTGTCCAACTCCTCATATTTCTCCGGCGTGGGCAAGTACCAGCCGGCGGGACAGATGCCCTGGATGTGCCCGTGGCCGTTGTCGGATTTGTCGCGCACCGCCGCCCCGAAACTGTAGAGCCGCCCATAGACAGCCACATTCGCCGCCACGTCAGGATGCTGCCAGCTTTCATACTCGTACACTTCCGGAATGTCGGTACAATCGCTGTACTTCGTGGATTCCAGATTCCGCTGCGTCCAGCAGTCGCACCCGATACGCACCCCATGATAGACGTTCCCCTCGCAGTCCACAGCGTCGGGGCATTGCGGGAAAACGACCACCACATGCTGCTCGCACGTGACGCTGCTTCCGCATACCGCGTCGATGGCCGTCCAGGTGACGAGATGGTCCCCCTCCGTGAAGAGCATATCCATCGGAAGGTCATGGCTCACCATCACCGGCCATCCCGCACTGCTGACAACCGTCGGCTCGCCGATACGAGCGAGGGAGATCTCCTTCGTGCAGTCGCCAAACGGCAGCGTGTCGTACACATCCGGGGGGCAAGTGAAGGTGAAATCCGGCACGCACGGGGAGACCGTCAATTCCACGAAAACGATACTGTCGCAGCCGTTTTCAGCCACCAGCGTGTCGGAGGCACGATAGACGCCGGGGCCGTCAATGCCTGTGAACGTGTGACAAGCCGCCGTCACCTGCCCGTCGTGCACCTCCGTGACCACCATCTCGTAAAACACCGAATCCCGCACCACCCGGTTCACCCCTACGTGCAGGTAGAGCACGCTGTCGCACCCGTTCACGGTCTGCATCTTCAGCTTATAATCCTGACCCGGCACGACTTCCTCCACTGTTATCTCGGCAGAGGAAACCGCGACCTGAACCGTGGTTCCGTCAGCGGTGACCACGAGATGCTCGTTGGCGACATACACGACCGATTCGCCCGACTCGTAAAGGCAATCGCTAAGCGTGTCAAACACCTTATAATCAGGAAGAATGGTGAGATGATAGACGGCCGTGGTGTCCACCGTTGTCCCTTCCGACTCCTTGGTGCCGTGATGGGTATAAACCCCGGAAAGCGTGCCCACCCCGAAAACCGTGTCGAACGGGGCGAAGTAGTAATCCTCCGCAAACGGGCAAATGGTGTCGTAATAGTGCGTGTCGGCGGGATTCGGCACTTCATTGACCGTCAGTTTCAGAATGGTGACGCTGTCGCAACCGTGAGTGGTCTGCAGAGTGTCCGCATATTCATAATCACCTGACAATGAGACATCCAAGTGGTGAAAACGGGAGGAGACAGGAGAAGTGTATGCGGAAGAAGATACGAACGTGGAATCATACAACGTGTCGGCGACAGGCTGGAAGACCGTCACGACCGCGTTCAAGAGGAGCGAATCCGAGCGATAGACCGCCAACGCCGGGTAAGCGGTGGTGGTTTCGGGACGCACCACCGTGTCCTTTTGTGGAGGATTGTCGGCCCAGAAAACGCGCACGGCGGCGGTGTCCGGGAAATCGCGCACCGGGCGGACATAGCGGCTTTCGGAGCCGTTTCCGAAACTCAGGCGCAGTCCGGGATCCATGAAAAAGGTCTGGTTGGTGTATCTGCTCACGCGTGTCGCGCTCCAGTGCGACCTGCTCCATATCGACAGGATGTCGCCCCCCGAGGCGGTGAAAGCGTCCTGCAGCGTCACCGCACCGGCGTAGAGTTTGTAAAGCTGCATCACATCGGGGATATACCAGCCGGAGGCGCCCAGGGCATCGGCGACAGGCGAAAGGCCCGACCCCGCCAGCACCTGCGTGAACAGCTTCCCGTGGTTCTCCCAGTTTGTGATAAGACTCAGATTCGCACTGCCGTTCGCGTAGGGCACATTCAGCAACTCCGCAGGCATGTCACCCGTCCACAAGGCATACGGACTGCCCAAATCGTTCAGCGCGGCGACGGTACCGCTCCCGGGATCGTAGGGGTTAACGTAAAAGACAATGCCCATCGACCCGTCGTCGAAAACATAGAGGTCCCCCGGCTTGTAGGTTTGTCCGCTAACCTTCAGCGAACAACTCAATGCTAACAGCAAGCTTACCGCCAACTGCCACAATATCAATCTGTTATTTTTCATACTTAATGGTTTTACAGTTATTTTGAAAGGATTAAAATTTCGTGACTGGACGCACTGCGCATGCACTGCCGTTTTCATCGGCACGCCAACCGAAAACACTGTACATCAAAGCCCGATTATTGGAATTTACGGTCGAACTCCAGTAGTAATACGAATCGAGCGCTTTGTATGCGCTGTTGTATTGACATAGTTTTTTCATTGTTTGGTTGACATCTAAAACATTGCTGTATAATATGTTAAGTTCACCACACGAAGGAAGGTACCAACCACAGCCCACATTTTCCGCAGCGAGTGCGACAGGGTTGAAATAGTAACAGAAAGCGGCTGCGGAGGCATCCGGATGGAAGTCCGGTTCAGAGAAAGCGCTGATGATCGACTTCAGATTCAAGGTGTTCACCTGACCATTCGTGTCGTAAACCGAGGACGAAATAAACAGCTGCTGCATGAGGAAACGCAAGTCTTCAGGAATCGGAAATTTTCGCTGTTCCTCGGTGAGCGCGGCCGCAAGCCCGTGGATTCCCGACTCATCGACGTGAAATACCACTCCCATCGGGGTCTTCCCGCTGACAAGGAACGTATCGACCGGCAAGACGGAACCGTCCGTGCAAAGCACATCGCCGGGGCGCGCACGTCTCAGCAACAAGGAATCTTGCCGGAAAGTGCTGGGAAACGAGGCTGACAGGGAGAGCGCCACGGAGTCGCCACGACAGATCTCCCCCTCCGGGACATTCACGTCAACGACCGTAAGATACAGTACATCAAGCTGATCGCAGCCGTTAGAATCCGTGGTCAACAGGGCATAGCAACCGCTTTCGGTATAGAAACTGTCGTGCCAAAGGAATCCCGACTGCCGCATGACCGTGGCCACCGTCTCGTTTGCCATCGGCGGGTTGACGGTGAGCACGAAGTTCACCGAAACCTCGCATCCGCTCCCATCGGCGGCAGTCAACGCCTTGGTATAGTAGTAGTTGCCAGCCTTCCGCACGGCACGGGCCAGTTCTCCGGAATCCACCACATCCGGTACCATGTTGTACGGATCGTCATAGCCGAGGGTTTGGCTTTGGCACACCTCATCGCGGTATTCGACTTTTCTCCCTTGCAAGACATCGGCAATTGCAACCCCGGGGATTTTATTGTCCTCACATAAGCCTATCGTACTGTCCATCAACCCATTGACACTCGGACATTCGCCGTCTTTCTGCAAAGAGACAAAGAGCAGTGTCTGTTGGAGAATCCCTGCCGTGTCGTACTGGCTCCGCTCTCCTCCCATCTGCATCGTATCGATTTTCAGCAGCTGGGTTTGACCATAGTCGCCGAACCAACGCAGGATGTACGGAAGGGTATCGGCCGTCATGGCAAACAGATGCGCATCACCACCATAACAAACTGTGTCATAAAAAGTTATAATGTCGCAAGCGTTGGAGACATCCGTTCGCAGGCGGATATGCACGGTGTCCACCGAATCGGCCTGCGAATAGTTGCAACGACCGTCATCGATGCCAACGGGGTAAAGCGTGGCCGGTGAAAGCGTATAAAAGGTGTCGGTGACGGTCGTGCCGGCGGGGGCAGCGTAATGGCGGACACTGACTCCGTGGGCGTTGGAGAAGGCGACGGAGAAGGCGATGTCGCCGGCAGCCACCTCGCTCTGCGGCGTGAAACGGACTTCCACCGCCTCGCCCGGGCACACCATGGTGTCGGAAGACGACAGCGACAGTGTCGGGGCGGGCAAAACGGTAAGGAAAATGCTGTCGCAGAGCTCACTGGCACAGCTGGTCTGCCGGATGCGAACCTTGTACCATCCGTTGCCGTTGCCCCGCGAGACGTACACATACGGATCGGACGAGGTGGAGTGGAAACCGCCGGGGCCCGACCACTCGTACTGCCAGATGTCCCCGATCGCGAGAGCGTGGATTTGGATGGTGGAGCCCTCGCACGCGGTGTCCGCCGTCAGTCCACCTTCGAACCACAGCTTCTGCAGCTCCGCCATCGCCCGCGGCTGGAAATTGACGTGGAAGTACGCATTGCAGGAGTCCTGTACCAAACAGGAAAGCGTCTGGTCGCTGCGCATCGGCACATTCGGGAAAACACCGGTGTTGTTGACTGCCAACACGTTGCCTTGTTTGTCGGGTTGATCGAAAAGGGTGTAAGTGTATGGCAACATGCCGTTGCTGGCGCGGACCCAGGCACTGCCCTCCGAAGAGGAGGTGTCGCACAGCACCGCGTATGCCTCGTCGAACTCCACCGTGGCGGCATCGAGATGGAACGTGTCGTAGTAGCAGGCGTACGAAGAACATTCGTCCACAGCTAAGTTCGGACATATCCGCAGCACGTAAGTTCCGGGCACGGAGAATGTGAAACTCGGCCGGTAATAATCTTCTTTGCCTTTCAGGGAAGCGACTGGAGCATCTACCACAGTGGCTTTCATGGAAAGGCCCTGGTATGTGGTGTCTATGGGCAGACCCGTTTCCGATGAGGTGTTGGTGACCCTCCAGCGGAACGCTCCCTTTGGATATCGGATGTACAGGTTATTGCAGTCCCTTTCGGTCTCGCACTCAATATCTTCGGACACCTGCATCTCCATATAGTCGCCAAACGTCACGTGGCCCAGCGCCGTCACCGTTCCGCAAGAGGTCACGACCTTGAACTCGTATGGCCCGGACGGCAGGCAGTAGTCACTGACAAACAGCGCCAGCCCGTTGGCACTTCCCGTGACGACCGCCGTGTTCGAAACGCTGTCTTTCACGATCGTCCAGGTTCTGTCAGCGGCGCTGTACACCGCCTCGAAGTTGTAACGGTTGTGAAACGGGCTCCGCACGAGCCGCACGACCGTGCCGTCGGTTGGGCCTCCGAAATCCGAAGCACGGAACACCCGCACCCAGCGTGGAAAGAGACAGCATTTCCCGCCGTCATCCTTGTAGTCAACCAACCAGCAGACCGCATCGCGACTGACACGGTGAAAAAAACGCATCGTGTCGGATGTGACATATAGCTCACACCCTTTCCCGTCCAGCAGTCTGCGTTCCACGGGAATCACAAGCTCCGAATCAGCCGCGATATGATAAACGGAATCCACATACGCCTTTGTCAAACTCGACACATCCGTGATGATGGGAACCGTGTCCCGTTTGATCACCTCGCCCGAGTGGAGGTCCGTGTAAATCCACGTCAGCGGGTGCGTGTAATGGTATCGGTAGAATTCGTGGTCTTGACGATATGTGACATAATCCGGCATATACTGCTGACTTCCAAGATTGGATTTATAATAGCGTATGCTGTAATCACCCCTGTGCCAAAACGTCTCCTTCACACAGTTGCCCGCCTCCATTCGGGCGGAGTCCGTGACATCCAAGCTGTCCTTGGCGAAATACACTTCATTTGGCTTTAAGAGTTGGAACGTCCGCGAGTACAACGAGGAACCGCACCCAGACACCTTATATTCAAACGTGATGTTCCTTTCCCAAAGGTCGCAGTATCTGCTGGCCTGGAACGCCGTGTCATATACTATATATCGGATGGTGGCCGTGCTGTCGTAAGGCATCGGATGCCACTCACCCGTCATCAATCCATCGTATAAAAGTCTGTAACTGACGTGATTATGCATCATTTCCTGAAGCCCCTCAACAGAGGTTTTGTATTCGACTTCCAGTTTTACCACATTGCTGTCCGAAAAATTCCCGGAAGAGGCGAACTGCGACAGGTAGTATGGATCCGGCAGCCTCGAAGCGCTGACTGTCTCCACGACCGAGGGCAGACCGTAGCCGCAGCCGTCTTCGACATTGAAAACCCAGCGTCCACCCGGCAGACTGTCGATAGAATAGAAATCACGGAAATCGAATCGGTCTTCACTGGTTCCATCATATTGTCTATCAGGGAAAACCACAGTGCGAAGGGTGTCACCGGTGATGTCATCGGAGACTGTCACGGTGTAAGGGAAGCGACCGTGGAGGATGCGCAGCTGCACGCGACCGATGTCGGAGCAGACGAGTGCGGGGAGGGTGCCCGGGTGGGTGTCGCGCAAGAGCGTGTTGTACGCGACAACCGACGCGGTGGGCTTCTGGTAGGAGGTTTGGATGGTGAGCACCGTATGCGTGTCCACCCGTGTGTAACCGCCCTCACCGTCATCGAGCAACGCCTCCACCCCGACCAAATACGTACCGTAATTAACTGTCAGAGTGTCAGTTCCGCCTGTGTAATACCAGCCCGCGAAATGTACCGAGTCGGCATCCGACCGTTTGTAATAGACACGCACATTCGACAGCCGGGCCGGCAAAGAATCCAAAACCGTCCCGATGCTGTCTGTCAGTGCATACAACACCTTGCCGTTGTTGTAGCAAGTGGCTCCTTCGGCCGAAAACCGGACGTGGAAACCTGGGATTTCCTGTGCGGAAAGCGTGGGCAGCATCCCGCACATCAGGATAAACAACAAAAATTGTAGCTTTTTCTTCATAGCGAACATTTTTATAAATTAATTGTAAATAGAAATGGGTAATCCAAGGAATTTCAATATTTTGCCAAAATTGTCAAAATGAAGCGTTTTGAATTCAAAAACATTGATTCTGCACCGAAAACCGTTCGAATCAAAACCAAAATTAACTATTTTTATTAAATTTTGAGTCATAATCCAATAAAATTCATCGCGGCAAAAATAAAAAATTTTCTTTCCGAAAAACATAAAAATAATAATTTATTTAATTTCCATTTCTTAACAATTAACTGTAAAAATTTATTGTCGCAAAAAAATGGACAAAAAAAAAGGCGGCAGCACATTATATGCTGTCGCCGAAGTGAAATTTCGGGAAAAGTCAGCCCAGAACTAACTTTTCACGAAGAAAAACAGAGAGGATGTCAAAAAATGTCTCAGCTTTTTTTCCCGCATTTTGAGCACACGCCTTTCACGACATACTCCACATTTTCAACCGTGAAACCGTCGGGAAGGGTCACTTCCGGCAGTTTCACGTTGGTAAGGCAGGTCGTTTGGTGACAAATCCGGCAGCTGAAATGGACGTGTCGAACTCCGGAAAGCGGGTCGTCGGCACTTCGCAGGCAGTATTTCTGCGAGCCGGAGCCATCGTCAATGGCATCCAACAAGTGTTTTTCACTCAACAAGTTAAGTGTTCGGAAGAGCGTTGACTTGTCCACCGTGGGCAATTTCTCCTCCAGATCGGCCAGGTTGAAGATTCCGTGGAACTCGCGGCCGATGGTCCGCCATATCAGCAGTCGCACCGCCGTCACCCGGACGCCGGCATTTTTCAGGGTTTGTTCTTCTGTCATAATGTTCTTTTTTATCGCTGGCGGCTGCACAGACGGTTGTAAACATCAGGGAATATAGCACAGACAATGATCAAAACAAGATATTTCCATTTTGAAGAAAAATTGGGATAAGTCATACTCTTTTTTTTCTGCAAAGATAGTCATTTTATCTATTCAATTAAAAAAGTTCGTCATAAATGACATGATAACACGGAAAAAACGGGGTTGCAAACGGATGTCGTTGTATTAGTTAAATCAACTAAAACAAAAAAAATATCAACAAACTGCAACCTTTTGGACTTTTTGTGTCCTATGAATAGATGAAAGAATTAATTTTGCAGTGTTGTTTGCTTATCTTGATGTTTAACGGACTTCGCACCAAGGTCGGCGGCAACGCGAAGAAGTAAAAAATAGAAGTCCCCGGATGTTTTTAAGAAATGGAGGTCACAGTAATGAATACTAATAGAATTATATATTGCATCACATTTCTTTTCTTGTTTCATACTACAGATCTAAAAGGACAAAGGGGTATCCCTTCGCTTTTCCCCGATACAATTTCATTTCAACATCTCTCTATATGTAATGAGGACATCGTTCCTGTATTAAAGTGTGTTGACAGCTGTTGGGACTGTTCCTCTTTCTCAGATATATTTTCTTATGCAACTATAACACCACATAAAGATACTGTGAATGGGAGGGTATCATGGAATATAACCATTGAGCAATTATACGATTACCCTGTGTTTACGGTGAATTTGTTAGGGTGGTGGTGCCCTTTTTTTACTACTGGTCTCCTTGTTTTTAATAATCGCCGAATAATAGTTGGTGTTTTGCGAGACTCGTCGGATCTCAATGAAGATTCGGACAGTCAATCAATCGTAGAGCGGTATTTCTGTTGCGATAATGACACAGTCTCTTTTACTCGTAGTTCAACTGAAAAGATAATATCAGAGTCCGAATTTATCTATCGAAGAGACACTGTGGTAAGTAAATACGGCATTGGCATTGGCCCTCCCGAAACACACACAAACACTTCTTATCCGATTATTGAATTTGATGTTTTAGACTCTAATGGCTCTTGTACAATTCTTGGAGATATAAAACCTATTTATCTATATTAAGTCAACCAATCGTTTCCTATATTCCTCACCGATGAACCACCGCCGAACATATCGCCCGCAGCCCGCGCAGACTCCCGCAGATTTCAGTCCCCCTCCATCCCTTCGCGGCAACGCATCGCCCGCATCGCGTTCAGCACGGCCAAGACGGTGACACCCACGTCAGCGAAAACGGCCATCCACATTGTGGCGAGACCGGCGGCGGCGAGCAGCAGCACGGCGACCTTCACGCCGATGGCGAAAGCGACATTCTGGCGGGCAATCCGCAATGTCCGGCGGGCGATCCGAATGGAGGACGCGATTTTGGAAGGTTTGTCGTCCATCAGCACCACATCGGCAGCTTCGATGGCGGCGTCGCTGCCCAAGCCGCCCATGGCGATGCCCACATCGGCACGGGCCAGCACCGGCGCGTCGTTGATGCCGTCGCCGACGAACGCCAAGTAGGCACCGTCCGGCTTCTCCTGCAAGAACCGTTCCACATAGTCCACTTTCTCGGTCGGCAGCAGTCCGGCATGGAACTCGCTCAACGACAGTCTGTCGGCAACATCCTTGGCCACTTCCTCGCGATCGCCAGTAAGCATCACCGTGCGGCGCACGCCTAACTCTCGCAACCGCGACACTGTTTCGGCACTGTCTGCCTTGACCTTGTCGGTGATGACGATGTGGCCGGCATATACGCCATCGACCGCCACATGGATGACCGTGCCGACGAGATGGCAGTCGTGCCACGTCGCGCCCACCGCATCCATCATCTTGGCGTTGCCGACACAGACCCGCTTGCCGTCCACTGTCGCACTCACCCCGTGACCGGCAATTTCCTCCACATCAGACACTTGACAGCCGTCGGTAGCCTCATCGGGAAAGGCATCACGGAGGGCCGCCCCCACAGGATGGGTGGAGAAGTGCTCCACATGCGCGGCGAGATGCAAAAGCTGCCGTTCGTCGAGTTTCTCCGGGTGCACGGCATCGACCTGAAACTGTCCGTGCGTGAGCGTACCCGTCTTGTCAAAAACCACCGTATCGACCTTGGAAAGCACGTCCATGAAGTTTGCGCCCTTTATGAGGATGCCGTTCCTCGAAGCGCCGCCGATGCCGCCGAAGAAGGTGAGCGGCACACTGATGACCAAGGCGCACGGGCAGGAGACCACGAGGAAGAGCAGGGCGCGGTAGAGCCACACCGGGAAAGCCGTGGCGAAATGGCCGGAGAAGAGCGGGGGCAGCAACGCCAGCGCGACGGCCGCGAAGACCACCACAGGTGTATAGACCCGGGCGAAACGGGTGATGAAGGTCTCGCTCTTGGACTTGTGTTCGCCGGCATCATCCACTAAACGGATGATCTTCGACACGGTGCTCTCCCCGAAACTCTTGGTGGTGCGCACCTTAACGACCCCGGAAATGTTCACACAGCCGGAAATCACCTCATCGCCAACGCCCACCTCGCGCGGTATGCTCTCGCCAGTCAACGCCACGGTATTCAGCGCGGAAACCCCGTCCGTGATTACCCCGTCAAGCGGGATTCTCTCGCCAGGACGGATGACAATGGTCTCCCCTACTTCAACCGTTTCAGGACTGACAGTCAGGGTGTTGCCGTCACGTATCACGTTGGCTGTGTCGGGACGGATGTCCATCAAGTGAGCGATGCTGTCGCGGCTCTTCCCTTCGGCATAACCTTCGAAAAGTTCGCCGATTTGGAAGAAGAGCATCACGAAGACGGCTTCCGGGAACTGCGTCTCCGCGCCGGGCAGGAAGCCGATGCAAAGGGCGCCGATGGTGGCCACCGACATCAGGAAGTGTTCGTTGAAGGCCTCGCCGTGCGCCAGGCCCTCCGCAGCCTCCTTCAGCGTGTCGAAGCCGATGAGCAAATACGGCACGAGATAAACCAGCAGCAACTGCCAGGTAGTCAATGCAGTGTGCTTTTCGATCAGTACCGCTGCAATGAGCAGCACGACCGTGACGACAATTTTGACGAGCTGTTCCCGCAAGCCATGCTCGTGGTGATGTTCGTGCTCGTGTTCGTGATGATGTTCGTGGTGATGTTTTTCCATAATAATACTTTTTCCCTTTAAGTTTCAAGTTTCAAGTCGCAAGTCTCAAGTCGCAAGTCCCAAGTCTCAAGTCGCAAGTCTCGAGTCTCAAGTCTCAAGTCTCAAGTCTCAAGTCCCAAAACACGGAGCAAAAGTACGGTTTTCATTCCGCAACCGGGTTGCAAACACGGCCGTCACACCGCATTTGCAACCCGGTTGCAAGTGAGTAAAAAGGAAGATGTTACTTAGCCAAATTGAAGAGGCACGTGAAACGCAAACCGATGCTGAAAGGAACGGCTTTGTCGCCAAGGGATTCGTTGCTGACGATGTAAGGAACCGAAGATGCCTCCGGATAAGCACTTAGCATATACGTTCCCTTGTGCTCTTTCACATTGTCGTTCAGGAATCCGAAATCGAAATAAGCGCCCAGGTAGAAACGTGCAGTGGGTTGGAGCGGATTGTCAAAAGCGACAAAGTTGCCGAAGGAACCGCCGATCTCAAACCGGCCCAAGAGCTGGAAGTCGCGAGTATAGGACACCCGTTCGATATCCTCAGCATCCCACACCACGGAATGGTCGTTGAGGGCAGGTCCGAGGACTGAACCATTGCCATAGAAACTAATGGAGGGCGCCACACCGGCCTTGAAATAGAACTTGCCGAACTCGCCGCCGAGCATCACGGGGATGTTCAGCCGCATGTCGTGCAAAATCTCGGTCGTACCTTTGGGCACAACCACCAAGCCGAACGGAATGTCCTCACCTGAGGAATAACCGTAAACACTGTTGTCGTACTCAAGCCCCACGCCGAAGGTAAAGTGATTGTGGTGCAGTTGATAACCGACACCAACATTGTCTGTCAATCCGCCCAGGCAGTTGACATTTAACGCGGGTTTCGCTTGGAAAGAGGTGGTGAAGCCAAGACCTCCGTTCAAGGAGAAGAAATGGCGGGTCGGGTGCTGTGCACTCAGACATCCTGCGATCATCATGCAGGACATCAACAAAATGGCGATTCTTTGCTTTTTCATTTTTAACTTTTTTTGTGATTATATTTTTTCCGATTATTGTCTTTATTGTCGTTCCTCGAAGAGGATGATTCTATTTTAGCAGAACGATTATGGTTTGATTTTATTGTCAACCCATTCCGGATCTGCCGCACCCTTCCTTTGTTTTCCGGGAGGTCGGCGAAGAAGAAGAGATGCTGGTCCTGCCGTTCCTGTTTGCTTTTCGCGACGTGCACTTTCTCGCCCGTATATGGGTCATAACCAAGATAATACATCGCCGTGGCGTAGGTCATGGGCGTGGGCGTGAAATCCTGCACTTGGTCGGTCATCAGCCGGTATTGGTGGGTGATGTCGCAGAGGGTGCTCATCTTCTCGACGGTGCATCCGGGATGTGACGCGATGAAATAGGGGATCAGCTGCTGGTTTTTGCCGCATTTGCGGTTTTCCGTGTTGAAATCCCTTAAAAAGCTGAGAAAATGGTCGAACGAAGGTTTGCGCATGAGCGCCAGCACTTCGGAATCGGTATGTTCCGGGGCCACTTTGAGTCGTCCGGAGACATGATGCCGCACCACCTGCCGCAAGTACTCGCCCAGTCCCAGTGTCATTTTCTCCCGTTCATCGTCCGTCAGCAGCATGTCGTAACGGATGCCGCTGCCGATGGTGATGTGCTTCACGCCATCGGTGTCCATCACTTTTTTGTACAGCGCGGTGACGGCATGGTGGTCGGCCAACAGGTTTGGGCACTTTTTCGGCACTAGGCAGGAAGGCCGCGCACATGTCTCGCACTTGGAGAGGTCCCTGCCGTGCATCTTGTACATATTGGCCGAAGGACCGCCCAAGTCGCTGATATGTCCCTTGAAATAAGGGCGTTGCACCAGATCTTCCACCTCGCGCATGATGGACTCCTCCGAGCGCGAGGCGATGGCTTTCCCCTGATGAGCGGCGATGGCGCAGAAGCTGCAGCCCCCGAAACAGCCGCGATGGATGGTGATGGAGTTCTTGATCATCTCGAAGGCGGGAATGTCGCCGCGCTTCAAGTATTTGGGATGCGGGGCATTCATCATCCTGTCGAACAGGGCAAAGCTGTCCATCTCCTCCGTCGTGGCCACGGGGAACGGCGGACACACCACCACGTATTTATCTGTATAGGGCTGAATCAGCGTGCGCTGCACTCGTTTGTTCGATTCTTTCTCCATCGCCACGAAGTCCTCGCCGTACTTCCGCTTGTCTTTCAACTCTTCGGCATAATCATGCAACAGAATCGGATTTTCGGATTTGTATCGGTCTATACAATTGTCTATATAGGCGATCTGCGAGCATTCGTGGAGATGCTGACGCCAGTCGGGCTGTTGCATCAACTGGGCCAACTGCACGATGGGCCGTTCGCCCATGCCATAGACCAGCACATCCGCCTGACTGTCAAGGAGGATGGATGGCTTGAGGGTGTCGCTCCAGTAGTCGTAGTGAGAGAGCCGCCGCATGGAAGCCTCCACGCCGCCGAGAACCACGGGCACCTCGGGGAACAGTTGCTTGAGAATGCGGGAATAGACCGTGGCAGCGTAGTCGGGACGGAACCCGGCTTTTCCGCCGGCGGTGTAAGCGTCATCGCTGCGCAAGCGTTTGTTGGCGGTGTAGTGGTTGACCATAGAGTCCATGTTGCCGGAGGTGACCCCGAAGAAGAGTCGCGGTGTGCCCAACTTCTTGAAGTCGCGAAGGTCGTCCTGCCAGTTGGGTTGCGGCAGGATGGCCACACGCAGCCCCTCACGTTCGAGCACACGCCCGATGACCGCCGCCCCGAACGACGGATGGTCCACGTAAGCGTCCCCGTTCACGATGATGACATCCACATAATCCCAACCCAAATAGTCGAATTCCTTCTTGGTGATGGGTAAGAAATGTTTGCCCTCTGACATCTCACTCTTTTTACGCGGCAAAAATACACTTTTTCGCCGTGCGAAACAGCGTTTTCAAAGAATAAGAACCATCTGCAAACGAAACGCCCTCTCCTCCCTGTTTCTTATTCTCACCAACGGTACAGGCATTGCAACTTCAATTCTGTCTTGTGCGGTTTGTCGATGTGCGTCAACCCGCTGCTGACATCGTTTTTGTCCAGATAATGCGTCCGCGAGAGCCGCACCCACACGCTGAACCGTTGTACCTTGTAGCGCAGCAGCAGACAGGCGCGCATACCCTGATAATAGTAGGAACCGACGGTGAATGCGTAATAGACATCATTCTCGTAGGCATACAGACGCTCGTCATAGCTGTCGGTGTCGAAATAGGCGATTCTGAGGTGGAGGCTGAGCTGCGGTTTCGGGAAATTGCAGGCCAGATCCTGATACATCAGAATTCCTTTTCGCCATCGGTTGTCGGTCGAACTTTTGTTGAACACCATGCTGACTTCCGTTTTGGTCTTCAGCATGGAAATCGGCGCACAGTTCCACTGCAATCGGAAACGGTGCCGACACTGCTCGTCTAACCGATGCATATACATGTCCTCGCTTTCGTTCTTGGGTCGGTTTCTCCACTGGTATCGGGCTGTCAGCGAGCTTTTTCGCGACAGGTTGCAGTTCACTGAGATACCAGCGTCCATTCCGGGCACAGGCGAATCTGTCCGATAGCTCAGCCAACGGAGCCGATAATAGTCGAAGAAGATGTCCGCCTCCACTTTCCGTGAGAGCACTAAATGTCCGGTGAGGTAGGTCCCGAACTCCCCGCAATCACCCGACGAAGCGCGGAATCCACGACCCATCGGAGACTGGTAGCCCGTGGCATAGTAGCGCAGCATCGCCGCGACACGGAAAACCGGCGACACGGGGAAGAGCGCCGCCTGCAGCAACGCGGGGTGTCCTTTCTCATCTACGGCGGCTTCCCCAAACAGGAGCGCTTTTCCCGCCACTGTCCTATACGACAGTCCGGCGTTCAGGCGGTCAGGATGGAACAACGACTGCCAGCGTTGCTGCCAGGAGGCGGTATCCGCAAACGAACCGAAGCCTATCAGCTGCAATCCTATGCTGAATCGAGCCCGGCGGTGGGAAATGGCGCCGCCGAACGCCGTGCTGTGGTCTTCGGTGATCCGTCCCGCGAAAACACTCCCCGACCAGTTTGAGTTTCCGAGTGTCACCGCGCCGCCACGGAAGAGGGTGCTTTCGTTGGTGGTGGCCACCGGGCGGATGCCGTCGCCAAACCGACGCGCCGCCGACACACCGCCCCCTCGTCCGGACATCATGGACGACCCCAACACCAGTCCTTGTCCGAAGTTCAAACGATAGTCCCCGACCACGGCGCACTTCAGCCACCGCAGGTTCTTCACATAAAGGGAACCCGAATAATGGTCGAATCCCTGTTTCTGCTCCCCGCGAAAGAAAGCCTCGCCCGCGTCCTTCTCCCCTGCAATCCGGAAACCGAAATGGTTGCGGATGCTGTAGTCGTAGCGGAACTGCACATGCGCGGGGGAACCGTCATAGTGGTTCGCCCGCGAGGTGTCGTATCCTGCCTGCCTTTCCAACACCTGCCCGTATCGTACCCACAAGACGTTTTTGCCTTCTTTCAACAGTTGCTTGAACGTCGGGCGATTCGGCGGCGGAGGCTTCACCACAGCCCTTTCCGCCAGCAATTGCATATCCGATTTTGAAAAACCGTCAATCGCAGGAATCTCATAGAGGCTATACAACTGGCCATATTCTTCAATATACAACTGTAATTGATAATATTGATAATCAGAAAATTGTAGATTGTTTACAGCCGCCTCGTAACTCAAATCGTTCAGATTGGGCTTGGAGTTCCACTGTATCGCATCCACACGTTCCAGCAGTTCTTCCGTTACATCCTCTGATTCCTCCATTTCACCCGACTCGCCAAGTTCATCCAGCTGCATCTCCCAATGTCCGACGACATCTTCGACCACTCGCACGGAATCCCACTGCGCCCACCCCCTCCCGATGCCCGACAGCATCAAACAAACCATGATTAGTATGATATTTTTTGTTTTCATCTTTTTTTGATTTAGACTATGACTTTGGCTATTGGCTTTTAGCTTTTGGCTGGCTGGCGAGAAATCTGAAAGCTGAACTTCACCTTCTATCACCAACTTTGCCGTTGATTTTCGATTTTCTTAAAAGTTTTTTTTTAATGGTTCGGCCACCACCG
>CACXUB010000020.1 GCA_902770735.1 uncultured Bacteroidota bacterium | reverse complement strand
TGGCAGCCACATAGCCGCCGGGGCCACTTCCAATCACGATAACATCATAGTTTGCCATACATTATATTTTTTAATTACTATTTCAAAAAGTGCGCAAAAGTACGAATTTTTTTTGTTTGAAGATTTAGTGAAACAGATAAAGCCACGGTAACCGCACCAAAAAAACAATCCCTTGACTTCCCGACCCGAAAATAATTGTATCTTTGCACCGCAAATCATACCGTTATGAAATACCCTATCGGCATACAAACATTCTCGGAAATCATTAATAAAGGATACCTTTATTTTGACAAGACCGCTTTGGTGCACAAGCTGGCCAACGACAGCAAATACTACTTCCTCAGCCGTCCCCGCAGGTTCGGCAAAAGTTTGCTGGTCACCACATTGGAAGCCTACTTCCAAGGGCGGAAGGAACTCTTCGAGGGGTTGGCCATCAGCGAATTGGAGCAAGAATGGAAGCAGTATCCCGTGCTGCACATCGACCTCAACGCCGCCGACTACAGAAGCGAGGAAGCCCTCATCTCCATCATTGACGGACACCTGCGCCAATTCGAAAGGACCTTTGGAAAAGACCCTGACGAGCACACTGTTTCCGAACGGTTCAAGGGGGTCATTCAACGCGCATACGAACAAACCGGCCGCCAAGTGGTGATTCTGGTGGACGAATACGACAAGCCGCTGCTGCAGGCCATCGGAAACGAGGAACTTCAGGACAATTACCGCAAGATTCTGAAGGGTTTCTACGGAGTGGCCAAGACCATGGATGCATGCCTCCGTCTCGCCTTCTTCACCGGGGTGACCAAGTTCTCGAAAGTGAGCGTGTTCAGCGACCTCAACAACCTGGAAGACATCTCGTTGTCAGAGCAGTATGCCGAAATCTGCGGCATCACCGAGCAGGAAATCCGCGACAACATCGATGCACAAGTCGGGGAACTGGCGACGGCCAACGGCCTGACCAAGGAGGAATGCTACGGGAGACTGAAAGAACAATACGACGGCTACCACTTCCACCCCAACAGCTCGGGGATGTATAATCCTTTCAGTCTGTTGTCTGCCTTAAAACGCAAGGAGTTCGGCGACCAGTGGTTCCAGTCGGGCACGCCCACGTTCCTGGTGGAGGTCCTGAAACGCAATAATTACGATCTGGAGCAGCTCACCCGCGAGGAGGCCACGGCCGACCTGTTGGGCAGTCTGGATGCCATTGACACCAACCCGACGCCGCTGCTCTACCAAAGCGGCTATCTCACCATAAAAGGCTTTGACCCCGAGTTTGGCACCTATCGGTTGGGATTCCCGAACCAAGAGGTGGAGCGAGGATTCTCCCGTTATCTGTTCCGATACTATACTCCCGCCAGCCAAGGTCAGGACAGTTTTGTGAAGGATTTCGTGTTAGCGGCGCGGGCAGGGCAGACCGACAAGTTCATGAAGCGGCTGGAGTCGCTGTTCGCCGGGCAGGATTACCAGATAGCGGGCGATGCCGAACTCTACTTCCACAATGCGGTGGCGCTCATTTTCAAGATGGTGGGCTTCTACACGGAGACCGAACGGCACACTTCCGACGGCCGCATGGACATGGTGGTGCAGACCGCCGACTACATCTACCTCTTCGAGTTCAAGTTGGACAAATCCGTTGAGGAGGCGTTGGCGCAGATCGAGGAAAGGGAGTACGCCTTGCCCTTCGCCCACGACCCGCGCAAACTCTACAAAATCGGGGTGAACTTCTCCTCCGAGACGCGCCGGATTGAGAACTGGAAGGTGGTGGAACGGTAATTACCCATTATCTTCGCGACATGAAATCCACCGCCAAATATCAATTTATCATTCTTGCTGTTGTCCTATTGTTGACCCAGTACCGCTGTACGACATGTTCCACCTCCAAATCCTTTTCCGACAGTGAGAAAACGTTGACAGAAGACACGAGCCGGGTGATGATGGACGCTGATTTGTCCGAAAAGTTGCAACAGCATTGCAGTTTATGGCTCCATTCGTGGGAAAGAGAACTGACAACGGACAGTTTTGCGCTCGTCAGCAGTTATGTATCATCCCAGTCCACCGATTGGGAAAAATTTGACATCTCGGAAAAACACTTCTCTGATTATCGGGACAAAATATATCACTCACCAAACGGCTCTTACGCCTTGGACGTGTATTCGTATAATCTCATCTTAAACAAGAAAGGCGCCAAAACATACGCGGAATTAGATGCGGACATCCAAATATATGTCATAGACATCGCCCATCATCAAAGACTCCCGATTCTCTTTCTCGGCCCCTCAGCAAGCATTGACGATGGCTATTGGCTCTCCGACAGCACGGTGGTTCTGGTAGGTTGGGAACGATGTTTGGATTGCCCTAAGGAAGCATACAGGCCAGTCGTGCGCAAAGTAAACGTTTTTACTGGCGAGACTGATGAATACCATCATACTGCGGCTTTCCCTCATTACAACAAGGATTATTTGAAACAAAAGTTCCCCGAAATTATTTTCGATTTTTGAAAAACCTACCTCCGTACCGTCACCCGCGCGCCGTCTCCCTGTGCGCGGTACTCGGGTGCGTACATGCACTCCACCGTGGTCGCTCCGGCGGAGAAGTCGCCGGACTGGGTGGCAAAAACATCGTATTCCAGTACTATCGTGCCTTGCGGGAAGCGGCTGAAGAAGAAGCAGTTGGCGGCATCGCGGGGACTCTCCACCCACCATACGCCGCCCTGATTGCCCTCGCGCTCGTGGATGTTCACCGGCTCGAAGGCCGCCGCCCGCGGGTCCTTGACCTGCACGTACTCCAGGTCGCGGTCGCTGGTGATGACGATCTTCACGGTGATGCGCTCGCCCAGACGGACGGGGTTGTCGGCGGTCACCGGCGCGGCGGTCTTCCCGTCGCCGACAGCCGGCTGGTGGTAAAGCGTGCGCCGCACCGACAGTCCGCTGCCCGTGGCCTCCACCTTGTCGGGGACCTCCAAGTACTGCCAGTACGCGGCCCCGAAGGTCGGGTGCGTGCCGTCGGTGCGCACGGTGATGTCGGCCAACGCCGGGGTCATTGTCTCCGACTTCCAGACCCGCTGCAGGTATCCGGTGCCGGCTTCAGCACGGGCGGCTTCCGTAGCCGTAATTTCCTCGCCGCCCACGGTGACGACCGTCGCGGCGGGTTGCAGCAGGTCGGTCGGGGCATTGAGTAGCAGCGCATAGACGGCCTCCGCCGTGGCTTTCGTACTGTTCCAGCTGTTGCCTTCCTTCTGCATCAGCAGCCACTGTTTCATCATCGTCAGCTCGCCCTCGCGCGGTGAAATCTCGGTGAACGCTTCGATGAGCAACGCCTGCCGTTCGATGGGCGCCTCGTACCAGCGATAGAAACACCCGCTGTACTCCTTGCGCCAGTACATCCCCTTCTCGCGGTCAATGACGGCCTGCTGGCGGATGCGTTCCATGATTTGCTGAGCTTCGAGTTTGGCATATTTGTCGCCGGTGCGGTACAAAACCAACGCCACCTCCGCCTGACGGGTGAGTTTCTCCTTTTGCAAATTCTGCGTCATCAACTCCATCAGATTTTGCACGTAAGGCTTTGATAGCCAGAGTGAATCATACGGAGCAAACGAACGGGCATATAGATAGTGAACATCCTCCGGATATAGATATAACTGTGTCATAAGATGTCCCTGGTTGGTTTCCAAGAAACGGTTGTAACGTTCTTCATGATAGCGGTCGGAGGCGCGGATGGCTCTGTCGAGCATCTTGTCGGCGTTCTTCACCGTGATGCCCATGCGCTGCAACTTGTAGAAGCCCGCCACGAGGTGGTCGGTGATGTACGGGGAGTAGCTCCAGTGTCCGTACCAGTCCCATCCGCCGCCCAACAACTGGTTGTTCTGCAGCTTGTTGAAGCTCTTGTCCAGCACCTTCTGCAGGTTCTCGTCGGCGAAGAGTTTGGCGGTCTCTACACGCTGTTGGGATTCTATTTGCGCATCCCGCAGCCACGGGGTCTCCTCCATCAGCATACTCTGCAGCGATTCGTTCTTGAGCAGCGGGGAGGTCAATGCGTTGTTTGTCGTATCGTTCAGCCATTGGTCGAACACCTTGCGGAGACCGGGGTTCTGCGCGAGGGCGTGCTGTACGGTCGCCGCTGCGAACAACTTACTGAAAGTCTGCTCGTTGCAATCGTATGGATAGCGCATCAGGTACGGCAGGGCGCGGATGGCAAGCCACGCGGGGTTGGTGGTCGCCTCCACGGTGTAGCTCAGCGGCTGCATCGTGGGGGTGCTGTGCATGCGGTAGCGACGGAACGTGATGGCCGTGTCGCTGCCCGCAGGCACCACGAACGGGCACGATTCCGTCACTAACATCCGATTGGGCAGCACGGGCAGGAGGTTCTCCTCGCCGTCGCTGTAGTTGCCGGCGCGGGCCACCATCCGGTAGCCGATGGCAGAGATGCCCTCAGGGACGACAATTCGGAACTGGACGGATTGGGAGCCGCCGGCGGGAACGGAGAATTGGGATTTCCCGTCTGCAGAGACGCGCCATGGCACGTCTCTACCGTCATCGTTAATTACCATTTCCACGGGTTGTCCATCCTCCGCATTGAAAAATTCCACCGTCACCGTGCCCTCCAAATCGGATTCACTGCGGTTGGTGACCTTGGCGCGGAGGGTGAGGGTGTCGCCCTCGCGGAAGAAGCGCGGGGCGTTGCTCTGCAGCATAAGCGTGCGGCGGCTCTGCAACAGCGCGGTGACACTCTCTTTGCGCATGTCTTTGGTATGCCCGAAGGCGTAGAACTCCCAGCCGGTGTATTGGTCGGGCAAGGTGAAGTCGATGTGCACGCGGCCGCTGTCGTCGGGATGGAGGTTCGGGTAGAAGAAGGCCGTCTCCACGAAATTGCTGCGCGGGGTCACGTCGGGCGAAAGGATCGGTTCCGTGACCATTTCATCTTCCGCCATCTCCGGGGCGCTGTCCGTGCGCACGCCATAGATGATGGTCACTTGTCCGTCGCTGCGGTTGCCGCGCACGGAGGTCATCGTCCCGTCCACGGAAGAGACACCGTCCAAATCAGACAATACGCGGGACACGTCTAAGCCGCCGGACAAGGAGGATTTGTCCATACTGAACACCGGCGGCTCCCATTCGACAACCGTTTCCGTCAATTGGTCAGTTTCATAATAGTAGAAAGGCTTAGTCCGGATCATTCCTTCGTAATAAAGGGTTGATTTAGTGTTCGTTCCCTTATAAAAACAGCAGTAGTCGCTGTATGCTTTGGAGAGATCGTTACAGGTGATTTTGTTCTCTTTTTCAAGAAGGTTTCGTGGGAATTTAAGACGGCTGTATTTCGGGAAAAAGTAATTTCCGATGTCGGGCTTTTTCATCCCCAGTTCATAGAGGCTGCCGTCGATCATCCACGCTAACAGTTCCGCATCGCGCAACGGTTGCCCCTTCCGGCCGGAAAGAGTCATTTCCCAATGTTCGTTGCTGCCGGGTTCGGCCACGTTGCGGAAGCGCGTCAACTCGGCCTTCATCACCATCTTGTCCCAACGGTTGAGGAATTTACGGAAAGTATTGCTGTCCAAAGGGATAGCCGTGTTGCGAGTGACGCTGTGAAGCTGGTCATTCTGCACAATGCGGGCGCAAAGACTGAGTTCCCGTCTGCCGGTGCCGCGTGTCTTGACTGTCAAGGTTTTCTGCCCGCAGTCGAGCAGGATGCGCTTTGTCTTGAGCCTTTTAGCCCCTTGATAGACATCGCAAATCATGATGGCGTTATGGAGACAACTTCCCACGCTGATCACCACCGGTTTTCCGGTCTTCTCAGGGACGGACACGAACTCCGCCCGGATCGGCTGGAAGGTTTTGAAGTCGGTTGCGGCAGAGTTGTTGACCGTGAAATGTTCGGTCTTCACGACAGAATTCCCAGCCTTGTCCTTCGCTTCCACCAGGATCCTGTAGTTCCCTGTTTTCCAGCCTTTCACAGGGATCATCAACACGGAATCCGGGACAAAAACCTTTTCGCTGTGAAAAACGGTATCCTTTACAGGCCATCGGGCGGCTTTGTTCGCGTCGGGATCGAAAGTGAGGTGCGGGAACTCGCGGGCATACTCCTCCCTGCTGTAGATCGGGCACCAGAAAACGGGCGTTTTGCGGAAGGCGGGGACGCGGTACTCTTCCGGCGCATCCAGCTGCATCACGCTGACGCGCAGCGGGACGGCCTGCATAATCTCGTCGTAGTTGACAGCCTTCACCACCCAGCGGGCGGTATCATCCAACGCCATATCCACATCCTTGCTGCCTGAGAGTCTGATTGAAAGCAGTTTGTTGTCGGGCAAAAAGACCGTTGTGACATCACGGTGGGTTTCGCCGTTCAGGTCGGTGACGATGGCTTCGATGTCCAACTGGTAAGTTGCCAGATTTATCGGATAGCGATAGGCAAATCGGCCGTCCCGTTCCGTGAAGACCTCGAAACGCTCTTCCGAACCGGAATCTTTCGCCTTCACGTGCAGTGCGACGGCCGCGTTCCCGATCGGCAGACCGTTTAGTGCCGTGACAATGCCGCTGAGGGTGATCGTGTCGCCAGGAGCCACCTGCTGCGAATCGGGTTCCAGCCGGACCTTGAAGGTGGGCAGCTTGTACTCGGCCACTTCAATGCGGGCTTGGGTATATCCCCTCTGCCGATAATGCCTTCCATAATGCTCTTTCTTATCCATCGACACATACAAATAATAGTCACCCACAAGTTGCGGCAGTTGGAACTCGCCGCTGACACTGCCGTATTCCGAAGTGACGAGCCGCAACGTGTCCGAAGACCCCTCGTCCTCAAGGAGGGCTATGATCGGAACACCCTTTTGCGCTTTACCCCTCTTTGACAGCACATATTTGAAATGGACGGTCTGTCCCGGCCGGTAGAGCGTCCTGTCGGTGAAAAGTTGCGGTTGGTAGAGACGATTTGAGTGTCGCGAATTATAGTACCCGAAGAGGCTGAGATGTTCCGAAGTGGTGTTATAGGGCACTCTTTTGTCATAGACAGTCCCCGTGTATCGCCAGAAGAGACTTTTACGGTAATGGATTTCTCCCAAACGGTTCGAAAGATGCGGCATCAAGCCGTTGACCCGTCCCAATTTCCCACGCAACGGTTTGCCTGTGCGCCGGTCGTTGACGGAGACATAACCATTTTTCCCCATCACAGTCCAGTTGGCGAGCTTGAGGCGGGTCACCCGGAAATCCGCGGTCATCAGCAGATCGGTGGAGTCGGGAACAGGACGGGGATGGAAACAAAGCCAATAGCTCCCCGCCGGAAGGGAGTCCATCCACAACTCCGTGGTGGAGTAGCGGCTATTGCCGTGACCGTTGAAGACGAAACGCTGCGTGCGAATCGGATTTTCCAAACTCGACTGTCTCACGATGTACCTACGCCGTTCACTATTGAGCATAACACATCCGACAGTGTCACGCAAATCTGTCAAGAGATCGTGTTTGCCAGGATAAACACTGACGTAAAGGGAATCCAAATTACTGTAATGGATGGGAATCCGCAATTTATGTCCAACGGGAAGGTCGATATGCGCATCGGCGAGGGTCACCAACGGAAGGGTGAGCTTTTCAATGTAATAATTGGCGTTCTGCGCATAATGTTTCAAAACGGGGTCGTCCTTGTTTGTACCGCACTGCTTGAGCACACTGTTGAAATAATCGATGGCACGGGACTTGTAGTCGGTTTCCCGGTCCACGATTTGTTCGGCGGCGGCGAGCAGCACTCCGCGCTCGTAGTCGAAGGTCAGGTCGGGACCGAAAGCCTTCTCCAACGAGTCGAGCGTCTTCCAGCAGTCGGAGGCGTACACGTCCTCATCGACTTTTGGGAAACGATAATGCAGCCGCTGTACCTCATAGTCTATCAAGATATTCCGCTCCGTATGGGCGGTCATGGCCTCGTCAATCAGCGCGATGGCGAGTCCGGGTTCCTTATCCCCAACCATCCGGATGCAGCTTTGGTAGAGCACGTCGTTGAGGGTCGGGCGCAGGTGGCGGGTTTCGGGGACCGTTTCGAGCAGGAAATCCCAGCGGTGCGTGAGGATCGGCACGTCGCGGGGCATCGCGTCGAAGCAGGCGAAGAAATGCCGTTTCGCGACCTCGCGGTAGTTCTCCGCCGACCACTCCGCCATATTGCGGAAGTCGGCCTCCTGCAGGGTGATCGCGTCGGGGTCAGCCGGTCTTGAAGGATACAGCATCAACCCGATAAGATAGTGGTACAGCGACTGATACACCATGCTGTCGCGGTCGCCCCAGCGGGCTGCCGCATTGTCGCGCCGCAACGAGTCGAGCCACATTGCCGACTGCTGCACGCTCTTGTCACCATACAAGCGGTTGAGGAGCAATCGCTTGTGGTTCGCGATAAAGAGATTGTAGGCGTTGTGCTCCGCCTCGGCCTTCCATGCAATGGTATCGAGCATCGCATGCTGGCTTCTCAGATGGCGCTGTGGGATGCCGTCGTAGAGCGTCCACAGGTGCTCGAACGAGCGGCTGTCAGGGCGCTGCGCCTGCAAGACCGTTGCGAATGCGAGCAGCACGAACAGCAACGCCCACCGGGAAACTATATGGTTATATCTCATATCCAATTTTTTCGCAAAAATACAAAAAAGTCTAAGTCTAAGTCACTAGTCTAAGTTATAGTCTAAGTCACTAGTCATAGTCCAAGTCGTATCAAGGCATTAATTTCTCGCCAGCGAACAGCCAACAGCCACATAGATATAACACCAAAAATCCAAAAGGTTGCACTTTTGTTGAAAAAAATTATTCAGCCGTCACGAATCGGGGATTCCCGTTCAAATCCCGAAACGACTGCACCTCGGAATAGTCGTTTTTGCGGAACAGGTCCGTCAGTTCGTCGTGGAAGTCGTGGTAGGTTTCCACGCAAATCCTGCCGCCGGGGTTCAGCACGCGCCGTCCCAGGCGGGCGAGGGCGCGATAGCACCACAGTTTGTCGTCGTCGGGGACGAAGAGGGCGAGACCGGGTTCGTGGTCCGTCACGTTGCGGTGCATGGCGGCGCGGTCGGAGGCGGGGATGTAGGGCGGATTGCTGACGAGGACGTCAAAGCGCTGGTCTCCGAAAGGGAGGTTTTCCGTGTCGCGCATGTCGTGGCGGGCAAAGGTCACCCCTACCCCGTTGCGTTCGGCATTTTCCCGGGCGATTGCCAGAGCCTCCTCCGAGATGTCCGTGGCGAAGACCGCCGCGTCGGGCAGCAGTTTGGCCAACGAGACAGCGATGCATCCGCTGCCGGTGCCCACATCCCAAATCCGCACGGGCGCGCCGGCGTGGCGTTGCGCGATCATCTGCACGAGTTCCTCGGTTTCCGGGCGCGGGATCAGCACCGCCGGCGACACCTTGAACGGCAGCCCGTAGAACTCCGTTTCGCCCAGCACATACTGCACCGGACAACCCGTCGCCAACTGTTCCACATCGCGCTTGATTTCAGCCTCCAACGCTCCATCCACAGGTTCGTGGCCGTGCAGCACGAGTTCGTGGCGTTGCATCCCGAGTTTCGTCTGCGCGTACAACGAAGCGACAGCAGCCGCTTCACGGGAATCGTAGAGCGGCTGCAGGCGATGGGTAATATCGTTAATTAATTCTTTGATTGTCATAATGATGCGTAGGTTTCTCACTACCCCGCCCTTCGAGCATCCCTTCTGAAAGAAAGGGAATTTGGGTTGCTCGATCCTGGCGGCTGTAGGCTAAAAGCCAACCGGCTTTGCAGGGATGTCGCGCCAAGCCCATTTGTCTTTCACGACGCCCTTGTCGATGAGCATGACGCCGGGGTTGGAGCGCATGGCGTCGCGGACCATGAACGGGCCGTGGACGGGATCAATGGGGTTCTGGTAAACGGGGAACTCGATGCCGTTTTCCTCCACGAATTTCGCGATTTCCTCTTCCGAAGAGTTCGTGATGGCCACGAAGTCGCGGTCTGCGGAGGCACAGGCTTGGGCAAGCGCGATGGCCTTGCGCAAGCCTTTCTTATTTATTTCATTCAAATCATGAACATACAAGATATACACTTCGCCTTCCCTGTCTTTGGCGAAATAGTCGGGCGCATGGTCGGCCCCGTTCTCATCGAGCATGTTGAAGCCGTCGATCTTGGCCTTCACCGCCTCCTTGAGGATCTTGTCCTCGCGAGAGACGTAATCATTCTTGTCGTAGAAGTCTTCGGACTGTTCCATCAGCTGATCCTGCGTGAGGGTGACTTCCTCGCCGGTTTCCTTGTTCTTATAGACGAAAACCACGTCTTTCTGGGCGGGTTGCGACACGAACACGGAGACATCCTTGCCCTTCTTCCAGTCGCTCTTGCCGATGAACGGCAGATGATGGATGACGTAGAGCTGGAAGCCCACGGAGATGGCGGCGAACACGGCCACGGCGAGCCACTGGCCCAGTTCCGTCAGACGGCAGTCCTTGATTTTCTTGCGATTGAAGAAGACGATGAGCGTGGGGATGATGAAGCCCACGTTCTTCAGGAACGTCGCCTTGTTGGACATCTCGATCACGTCGCCGAAGCAGCCGCAATCCTTCACGACCCCGAAATAGTGGATGCCCTTGACCTCCATGTACTCAGCGACGGCGAGCCAGAGGGTCAGGAAGAAGAAGAAGGTCATGAAGATGAGGTAGCCCCACGCGGCCCACTGCACCTTGACGCGGCAGAGCAGCATGCAGCCCAGCACGAACTCGGCGGCGATGGCCACCACGGCGGAAAACAGGGCTATCGGATGCAGGAAGCCCATGTGGAAGGAGACGAAATAATCGTTCATCGTCACCCCGAAGCCCACCGGGTCGATGGCTTTCGTGAAACTGGAGAAGATGAACAGGCACCCCAGGAGGATGCGGATGATTTTTAACCAAACGGGTTCTTTTTTTGACATGACTATGACTATTGACTTAGACTATGACTATTGACTTAGACTTTGGCTGTTAGCTGTTGGCTTTTAGCTGTTCGCTGGCGAGGAATTAATGCCTTGATACGACTTGGACTATAACTTAGACTATGACTATTGACTTAGACTATGACTTTCGCGAACGCTACTCCCTATTCCCTACTCCCTCTTTCTCGAGGACGAGGCGGATGAGGCAGAACATGGCGTAGTTGATGAGGTCGTAGTAGTTGGCGTCGAGGCCTTCGGAGACGATGGTGTTGCCTTGGTGGTCTTCGATGGACTTGATGCGGAAGATCTTCATGAGGATGATGTCGGTGATGGAGCTGATACGCATCTGGCGCCAGGCTTCGTCGTAGTCGTGGTTCTTGCTCATCATCAGGTTTTTGGCGGCGCGGATGTAGCGGTCGTAGAGTTCGCAGGCTTTTTCGGCGGGCAGGGCGACCTCTTCGGGGGAGTTGGCCACGCCGATTTCGAGCTGGATGAGCGCCATCACGGAGTAGTTGACGATGCCCACAAATTCGGGGACGATGCCTTCGGCGACTTTGGCTTCACCCTTTTCCTGGATGCTGCGGATGCGATTGGCCTTGATGTAGATCTGGTCGGTGAGCGACGGCAGCCGCAGGATGCGCCACGCCGTGCCGTAATCCACCGCCTTGTTGCGGAAGGTCTCGCCGCAGTAGCGGATCATCTCGTCATATTGTTCGGAAGTGTTTGCCATTACTGTTTGATGATTTTGAGGGTTTGGGTGTCGCCGTTCTCGAAAGTGACGGTCATCATGTAGAATCCGGCGGGCAGGTCCTGCATGTTCACGCGGCAGGCGCCGCCGTCGGTGCGCTGGGCGCTCACCACGCGGCCGTTCATGTCATACAGCACCACCTGGCCGACATGGTTCTCGCTCTCCACCGTCACCCACTCGCTGGTGGGGTTGGGATAGATTTTCGCGCGCACGGACTCGTGAGCGGTCACGCCGACGTTGGTGGGATCGACAATGTCCTCGATCACGAGGATGCCGGTGCAGGGCAGGACGATATCGTCAATCCAGGCACAGTCGCTGCCGGAAGCCTGGGAGTAGTCCTTTTCGTATGAGAACATGAGCGTGTGGCTGCCGGCAGTCAGATCCACGCTGACGAGTTCCCAGCCGGCGGTGCCGGAAGCCTCATGCTTGGCGTTGCCGTCCACATAGAAGAAGAACTTGTCGTATCCCGACTCCGAGCTCACCTTGCGATAGAACGTGACCGTGGAGGGCGTGAGCGAATTCGTAGTGACGCTCATGCGGGACTTGCTGTTGTTGGGGAGGCTCTGCGCAGAACGGGCGCAATAGCCGCCCGCATGCACCTGCGAGCTGGTCAACACCCAAGGATAGTTGTTCATCGTCCAGTTGTTCTGGGAGAAGTCGCCGCTCTCGAAATTTTCGGCGGCGCCGCCCACCAGGATGTAGATGGTGTCAATGTTGTGGATACCGTTGTAGGAGGAGTGGTAATAGAGCGGGATGAGCGACAAATCAGGCACAGTGTCAGCGATTTTCACCGTGAATTCGGGCTCCACGATGGCATTGGGCTGCATACCGTTGATACCCATAAACGGGCTGAGCACCTGGACTCCGGAGTAGTTGCAGGTCAAGTCCAAAAGCCCCGTGCCGACGCTGGCGTGGCCTGCGTTCTGGCTGGTGAAGGCGAACACCACCTGGTCGCCGGGATGGAAGCTGCTCACCGTGGCGTAGTTGAGGATAGCGCGGTAGTCCTTGAGCACCACTTTCGGCAGCTTCACACGCACACTCACGTTACGGGTGATGACGGTGTCCTGCCAATGGACCTTGAGGGTGAACGGCAGGTTGGCATAGTCCTCGGAGGCGGGCATCACGAAGGAGAAGGCGTTGTTGCGGTTCTCGGTGCCGTTGGCCGCGATGCTACCCAAGAAGATGGAATCCTGCAGCATGGTGACCGCTGTGTTGGGAGTCAGCGTGGCGTACACCTGCGAGGCGTTACTGACACCGACATTGGCGAGCGAGAGGTTCATGCTGACGGTGGCGCCTTCGTTGAACACGGCGTTTTCAGCGACCTCCACCGTGGTGGGGATGACGTACGGGCCGTTGGGCGTGATCACCTGGACATTCTGGAAATAGGGGATGTAGTTCTGGGCAAGGGCCACGAGCTCGCAGTCGCCGGGATCCAGCCACTGCGGGAGGGCGAAGGTGACGTCGCCGTCGGCATTCGCGAAGGCGGTGGCGATCAGCAGCGTGTCACGGGTGAGCGCGACGTAAGCGTACGGGGCGACCGTGGCGGAATAGCTGGTACTGCCGGTGGTGATCACCGAACTGGCGGCAACCGTCATCTGGGAGGGCAGTCCCATATAGACCCGCACCGACGGATCGCCGAAGCAGTGGTAGATCTCCCAATAGTACTGTTTCCGGCTGGAAGAGGAGGACTGCACGGCCATGTTGCCGCCCGTCATGATGCCGGCGATGGTGGAAACCCAGACGCTGTAGTCTTCGCCGTGCGTGTGGAACACCTTGTCGTACATGCCGAGGGCATTGGCGTTATAGCTCGGATTGGCGGTGACGCTGCTGCGCACGCCGACAGCCCAGTAGAAGTCCTCGTCCCAGTAGCTGTTGTTGGAGGCGCCGATGTAGCCCATGGCACCCTTCTTCTCGGCGCGGAGCAGGGCCTCGCCGAAACATTCGGAGGTCTTGAAGTTGCCCGACTGGCAGCAGTTGCCGATCATCAGGCCGTACTTGTTGATATTCTGCAGCTGGGCCACATGCGACGTGGTGAACGAAGGATCCGCCCAGCTGGTCTCGCTGCCGTGGGCGGTGTAGTTCGCCCAACCCACACCGTTGCTGACCTCCGAGCGGATCTGCGCCGCCTGCGAAGAACAGTTGTAAAGGTGCGCCATGACATTGGTGTAGCGAGGATTGCTGCTGTTCATGTAGTTGGTGGTGATGTAGTTGACCTGGCCGTTGGCGTGCGTGGGAGCCCAGCTCGCATCGGTGCCGGCGATCAACACTGCGTTGCCCAAATAGGAAGGATCGGGCATGGAGTACTGCTCGTACATCATGATCTTCTCGATCTGGTTGGACAACTGGGAGTTATTGGTGGCGGACATACGGCCGTAGTAGCAGTCGGGGAGAAAGTCGGTGCCGGAGAGGGTGGCGTAGTAGAGGTCGGTGATATGGGAGTTGTCGGACTGGCCGGTGAAAGCGGGAAGCTGCTCGCGGTCGCCGAGGAGGAGCACGAACGTGGGCGCCGGGTTGGAGGGCGAGGCGTTGTCGTACTTGGACTGGATGAAGCTCTTGATGGCGGAGGTGGTGGTGCCCACGCCGGCCTGGTTCGTGAAGGCGACCTCCACGATGTAACCCAGCCGTCTCTTCCAGGAGACGAACGCGGCAAGGTTCTCGTTGTCGGCGAACATCGCGTTACCGATGATCAGATACTTGATGGGGGCGGTGGAGTACTCGTTGCGCGTCTCCTGCATCTTGTTGATGACCATATCCTCGTCCAGCGTGAACATCGGGGAGGCGAACTTCTGCAGCTCGACGGTCTTCGCCATGTCCGCATTCACGAACGTGAACTCGACGTCGAAGCGCGTGTAGATTCTGATTTTCTGTTTGTAAGGGTTATACTGCACCGGGCTGACATAGAGGTTGGCCAGTGCCGCGTTGCGTTTGATGCCGGCCTTTTCCACATGCACCAAGGGAAAATAGACGGGCGCGTCGGTGTGATAGACGAGGGAATTGTAGGCGAACGGCGGGTTTTCTTTGGCCTTGGAGACCGATTCCTGCGAGGGGAACAGCGGATGGTGAATGCCGAGTTCCGCGGCGTCGTAATCGGTGTACTGCGCGTTGGTGACGGTCGCGACCACCGAGTCGCAGACAGGGATCTGCAGCATCTTGGCCAATTGCGGCAGCTGCGGCATTCCGGGACTGTACGTGTTGCCGTAACCGGGCAGGGAAATCACCGAGAAGTCGCCTTCCGGCACGGAGACGTCACTCACGGAAAGTTCGCCCGTCTCGAACGAAACGGTCACTTTTTGGTAGGAATTCTGGTTGATTCTAATGTTTTGCGCGACGGCAAACTGGCAAACGGCCACAGCGACCAGCCATAATAAACATTTTTTCATATTTTTAATCCTTTCAATTTTTACTCAAAAAAACCAAGCCGCAAATATACACTTTTTTATCACATGCGGGCGTCAGAAATTTATGTATTTTTGCGCCAAATTTCGAAGATATGAAGATAGCCCTTTTCGCCGCTGTAAAAGAGGAGGTGATGAACATCTGTGACCGTGTGCACCTTTGCGGCATCGGCCGTGAGAACGCCACGAACGCCATGCTGCAGTTCCTGCAGCAGCATCAAAACGAAGATTTCACCATCATGAACATCGGCACGGCCGGAGCACACTCCGCACCGTTGAAGTCGTTGATCCGCGTCACCGAAATCGTCTCCGGCGGCGCCGCCTTCATCGACTACCCGATGCTCCTCGACCGCCTGCCCGTGGAGACGCCGGAAGCCGCCGACGGGAAACTCTTCTCCTCCGACTGCTTCGTCTCGCCGCATGTCTATTCCACCGAGTTCTTGCAAGGTCTGCGGGAGAAGGCCGACTGCTTCGACATGGAGTCCTCCGCGCTCTACACCGTCGCCAAGCATTTCGGCATACCCTACGTCTCCTTCAAGATCGTCTCCGACCACCTCGACGTCGATCTCACCACCTGGCAGCAGCGCGTCCACGACTTCTCCCCCACCCTCTGCGAGTTCGCGATGAAGACGATTGAGGAGATTGGGAAGATCGAGCCGGTGACGATCATTTAGTCAGCAGTTAGTAGTTAGTAGTTAGCAGTTGACGGCAGGAAGAAGGGTTTGGTGATGTTTGTTATGGGGGACGACAACTGGGACAACTTTACAATGGTTATCTATCGTATAGAGCTTGACCAGGATACCAATCGTATGCTGGTGCACCTCCTTGAATCAAGTAAAATAAAACGGCAATAATGGCGACAACCAACATGATTATAAAGAGTATCCTATACCTCTTATTCTCCACTTCTTGAGGCGAGGGGCGCACACTATTAGCCCGAGGATGCTTCTGTGCATACGATGTCCTTTTTCGGGACTTCGACCTGGCAGCACTATGTCGTTTGCGGCTCATGATTCAAGGCTGTTGAAAAGGTTAGAACTTATCTCGAAAGAATTGGCAGTGGGTTTCATGCCGCGAAGATAAGATTTTTTTCGACAACTGCAACCCAAAAAAATACTATCTTCGCGCCACAATTAAACTCTAAACTCTAAACTTTTAACCCCTAACCTTTAACCTTCTAACCTTCTAACCGTTATGATCAAATCCATGCCCCACTTTCTCGATATGGACGACGAACGTCTGTACGAGCTGGACAACGCCCGATATGTGATCATGGGCGTGCCTTACGACGGTACGAGCACCTTCGTGAAGGGTGCCGACAAAGGCCCGCAGGCCATCTTGGACGCTTCCGACAGCCTGGAGCTGTATGACGTCCAGTACCAACACGAGGCCTGGCTGGCCGGCATCCACACCGACCGCCACGACTACGACCTGCGCACACCGGAAACGATGGTGAAGTCCGTCCACGACCGGATGCGCCACTTCATGGACATGGGCAAACGTCCGGTTCTTGTCGGCGGGGAACACTCCGTCTCGGTGGGTGCGATCCAGGCGATGGCGGAGACCTATCCGGACCTCACAGTGCTGCAGATTGACGCGCACGCGGACCTGCGCGACAGCTACCACGACTCGCCCTACAACCACGCCTGCGTGATGCGCCGCGCACAAGACTGCGCCGCACGCGTAGTGCAAGTGGGTATCCGCAACGTCTGCACCGACGAGATGCACAACATCGTGCCGGAGAACATCTTCTACGCGCATCTCATCCACAATCAAGAAGATTGGATGGACAAGGCCGTCGAGCGGCTCACCGACAATGTCTATATCACGGTGGATTTAGACGGTTTCGACCCGTCGATACTGCCGGCCACCGGAACCCCGCTGCCCGGCGGACTGCAATGGTACCCCACCCTCGCGTTCCTGCAAAAGGTGTTCCAACAGCGAAACGTCACCGGCTTCGACGTGGTGGAGCTGTGCCCGCAAGCCGACAGCAAGGTCTCCGACGTGCTCGCCGCAACGCTGGTGTACAAGATGATAACGATGTGGGAGAGTTTAACGGTTAAAGGTTAGAAGGTTAGAAGGTTAGGAGGTTAGGAGGTTAGAAGGTTACGAGTTAGGAGGTTAACTGCTAACTACTAACTACTAACTACTAACTGCTAACTGCTAACTATCAAGCGGTTGTGCATCTCCGTAATAAAGCAGCCTTTACTGCGCAACTTTCCTGATACATCTCACGCTGCGCAAATCCGTCTTCAGACTCTCGTCATAGAGGATTCGGTCGCACCAGTAGCTGATCTTGCACGGTATGACCGTGGTAGTTGAAACCACCGTGCTCGTGCCCGGATCGTCGGCCTTCCAGAAGTGGAAGGAAGTCATGATATCCTCGAAACGGTTCAGGCTGCTGTTGTACCAGCCGCCGGCGCGGGCCGCGAAGCCGGTGTTCGGCATTGTGCCCTCGAAACCGCTCTGCCAGTACTGCGTGCTCGTGTCCTTCAAGGCATTAGTGCTCCCGGCAGTATTGTTCAGCAACTCGTAATCGTCCAAACTGCCCACGCTCCATCCGGTCGGGCAGATGCCCTGCACATACTGAGTGCCGTCATCGGCCGTATAGGTGGTCAAAACGGCCTCGTCGTTGCCTTCCGTCACTCCCATGGCGGTGTACCAACTGTAGAGGTATCCGAACTTTTCGACATTGGAAGCATCCTCGTTGTAGGCTTTGTGGTTGCCAGTGGCCCAGCGCAGGTTCTCGGCGAGCCAGCACTGCGAACCGACACGCACCGCGTCGTAGTCATAACCCTGGTAACTGACCCCCAAGCAGGGAAAGTATTCCACCGTCACGATTTGCTCGCAGGAGGTCATCGCGTTGCCGAGGTCGTCGGAAAGGGTCCAGGTGATGGTGTAGGAGCCCGGCGTCATCGGGTTGTACTCCGACAAGTTGTTGCTGATGACAATATGGTCCACCATCGGGGTCAGGCTCGCGCTGGCAGGTAGTGTCACCATCGTATCGGAGGCATCATCCTTCAACACGATTTCGAGCTCGTCCGGACAATCGAAGCCTTCGGTGACAGGCAATATATGCAGGGTGACATTGAAGTCGGGCACATAGTTGTCCAAGCCGTTGTCGATGGCGAATCCCGACTGCACAGCGACGCCGTCTTCCATCATGGCATGGAAGTTGCCGTCATGACACAAATAGTCATTTGCCACGTAACTGTCCGTAGTGATTGTGCCGCCAGTGAAATGGTCGGTGGGGGCAAGGCCCGTGACGTGCAGCTGGTTGGCGGTCACCACGAACGGATGTCCGTCGTATGTGCGGGCGGTGTCCAGCTCCATGGTGAGGGTCGCCCTGTTGACAATCAGCTTGCCGTATTGCCGCGAAACCGACAAGTAGCGGTGTTCGTTTTCCAGCGCGTAGCCGAAGAGGTTGTCAACGGAACCCGCGTTGGTAAGGGTGCTCGCCGGATCCGGTGTGACGGTGATATGGTCACCGGTGAAGAGGGTGAATACCCGACCGGTGGCATCCACGTCGGTGACGGTGTCCCCTCCGAAGGTGACCACATAGTGGTGACCGGTGAGCGGTGTGCCGTCATAGAATTTGGCGGCGGAATCGGAGATGATGACCACCGGCTCCTCTATGCGCTCCACCGTGATGTTGACGGTTTCCTGTTTGGTGCCGCAGTTAGGAGTCTGGTTGCTGCTTGCCGTGAAGGTAACGGAATACTCTCCCACCTCGGTCAAAGTACCGGAGAGAACATTCGAGGTTGAATTATAGCTCAATCCGTCAGGCAAAGTGCTGTAAGTGAGATTGGCATAGTTACAAGAGACTTGGACAGGTTCCATTGGGTCTCCGACGAAGATGTTTTGAGTGGCATTGGTGAGGGTGAGTTCCACCAGCGGATTGATGGTGATCGTCTGTGTTTGGACGGAATCGTTGCCGCAAGGGTCGGTCACCGTCCAGGTTCTAATGATCTGGCGTTTTCCACTCGGCAGGAGTTCGGGATCGCTGTCGGAGTAGTCGATGGTAAGCTGTGCCGCGGAATGGCAGTCGTCGTAGAGATTCGACACATTACCCGTGACCGTCGGGGCGATGTTGTACGAGCCGTCGGCATTGGGACAGACAGTCTTGGCAACCGGCACGGTGAAGCTCGGTTTGTTGCGGTCACCGCCGCTGACGCTCATCGTCGGGTCCGTATCCAACGCGTTTTGACAGCCGTCCTTAACGGTGTAGGTACGGGTGATGGTCCACGCGCAGTCGTTACCCATGGTGTCGTCCTTAAAGGTCACGGTGACGATGCCGGAGCAATCCTCGTACAATGCCTGAATATAGGATGCATCTTTCAAGCCGTTCTTGTCCGCATTAGCAAGGCAATTGTTCTGTCCCGTGATGTTGTCAGGCCAGCTGCCCGTCAACACCGGCGCCGTCAGGTCGCCGCCGCTCTGAGGCAGCTGGATGGTGATGTCGTTGGCCGGACATCCGTCGCTAATGGTGTAGTTGTAGGTGGTCCTCCATCCGCAGTCATGCTCATCGTTAATTGCCTCGCCCATGTAGGTGACGGACACGTTGCCACAGTCGTCCTCAAACAGGGCTTTAATGACATCGGCGGAGGGAGCTGCGGCCCGCTGGCTGAAGCAGGCGTTCTGATTCTCGTTGGAAGGCAGTATGCTGTCCGTTTTGAGATGCGGACTGTTTTGGTCGCGACCGCTGACACTCATCGTTTTCGTCGTCGAAGCGCAACCGCAGGTAATCGAGATATTGTAGGTGCGGGTCCACGTCCAGCCGCAATCGCTGGTCGCAGTGGCGTTGTCTTGTGTCGTCACTGTAACTTCACCGGCATTCGTGACGGAGTTGCAATTCGCAAAGAGTGTCTGAATCTCGCTGGCATCTTTCAGGCCGATCGTGTCCGCATTGGCGAAACAGTTATTCTGATTCGTGAGGTTTGCGGGCCAATTGGCGGGTTCCACGATATTGCGGCAGTGGATGGTGAAGTCGCCCTTGTTGACGGTAACGTTGTAGTTGTCACTGGGGGTGTAAGCGGCGGAAAGTACGTCCTCGTATGTTCCGACAGCCTCCACCTCTGTGTTGGTGCGGATGTAGGAGATCGTGCCGAGATCGTTGGGGTTGACCAGACCTTCCACAGCGCCGGTGAACGTCGGGTCTGCTTGTCCGTAGGCCTTCTCGGCGTCGTTGACGGTGATGGTGAGAGCTTTCGGAGTGATGGTGAGCAGTGCCGTATCGTAAGTAACGGCATAGTTGCCTTGGGCGACATCACCGGCGGGGGTAATGATGTATTGACCGACCGTGTCGCCGGTTTCGCGGGAGATGGTGTAGCTCGGGATGAAACTGTCGCCTTCGAGCATGCCCGTGACCGTGGCGGTAAGCGTTGGTTCAGCCTCGCCATAGACCTTGCTCTTCGCAACTGCGTTGACAATTACGGATACTGGGGTGATGGTCAGCGTGCCGGTCGAGTCTGTATTGATATTGGTGAAATAGGCGGTCACGTCATTGTTGTTCGCATCGAAGATATGGAATGAGGTCACCGCATTCACGGCCTTCTCGCCCTCGCCGGGAACCACATTCGTCACCGTGCCGTCGGCGGTGGCGGTCCAAGTGAGGCCTTCGGGAACGCCCGTCACGGTGAAGTCGTCGTGATTATTCTTCGTCAGCGGCGATCCGTCGTAAACCTTGCTTGCGCTGCCAGGGATAACCTTGATGAGGGTGTCATTTTCCGTTACCGTCAGCGTCCCGTTGTAGTAGTCAATCCAATAGTTGGATGTCTTGACGATGGTGGTGTCGTTCGGGGCGGTGATTTTCGCATTGCTGGGGGTGTTTGTGCAGAAACCCACAATGGTCTGGCTGCCGCTGAATGACAAGCTTGAAATAACGTCATCATGGACGAGGGCGTCGTCAAGAGAGCCTTCGTCCGTCGTACAGGTGTAGTTGTTCGAGGTCAGCGGGGTGCCGTCGTACTTCTTGGTGGCGTCGGTGGCGGTGATGACGATAGGTCTCGGTTCCACCTTGATGCTGAAGGTGCTTTCATCGATGCTGCAGCCCCATCCCTGGTGGCTGGTGGCCGTAACGAGAAACGTGGCGTTAGAGACGGCGAATTCAGGATCGCCATACACTTTGTCATATTCATTATTATTTTGGTCTTTTTTA
>CACXUB010000019.1 GCA_902770735.1 uncultured Bacteroidota bacterium | reverse complement strand
GCCACCAACAAAAGCCGCAATATCAACCTTTGTATAGTCACACAGCCGTTTTATTTCTTTGTAGGTAAATGCCTCAGGGTTTTTGAGTTTCCGGCAATATGTATCCACTGATACACCAAGAATCTGCGCCATTTCTCTGCCGCTTCTGCCTCCCTGAATAAGCTTGATATTATCTGTTAAGCGGTTCAAGTCCGCTTGACGTGGTGTCAGACATACTTTAGGCATTATTTACTCCTTTCTTACAATTAAGAATCGTCGGGAACAGAAACGAGTTGATCCCGAGCTACTTATCCTGCTTCACTTGATCTCCTGAATCGTCATGAAACCACCTGCTCTTTCTCAGTACCGTTCATCAGCTCTTCGACAGTCACACCAAGAACTCTAGCAAGCTGAATCTGATTGTTCTTCATAGGAATAACGCTTTTGTTCTCATACGCCCAATATGAAGGCTGTGAAATGTTCGCAAGCTTGGCTATTTCTTCCTGAGTAAAGCCTTTTTCTACCCTCAGCTTTTTGAGTCTTTCAGCAAATGTCATAAGTCAATCACTTCCTTTTAATATAGTTTAACTATTGACAAAGGTATAGAAAAAAGCGTATAATGAAATTGTCACATATCATAATACGCTTTAACAGCAGCGTGAGCTGTAAAGCTCCACTGTTGTTATACCTTGTGTTATAGCCTAACTATATTATATCTCAGTACACTGAGAAAATCAACAGTAAATCTCATTTTTAATGAGATTTTTGTTGCTATGTACAAATATTATATGCATTTATTAGCATTTGTGCATAAAAAAAGACCGCCCAAGGCGGTCATACGGGGATTATAGTAGAAAGGAGTTTACAAATGTTTTGGCAAAAATACTACAACCTATGTTTAAGTATAGGAAAAAAGCCCAATGCTGTAGCTGCCGAACTCGGAATTTCATCTGGATCCGTAACTAATTGGAAAAAAGGTACCGAACCGTCATATTCAACATTGCTAAAAATAGCTGAATATTTTGGATGTACGGTCAACTTCCTTTTAGGCAAAGACGAAATGCCACTCCCTCAGTTAGCTTCTATCCAAGAATGGAAGGTAATTTTTGATCAGATGAGTGTTGAAGACCTTGTTGTCGTTCTGGCTCAGCTGACCGAGTGCCTTCGTGAGAAGCAACACGGCCGTGGTCAAACGCGAACGTCTCTACATCCGCGACAGCCGCAACGGAAGATACGTCGTCCCCGACTCCATCGACTGGAACAAGGTGAACCGCGGCAACATCCCCTACCGTCTGCATCAGACATCCGGGCGCCACAACGCGTTGGGACTCTACAAGTTCGTGTTCGCCAATTCCGAATCGGTTTATCTGCACGACACCAACAACAAGGGGGCGTTCAAGCGGCGAAAACGTGCGCTGAGTCATGGCTGCGTGCGTGTGGAGAACCCCGCCGACGTGGCCGAATGGGTTTACCAAGTCAACAAATTCGACACCAACTATATCGAGCAGCTGCACATCATCTCCGGCGCGGAACCGACCACCGAAAAAGGCCAGAAGTTTTTGGAGAAACGCCAAGAGCAGGACTCCATCCATTACGCCAACCTGAGCGACTATGATCGGCAGTTCTACCGCAAGTTGCGTCCCACCAGCATCAACTTGCAGAAGCCCATCCCGCTATTCATCGAATACTACACCTGTTTCGTGGCTGACGACGGCACGGTTCAGTACCGAGACGACGTTTATTACAAAGACGGCAATATTTTGTATCTGCTGTCGCACCCTTAACGAATCCGAACAAATCCCGAAATCATGTCACAAAAGAACCATCTGTTGGTTGACGCGGGTGCGACGAAGAGCGCCTTCGTGCTGCTGGGCGGTAACGAGCCGTTCCGCTGCCAGTGCGCGGGCATCAACGCCAACTACACCCCCGAAGCCGACATCCTGCGCATCCTGGCTGAAGCCGTCAGCCAATTCCCGAAACAAACGGCCATCGAGGCCATCGACTACTACGGAGCCGGTTGCGCCACCCCGCAGAACGCGCTGCGCATGGAGGGTTACCTTCGTCTTTACTTCCCGACCGCCGACATCCGTGTCTGGTCCGACCTGATGGCCGCCTGTCACGCGCTGGCGGGCGGTCGCGAGGCGATTGTCTGCATTCTCGGGACCGGCGCGGCATCCTGCTTCTACAACGGGCGGGAGATGGTACGGCGAGCCCCTTCCCTCGGCTGGATGCTCGGCGACGAGGGCAGCGGCACCCATCTCGGCAAAAGTCTGCTCACCGCCTACCTCTCGGATGCGCTCCCCCACCCGATCCGCAAAACCCTCGAGGAACGGTATCGGCTCGGTCGAGAGTACATCCTTCACAGGCTTTATCAAGAGCCGCAGCCGAATCTGTTCATGTCGCAGTTCGCCCCGTTTTTGAGGGAGAACCTCACCGAGCCCGCCGTGCGGCAAATCGTCGCCACCGCCTTCAACACCTTCTTCTCCAAGCAGAAAAGCTACTACCCTGACAGCGAAGGGCTTCCATGGCACTTCACCGGATCGGTCGCCGCGCATTTCGAAGAGGTGTTGCGCGAGTCGGCGGAGACCTCCGGCTGCCAAATCGGCGAAATCACCGGAGACCCGATGACGCGACTTTGTTCCCTCTCTCAAGACCATTCGTTCCGCAAACCTATTGAGAATTGTGATTTGTGATTTGTGAACTGTGATTTGTGGACGGTTCTTAAAGCACCCGTCAAAGTCGAAATAGTCCATAATCCCTATTCTACATTCTTCATTCTACATTCATAATTCATAATTCTTAATTCATAATTCTTAATTCTCTCCCTCCTCCCGCTCATTTTCCCAAAAATTATATATATTTGCCGCTCCCCCTGTTTGGGGGCATTTTTTATTATAAAACATTGATTTTTAACAATTTAAAAATGAAAAAAAACCTCATGTTGGCGAGTGTATTGGCACTCGGTTTTGTTTTTTCAGCGACTTCATCAAGTATGGCAACCCCTGTTAAACCCAAAAAATCGAAAAAAACGACTTCCGGCGTGACCGCGGGCAACCTTGACCGCACCGTGAAACCCACCGCCGATTTCTACCAGTACGCTTGCGGCGGCTGGATGGCCAGCAACCCCCTTGGCGACGAATACGCCCGTTACGGCAGTTTCGACGTGCTGGCGGAGAACAACCAGGAACAGCTCAAGGAACTGGTGACCAAAATCGCCGCGCAGAAGAACGCCCCCGGCTCCATCGAGCAGAAAATCGGTGACTTCTACAACACGGCCATGGCGACCGGCGACCTCGAGCGCGGCGGTGCCAACCCGATCAAGCCCGAGCTCAACACCATCAACAACCTGAAACGCAGCGACTTATCTGTTCAACTGGCGCAGATGTTGATGAACGGGCAGACCCCTTTCTTCGCCCTCTTCGGTTCCGCTGACCCCGACAACAGCAGCATGACCATCGCCCACATCTGGCAGTCCGGCCTCGGCATCGGTGACCGCGACTACTACCTTGACAAAGACCAGCAGCACATCCGCGACGAATACGTCAAGTTAGTGGCCAAGATGCTCGGCATGTCCGGCTACAGCACCATGGCCAATTTCAAAGGCTACGAAACCGAGATGGCCAAGCGCATCCTCGCCCTGGAGACCCTGCTCGCCCAGAACGCCATCGACAAGACCGTGCTGCGCGACCCCTACCAGACCATCCACAAATGCACGCCCGCGGAGTTCCAGCAGATGATCCCCGCCCTCAACGTGCAGCAGTACCTGAAAACCCTGAACCTGAAGGTTGACACCCTCAACGTCGGCCAGCCCGACTATCTTAAGGGCATCAACAACGTGATCGAGGTCATCGACTTCGACGTGGTGAAAGCCTACCTCGCCTGGAACGTCATCCGCGGCGCCGCCTCTTACCTGAGCGACGAATTCGTGGACGCCAGCTTCGAATTCTACGGCAAGACCCTTTCCGGCAAGAAAGAGAACCGCCCGCGCTGGAAACGCGTCATCGACAACCTCGACGATTGTCTCGGCGAGGCCGTCGGCCAGATGTACGTCAAGAACTACTTCCCCGCCGAGGCCAAGGTCCGCATGGAACAACTCGTCAAGAACCTGCAGTGGGCTCTCGGCGAGCGCATCAAAGCCTCCACTTGGATGACCGACCAGACCAAGAAGAACGCCCTCGAGAAGTTGGCTGCCTTCACGGTGAAGATCGGCTACCCCGACAAATGGCGCGACTACAGCGGTCTGACCATCGGCACGGAGAGCTATTACGCCAACGTGATGAACTCCCGCCGCTTCGACATGGCCTACAACCTCTCCAAGGTCGGCAAGCCCGTCGATCCCACCGAGTGGCAGATGACCCCGCAAACGGTGAACGCCTACTACGATCCCACCACCAACGAGATCTGCTTCCCCGCCGGCATCCTGCAACCCCCGTTCTTCGACATGAACGCGGATGACGCGGCCAACTACGGCGCCATCGGCGTGGTGATCGGCCACGAGATGACCCACGGCTTCGATGACCAGGGCCGCAACTACGACAAGGACGGCAACCTCGCCGACTGGTGGACCGAGCAGGACGCCGCCACCTTCAAAGAGAAAGCCCAGCTCATCGTCGATCACTTCAACAGCATCGAAGTCGCCCCCGGCGTGCACGGCAACGGTGAGTTCACCCTCGGTGAGAACATCGCCGACAACGGTGGTCTGAACGTCTCCTACACGGCTTTCCAGAAGGCCAAGAAAGACGGCCAGATCAAAGGTGAGATGGACGGTTTCACCCCCGAGCAGCGTTTCTTCCTGGCATACGCCGCCGTCTGGGCCGCCAACATCCGCGAGGCTGAGATCCTGCGCCGCACCAAGAGCGACCCGCACGCCCTCGGCCGTTGGCGCGTCAACGCCACCCTGCGCCACATCGACCCCTTCTACGATGCCTTCAACGTCCAACCCGGCGACCCCATGTATATGGCTCCGGAAAAACGTTCCCACATCTGGTAGTATTAGTTAGTAGTTAGTAATTAGTAATTCCACGAGGGCTGCAAGCCCGACACGTGTCAACCCAGGGTGAACGAAGTGAGCCCTGGGATCACAAAACAAGAAATATATGTCAGAAAAGAAAAAACTCGCCGTCATCGCATTCGGCGGCAACGCATTACTGAAAAGCAAACAGAAAGGCACCTATCAGGAGCAAATCGAAAACGTCACGGAGACCTGCCGTAACCTGATCCCGCTGATCGAGAACGGCTACAACATCGTCATCGGGCACGGCAACGGCCCGCAAGTGGGCAACGTCATGCTGCAGCACAAGGCCGGCAAGGAGACCTTCCAGGTGGAGGACATGCCGCTGAACTTCTGCGTGGCGGAGACCCAGGGCTCCATCGGCGCCCTCATCGAGGAAGGCTTGCGCCACATCTTCGCCGAGAAAGGCTGGGACAAAGACACCGTGACCCTGCTCACGCACGTGCAGGTCGACGCCAACGACCCGCTGTTCCAGAACCCGACCAAACCCGTCGGTCCGTATGTCTCCCGCGAGGAGGCCGAGCAGTACCATGAGGAGACCGGCGACATCTACCGCGAGGATCCCAAGGGCAACGGCTGGCGCAAGGTGGTGGCTTCCCCGAAGCCGGTTCGCATCCAGAACATCAAGTTGGTGAAGCAGTTGGCCGAACAGGGCATCATCGTCATCACCGTCGGCGGCGGCGGCATCCCCGTGGCCATGCAGGACGGCTATCTGAAAGGCGTGCAGGCGGTCATCGACAAGGACTTGGCCTCCGCCATGACGGCAGTGGAAATCGGCGCAGACGAGTTCTACATCCTCACCGACGTGCCGAAAGTCTATATCAACTTCCGCAAGCCGGACGAGAAGGCGTTGGATACCATCACGGTGAGCGAAGCCAAGAAATATCTCGAGGAGAAGCACTTCACCGAAGGCTCCATGGCGCCGAAGGTGCGCGCCGCCATCCAATATGTCGAGAAGAGCGGCAAGACCTGCATCATCACCGAAGCCGGCAGACTTCAGGATCCGAACTGCGGAACGAGAATCATCGCCGACTAACACAAGCCCCTTGTTTCTGCAACCGGCATAAGAAGCTAAATGTCAAAACAGACAAAAACAGACGATTGATTTGAAAAAAAAATGTGATATTCTGCAAAACACGCTTGAAAAAAGTCAACGCGACAAGGTAAGCAGCATTTGCTCAATATCCATAAACAACTAATTATCAACGCAGTACGAATATATAAAAAAATAATCGGACAAGGGTTGCGGATATGAGAAAAAAGTGTATTTTTGCAGCCTCAAAATCAAGGAGTAAATAACAGCGAAAAAAGAATAGAGCAATGAAAAACGAGTTGATTCAATACGTAGAAGATAACTTCATAACGACCCAAGAGTTCCCGAAGTTCAAAGCCGGTGACACTGTGAACGTTTCCTACAGAATCGTGGAAGGTTCCAAAGAGCGTATCCAGAATTTCCAGGGTGTTGTCCTGCAAATCAAGGGCAACGGTGTGAACAAGTCCTTCACCGTCAGAAAGATCTCCGGTGGTATCGGTGTGGAAAGAGTGTTCCCCTTCACCTCCCCGATGATCGCCGACGTCAAAGTCGTGAAACGCGGTGTCGTGAGAAGAGCGAGAATTTACTATCTCCGCAATTTGACTGGTAAGAAAGCCCGTATCAAAGAGCGCAGAGGGTAATCATAATGTAAAGATTTTAATGGTTAATGAAAAAGGATGGCTTTCGTCATCCTTTTTTCATACGCGCATATCTATAATTTGTGTACCTTTGCACCGTTAAAAAAACAGTTGACAAAGATGGCCTTGATTCAATCGATGGAAGCGACTGGCGCGAAGCTCTTCAAGTACCGTGGACAGATCCCGGTGCTCATTTTCGTGCTCTCCCTGCCGCTGTTATGGTTCACCAACAGCAACATCTACGTCTGGGAGACGTGGGGTTCCCCCTTGATGATCGCCTGCACAGTCTGCGCCGCCGTGCTCACCTTCGCCGGCCTAGCCCTGCGCGCCTACACCGTCTGCACCACGCCCAAAGGGACCTCCGGCCGTAACACCGCCAAGCAGGTCGCCGACCACCTCAACACCAAAGGCATCTACTCCGTGGTGCGCCACCCGCTCTACCTCGCCAACTACCTCATCTGGGCCGGACTGCTCGTCTTCACGATGAACATCTGTGTCTTCCTCGTCGTCTCGCTCGTCTATTGGATCTACTACGAGCGCATCATGATGGCCGAGGAGGCGTTCCTGCGCTCCAAATACGGCGACGAGTTCGAGGAATGGGCCGCCAGAGTGCCCGCGTTCCTCCCGAAATGGTCCCTCTACGAAGGCGGGATGCTCCAATTCTCCTGGAAAACCTTCATCCGTCGCGAGTACGCCACCATCATGTCCGTACTCGTCTCCTACACCGTCGTGGACTACCTCCTCTTCCACCTGATCTGCGTCCGCAACTGCCCCGACAACGTCTGCCTCGGCTGGGAGCGCCCCATGCTCTGGATCACCCTCGCCTACACCGTCATCGCCTTGCTCATCAAACTCATCAAACACAAAACGCCCTGGCTCGACGCCACCCCCGACCGCGATTGATTAATTAAGAATTAAGAATTAAGAATTAAGAATTAAAAATTAAAAATTAAAAATTAATATTCGAGCAAACCCGAAGTAACTAACACGAAGTAACTAACACGAAGTAACCAACAGCCGAAGGCTAACCAACAGCCGAAGGCCAACCAACAGCCAAAGGCCAACCAACAGCCGAAGGCTAACCAACAGCCGAAGGCCAACCAACGGCCGAAGGCCAACCAACAGCCGAAGGCTCACCAACAGCCGAAGGCTCAACAACAGCCGAAGGCTCATCAACAGCCGAAGGCTCAACAACAGCCGAAGGCTCACCAACAGCCGAAGGCCAACCAACAGCCGAAGGCTAACCAACAGCCGAAGGCTAACTAACAGCCGAAGGCCAACCAACAGCCGAAGGCTAACCAACAGCCGAAGGCTCACCAGCAGCCGAAGGCTCACCAGCAGCCGAAGGCTAACCAGCAGCCGAAGGCTCACCAGCAGCCGAAGGCTCACCAGCAGCCGAAGGCTAACCAACAGCCGAAGGCTAACCAACAGCCGAAGGCTCAACAAACACGAAGTAACTAACAAATAAAACCGTAAATATGAACATCACCCACATCGAACATCTCGGCATTGCCGTGAAGAGTTTAGAAACCGCCATCCCGTATTACGAGAACATCCTCGGGATGAAATGCTACAACATCGAAGAGGTCGCCGACCAAAAGGTCAAGACCGCTTTCTTCAAAGTCGGACAGACCAAGATCGAGCTTCTGGAGCCCACGAGCCCGGAGAGCACCATCGCGAAGTTCATCGAGAACCGCGGCGAGGGCATCCACCACATCGCCTTCGCAGTGCCCGACACCAACGAAGCCCTGCACGAGCTGGAGGAAAAGGAAGTGCGCCTCATCGACAAGGCCGCCCGCCCCGGCGCAGAGCAACTGATGATCGGCTTCGCCCACCCGAAAGCCACCGGCGGCGTCCTCACCGAGTTCTGCTGCCCGAAATAATATCTGGCTGTTGGTTATTGGCTGTTGGCAATTCGCTAATGGCCAATAGCCAACGGCTAATAGCTAACAGCTAAAAACATGCTGAAAGACAAAACTTTCTGGAAAATACACCTTAAATGGGGTGTAATCGCCGGTATCATGCTGGCCGGCATTGAGATTCTGAAGATGTTCGCCCGAAAAGTCGATTATCAGGCGGCGCAACTGCTTGATTTGGCGATGATCATCGGCTTCATCCTCGTGCTCCACTTTGGCGTGAAAGAGTTCAAGGAAAGCTATCCGGAACGACTCTCGTTCGCCAAGGCTTTCCTGAGCTGCATCGTGACTTCCCTCATCGGCGTCGCAGTGCTCTTCGGTTACGACATGCTGCACTACTCCGTCTTCGAAAAGGACGGCCTGCAGCAGAAATACAACACGGCACTCGGCAAGTACAAGCAGAATCTGGCCAAAGACACGCTGACGAATGCCGAACTGACAGCTTACACCGATGCGGCCACCGCCATCTTGAATGAGCGGAAGGAGGAGTTGCTCAACGGTGCAACCATCAAAAAAGACAGCAACCTGGCCTCCGATTCACTCCGGCAAGAACTGCGCGACGAAATCAACAGCGGCATCCTGCTTTTCCAACAATACTACACCGACAAACTGCGTTCCAAACCCGAAGCCGACAAGGACCAATACCAACTCGGCAACTTCACGCCGTACGCCAAAAGAGTGCTGATGGAAACGCTCGTAAGCTACACTGAACAGAACGAAGGAAAGGCATCCACGCCTTACGTACAGGAGATCGTGCAGCAGACCAACGACAATTTCGCCAGCATCGACCCGTTGGAAAAACGCTACGAGGAGAACAAGTCGCGCGTGCCCCGTTACGACAAGAACGGTCAATACGCCGCCGTGAGCGCCATGATGTACATGCTCTACGGCATGTTCTTCGGCCTCTTCGTCGCCATGTTCAACTACACCTCCAAGAAACCGATCGAGAATTTCGTGCCGTCGGATAATGACGATACCGAAACGACTAACCCGTAACATCATGTTCTACCGAGCTCTTGCCCCTAACGGGGCCGCTCAAGGAAACCCTAAACTCTAAACCTAAACTCTTTAACCATTAACCTTTAACCCTTAACCCTTAAAATGGACATATCCGTAATAGTACCCCTGCTGAACGAGGCAGAATCGCTGCCGGAATTGGCCGCCTGGATTGAGCGCGTCATGGCAGAAAACAACTTCTCGTATGAAGTCATCATGGTCGATGACGGCTCCACCGACGAGTCGTGGTCGGTGATTCAAGAGCTTCACGCGAAGAATCCCGCAATTAAGGGCATCAAGTTCCGTCGCAACTACGGTAAATCTGCCGCGCTGAACACGGCTTTCGAGGCATGCCAGGGCGATGTGGTCATCACCATGGACGCCGACCTGCAGGACAGTCCCGACGAGATCCCCGGACTTTTCCACATGATCAAGGAAGACGGTTACGACCTTGTATCTGGCTGGAAAAAAGTGCGTTACGACTCGAAAATAGCCAAGAACATCCCGTCGAAGTTCTTTAACTGGACCACCCGCCGGATGTCAGGCATCATGCTCCACGACTTCAACTGCGGACTCAAGGCATACAAGAAAGACGTGGTGAAATCCATCGAGGTCTACAGCGAGATGCACCGCTACATCCCCGTCATCGCCAAGTGGGCGGGATTCAGCAAGATCGGCGAGAAAGTGGTCGTCCACCAGAAACGCAAACACGGTGTCTCCAAGTTCGGCTGGAACCGCTTCATCAACGGCTACTTAGACCTGCTGACGGTCAGTTTCATGTCGAAATTCGGCAAAAAGCCCATGCACTTCTTCGGAAGCTTGGGGTCCCTGTCGTTTCTCGTCGGCATCGTCATCACCATTGTGCTGATCGCCCAGAAACTCTACCGCATGTCGCACGCCATACACGGTTTCCGTCAGGTCACCGACCAGCCGCTGTTCTACCTTGCGCTGTTAGCCATGGTCTTCGGCTTGATGCTATTCCTGGCAGGATACCTTGCGGAACTGGTTGTCCGCAACGGCTCCGACCGCAACAAATACCTGATCTCAGACAGAATCGAATAACGGAATCCTTTGTAGAGACGCGCCATGGCACGTCTCTACATTTTCATTATCCAAGAATCATGGCAGGACATCCCCAAAAAATCGCCGTTCTAATTCCTTGCTATAATGAGGAATACGCTATTTCCAAGGTAGTGGCCGACTTCAAGTCAGCGCTGCCCGAAGCGACCGTTTACGTTTACGACAACAACTCCACCGATCGTACAGCCGAACTTGCGCTGCAGGCTGGAGCTGTGGTGCGCCATGAACCTCGCCAGGGCAAAGGCAACGTGGTGCGACGCATGTTCCGGGAAGTACAGGCCGACTGCTACCTCATGGTGGACGGCGATGGCACATACGATCCTGCCGATGCCGCCGCAATGGCGCAAATGGTTTTGGACGAACAAGTTGACATGGTCGTCGGAGACCGCCTCTCCACCACCTACTTCAAGGAGAACAAACGCCCGTTCCACAACATGGGCAACCGCATGGTGCGTTACCTCATCAACCGTTTCTGGCGGAACGACATCCGCGACATCATGTCCGGTTACCGCGCCTTCAGCCGCCGTTTCGTCAAACTGTTCCCCGTCATGACCCAGAATTTCGAAATCGAGACGGAAATGACGATCCACGCATTGGACAAGCAGTTCGACATCCGGACCATCCCGTCGAAATATTCCGACCGCGAAGCCGGCGAATCAAAGTTGAACACCTGGAAAGACGGCGTCAAAGTGCTGAAAACCATCTTCAAACTCTTCATGGAATACCGTCCCCTGCCCTTTTTCAGCATCATCGCCCTCCTTCTGATATTAATCGCCGTCATATTGTTCATCCCAATCCTGACCGAATTCTTCAAGACGGGACTCGTACCCCGCTTCCCCACCCTGATCTGTTCAGGATTTCTGGCCATTACCAGCATCATGTCGTTTTTCACAGGGCTCTGCCTGCACATCATCATCAAAAAAGACCGGAAAAACTACGAATTGAAAGTCATCCGTTTCGAAGAGGAAAACAACCACGACAGACTTTAACACACCGATTATGAGAAAATTCAAGCCACTGATAAGCATTATGGTGCTTTGCGCGTCCTTGTGCGCACCGTCCATGACGGCCAAATCGCAAACCATCCGTGACTGCGGAACAGTCATCGACATTGACGGCAATGAATATCAAACCATCGTTATGGGGAAAGACTGCTGGATGCGTGAAAACCTGCGCGTCACGCGTTATTCCGACGGCCATGAAATCACCCCCGCGCCCGAAGCCCCGAACAACGATCCCGAGAACGTTTCCCGTTATGGTCGTCTATATACCTGGTTTTCTGTGCTCAACGGATCAGAACCGACGGAAGAGACCGACGGACGCGTGCAAGGTCCCTGCCCGACGGGCTGGCATGTCCCTGCCAATTTCGAGTGGATGGGACTGGAAGATTTCGTGGGCTACAAAGACGAATACCGCTGCGGCACGGACGTCAACAACGTGGCCAAAGCGATGACCTCAACCGAGGGCTGGCAGTTCGACTTTCTGACCAAAGGCGCGGAATGCTGCATCATCGAAAACACCGCAACGAACAATGGCACAGGATTTTCCATACGGCCATCCGGCAACGTATGGAACGGCGAGGCAAAAGGATTCGGCACAATGGCGGGATTCTGGACCTGCTCCGACGGCAGTCCCGACACCTCCCCCATCCATTATTTCTACTACACCAATGCGACCGTGGAAATCAACTGCACCCCGAAAGAGGCATTCTACTCGGTTCGTTGCGTCAAAAACAAATAGCGGCTACTTGTCGAGGATAGAACAGGGCTGAAAACCGATAAGCCGGTCATACGAAGAGCCCTCTTCCTGATAATAAACATAAATATAGTATATATTGTTAGTTTGGTAATGCGACCCCTCAACATAGGTGGCATCAATCAAGTCATTGGTACCTCTCGGCACATACACATACTGGTAATTATAGACACCCTGTTTCAGTAACAACTCCGTTTCCCAAAAGTCGAACTCCTTGTTGTAATGCAACTTGGCATCGTCAAGCAACTGCCAATCGGTCAGTTCGCCGAAGACATAGACATCCCCGTCCGTGAAGGGGAAAGAACTTTTAAGGGTGAAATGCGTAAACACGTAATCCTCTGAGTAATCGTTATTTAAGTCCCGATTGCGGTAATAGCACCGTCCATGGATATGTCCGCGGCTCTCGTAAGCCACGTACGGACGGGCATCATCTTGCAGGACATAGACGTGTGTATGATGATTGACGAAAGAAATCCCCACGACACGGTCGGCGTTCGAGCGGAGGGTGGAGATGTCAAACGTTCGGAACTCGGAACTTCCAGGGAAAGAGTTGCGCCCGTCGATGTAGTCGAAATGAAGTTCCTGTCCAACGCCGGAACGATAAACAAGCCCGAACTTGGCATTATCCCACCGACCGTTCTGTTGGATGGTGGCCCGAACCGTCTGCTGAGGGTTCCGAATGTTGTAGCCTCCCGTAAAAACCGTAAAATCAACATCTTGATGAGAAAAGCGATTGTTCACGTCCACAGCGGCATGCACATCACAGGATATCTTGGCCGGGACCGGCTCGAGAACCATGAATCGGCGCGTCAAAATCGGATTATCGGGCGAGTCGTCATAGACAAACAAAACATAATTGCCTGATTTGGTGATAGAAATGTTTTCATTCGGAAAATCCGCCTGATAATGCATGTAAGGTTCAATCGTGTTGAAAGAATGGTCGTACTGCGTGATATCCTCTTCCATGAAGCCGTCGATATATTCAATCGGATTCAACTGCGACGGTTGCCAATCGTGTGTACAGTGGATGAATGTGTATTTCAGATGACGGATTTCGAGGTTCAGATCATCGAAAGAGATGTGGAACTTGTCGCCCAACACAGCGACAGGTTCAGAGAGCTGATCGTCCCCGGAAATCAGCTGCACGCTGGCGATTCCATCGACATAGATAACATTATCCAGCTGAATATCATACTGTTGCGCATTTGAAACAAACGCGCACGACAATATCAAAGCCAAGAAGAAAAGAAAAAACTTACGCATGACAATCTAACTTACAATACAATTGCAAAGATAGTTTTTTTAGGGAAAGGTGATATGTATAAAAAAAATTTCGAAGATGTCATACGTATTCAAAAAAATTATATTTTTGCAATTCAAATCAAATTAAAAAAAGGCATTATCAATTTTAAACAAAAAAGGAGACCCGCTATCGAAAAGACATCTACCTTCTGAATTTATTAACCCATTAATGAAAGGAGCGTATCATGAATTGGAATGCCTTGAGTGATAACGAATTGATAGCGCGTTATCAAGCTGGAGAAGAGACTGCATTGAAAACTATCATCCTCCGTTATGAGCGGCGGCTGTTTTCCTATTTGATGGTTTCCGTCAAGAACAAAGAGCTGGCGGAAGACATCTTCCAAGACACCTTTATCAAAGTCATAAACACAATCCGGTCGGGAAATTACCAGGAGGAAGGGAAATTCTTCCAATGGATCATGCGGATTGCCAACAACCTGAAAATCGATTATTACCGGCGTTTGCAGCGCATGCCCACGATTGACGGCGGCGAAGAGTTCGACATCTTCACCATCATCGGGTCCAAGGACGAGAACGTGGAAGAGAAAATGATCCGCGAGCAGACCTACTCCGACCTGACTCATTACGTGGAATACCTTCCCGAAGAGCAAAAAGAGGTCCTGAAGATGCGGATTTACCATGACTACAGTTTCAAGGAGATTGCCGAGATGACCAACGTCAGCATCAACACCGCCTTGGGCAGGATGCGTTACGCTCTCATCAACCTGCGCAAAATCATGTCCAAGCACAACGTGGTTCTGGAGTAACCCCCGTTCGGTTTTTGCAGCCGAAGCCCGAAAATCTGCGAAATCCGGATTCAAAAATTTACTAATCGACGTCGATTAGTAAACGGCATTTCGCTAACACGCTCTATTTCAACGAAAAAAAAATTTTCAAAAACACTTGACAAACGCTTGTCAGTGTTTTATTTTTGTAGTGTTCAAAAGGGTTGGCACCCCCGACGGACAAAACCGTGAAAACGTAAGATTTTTCGAACCTAAAACAAAACGACCGCCGCGAAAAAAACAAAACCTTGACCGACCTTTGTAAGACAGAGGGAGGTTGACGAGAACAGGAAACTGGCCCCGGCGAAAGAGGGGCAAACCAACAAAAAACAAATTAAACATCAAAACTTAAAAACAAAAGAACTATGAAAAAAATGTTATTATTCATCGGATTAACTGTTATGGCTTTCGGCGCCTTCGCCGAAAAAGTGCCTTCTGTCGTCGTGAACAAGTACAATGGCGGATGGACAGCAATCTTCAACCTTTACAACTACGTCTGCTTCACCCCTGCGGAGTCGAGCCCGACAGGAGTTGGTCAGCTTGACTGTTCGGGCGGCGGATTCACCGCCTGCCGCATACCGAACTGCACATCATTGGATGTGAACAGCGGCAACTCGGTGCTCCACATCACCGAAGCAGGAAAGCTCGCCTCCTTCCAGCAGGCCATCAACGACGTGATTGTCCAGTATGAAACCGCTGTGGAGCAAAGCCAAAGCGCTTCAGCATCCAACAAAAGTTCCAAAGGATTGTCTGTTCCCACCACGTACTCCAAAACCATCGCCTTGTCAACCGGCAGCAGCAGTTCGGCAAGCGGAAAGAAAAAGGAGACCTACGTTGTACGCGGCGTTGTCACAGAAAGCAACGCAACTTCCTCCACCATGAAGATCTACATCGAGAAAGTGGACCTGTTTGCCGTCGCTGGCAGTAATTAATCCCTCACCCAAATGTAGCCAAGCTCTATGAAGACACGCATAATTGCCCTCATTGCCGCCGTTTTGTCATCCTTGAACGTGACCGCACAGAATTGGGTCGGGAATTTGTTCGAGTTGGACACCATCATCAGATTCAAAGGCACACACAAGCCGAAGAACCTGAACCTCGTCAAATGCAGAATGGAGAACCGCACCTTCTACTTTGTGGAACAACAGGGATTCCAATACGGGGAGAACAACTACAACGCTGTTATCCACGCGCTTTCGACGGACGATTATGAAGAGACGGAGATCGTGCTCCCGCTCCCCGAAAACGGTCGGAACAAAGAACGATACGCCCGGAGTCTGTGGATTTACGACTTCTGTTTTGACGGAGACTATCTGCTGTTGACAACACAAGACGAACTCATACTTTACAAACAAATCCAAAACCAAACCTATCGAGTGGAGTCAACCTACAGTCACCGGAACATGTTCATGGGATATCTTCACCGGAACAAGCTCAACTTTTTCGTGGAAGACCATGACAAAGGATTCCAGTGGTTTCAGCAGAGACTTGGCAGCGACTCGGCGACACTGATACGGGAGTTGCCCTACGAAGCGCCCCATATCGTGCAGATCCAGCCGAACCGTTACATTTTCCACAACCAACAATCGGTATTCTTCCTCAGCACGCGATATCCCCGCATGGAGGTTTACGATTTGGACGGGAATCCCACGGACACCATTCGCTTCGACCTGCCGCATTGGAAGGCATTCGAAGACGAATACATCCAAAAGACACTGTCTGTCCCTTACGGAATAGAACGCATCTACGCCGTGAAAGACGACCTGTACGACTATTCCTACCCTAAAATCGCCATGCCTCTGCGCGGGGACATCCTGCTACTCTACATGCAATTCGACACTCTGACTGGGAAATCGGAGCTGCAGTATGCACTCCGGAAAAAGAATGGCGAGACAAGCCGTTATCAGCGGAACAACCATGAAGACAGCCTCTACTCCGCAGCCCGATTCCCATTTACCCTTTTCCAAGGCGGCCTAGACAAGGGGAATGCTGTCGACGACGACCTTGTCGGGCAACTCACCTACTCGACCGATGTCCCCTGGCAAGGGAAAAAGCACTCCGACTATATCGAAGAGGTCAACCGGTACTTCTCAGAGGGGAGCCCAGCCTTGGCTTACAAGATAATGCGGTTCCGGCCACCTGCCGGAGAAGAAGGGCCAATTCTGTTCACCATCAGCGGGACATCGCTTTCTATCGAAAATCTGCCATCCGAAAAGACAATCCTGTTGCTGCATAACGGCATAGAATGTTCCGGTTGCGTAAAGGCGTTGCTCGGGTTGATGAACCGGTCGAGGACAGACGGAGTCGATATCGGGCACGTATATCCGCAACCTGTCAACGGTCTGCAGGCTTTTGAAATCAGCAACCGGCTACGGCAGGAGCTCGACAAACCGTTCACCCTATACTACGACACCAGCGCGCTCTATTCGGGCCTGATCCCCGGCCGGGCACTCCAAGAAAGCGACTTTCCATGCCTGCTCTTCATCCAAAAGGGGAAACCCGCGGTCTTCTTCCGGAGTTCAGACCTCTTCACGCCGAACCAAGCCGTCACCGAGTTCCAAAAAAAATTCCTCGATGCATGGCATTCTTTTATCGAAAAATAAGACCACCACATCCGTTTCCCGACTCTAACCTACTTCGTTCACTATCCACTATTCACATCCACTATTCACTATCTACTATTCACCATTCACTATTCACCATTCCCTAAAAAAATGTACCTTTGCGCCCTAAAAAAAACGATATGGCATATACAATCGATTTGACGAAAATCACCCAATTCGACCATGTGGAGTTTGTGGCCAAACAGGTCGTGGAAGGGTTCATCACGGGCATCCACAAAAGTCCCATGCATGGCTTCTCCGTGGAATTCGCGGAGCACCGTCCCTACAACACCGGGGAGCCGATCCGGCACATTGACTGGAAACTCTACGCCCGCACCGACAAGCTTTTCGTCAAGCAGTACGAGGAGGAGACCAACCTTCGCTGCCATCTGGTAATTGACAACTCGTCATCCATGTACTTCCCCAAGCGGGAGAAATACACCCTCGCGCAACCGAACAAGATCTTTTTCGCCGTATATGCCGCGGCCGTTTTGATGCAGGTTTTCAAGAGTCAGCGCGACGCTGTCGGACTGAGCCTTTTCTCCGACAAGCTGGAGCTGCACACCCACGCCCGAGGCGGCGACGCGCACCACAAGATGATCTACCGCGAACTGGAAAAAGTGCTCCAGCCCATCGGCGACGACGTGCAACGCCAGTCCATGGTTACCGACACGCTCCACCAAATCGCCGAACAGATCCACCGTCGTTCCCTGGTCATCATCTTCAGCGACATGCTGGAGTCGAGCCACAACCTCGATGAATTGCTGCTGGCGTTAGGGCATTTACGTCACAACAAGCACGAGGTGGTTCTCTTCCACACCTTCGACAAGCAGCTGGAATACGATTTCGCCTTTGACAACCGGCTTTACCGATTCGTCGATATGGAGACCGGCAACGAGGTCAAAGTCCATGCCAACAACATCCGCGAATACTACCAACAGACCGTGCGCGACTATTTTCAGGAGATAAAAGTCAAATGCGGGCAGTATCAGATCGACGTCATCCCGGCGGACATCACGCAAGGTTTCGAACAGATCCTCCTACCCTACTTGCTCAAACGATCACAAATGTATTAACCAAAATCCATGAAAGAACCTCAAAACTACGAAAACAAAAAACTGACCATCAAAGATTGGAGCGTTCAGGACCGGCCGCGTGAAAAATATGCCAAGAACGGAGCCGTATCGTTGTCCGACGCGGAGTTGATCGCCATCCTGCTACGAACCGGGAACGCCTCGGAGTCAGCCGTTGACCTGGCCAAGAAAGTGCTCGCCTCCTCGGGCAACAGCCTCAACGCGCTCTCCGGGATGTCACTGCGAGACCTATCGCAAATCAAGGGTATCGGACAGGCAAAAGCCATCTCGTTGCTCACCGCTTTCGAAATAGGGAAACGTATCCGTACCGAGAAGGTGGAACAACGCCCGCAGATACAAAGCAGTCTGGATGTGGTGAATCTCATGCAAAACAAGATCGCATTCCTTGACCACGAGGAATTCTGGGTCATTTACCTCAACAATGCCAACCTCATCCTCAAGGCGGTCCAAATCAGCAAAGGCGGGATCACCAGCACCGAAGTGGACACCCGTATCGTGATGCAGGAAGCGGTGGTCTTAAAGGCAACCCAGATCATATTGTGCCACAACCACCCCTCCGGCTCTGTCAAACCCAGTCATGCAGACATTCTACTGACCGAAAAAATCCGCAAAGCCGCGGAGTTGTTGGACATTTCCCTCATCGACCACGTTGTCATCCACCGGGAGCGATATTACAGTTTCGCGGAAGAAGGTAGAATATAGTCGAGAACAATCGGACAAATGTTCGCGGTCACGATGCCAAATGAACATCCGCATACTCTTCCGACATTCAGCGCAACCCGACCACGGTGATGATAAGACTTTGACTGATAGACTCTTTGATGAACATCTTAAAGTAGATCAAAATCACAAGCGTCAGAGATACAACTTTATCCATAAATTCAGTACTTTTGCGCCCTCTTTTGTCATACAAAAAAACATACGATTATATGGCGGATTTTAGCATCTGGGAAGTTCTCTTCCTGCTTTGTTTTGCAGTCAGCTGGCCTGTGTCCATCGCCAAATCATTGAGGACAAAAATGGTGATTGGCAAAAGCCCGTTCTTCATGTCCTTAGTGATTTTAGGCTACATTTTCGGTATTATCCATAAGGCATTGTACAGCCACGACATCGTGATTTGGCTTTACGTTTTCAACGCCACACTTGTCGCCACGGACCTTACACTTTATTTTGTCTATATCGGACAGAACCGCAGAGAATTGCAAAAGTCGAAAGAAAAGGGAGAATAATACCGTTTGGGCTTTCTCAAGAAAATCCAAAGTACTTTACCGCACCTTCACCCGCACACCGGCCGAATGCGACTGGAACTCCGGCGCGTACATGCACTCGATGTGCGTGATGCCGTTGCTGAAGTCGCCCGACTGCGTGGCGAACAAAGTGTATTCGAAAACGTATTTGCCCTTCGGCATCCAGTCGATGAAGAAGTGAGTAGCCGCATCCTTGGTGGCTTCGTAGTACCAGAGGCCGTCCTGGTATTTGTACTGCGAGAAGACGTTGACGGGCTCGAAAGTAGCGGCGCGCATGTCCTTGAGATGCACGAACTCCATATCACGGTCGGCGGTGATGACTACCCGCACGCGCACTTTGTCGCCCTTCTGCAGCGGCTGATTCTCTGAAATGGCCTTCAGCACCTCGCCTTTGTCGGTGTTCTCCACCTTGTAGAGCTGTTTCTCGATGACGAGGTTCTTGTCGTCGCTACGGGTAATCTTGTCGAGATTCTCGAAATACTGCCAATAGAGGCCGCCCCACGCAGGGCCGTCGGTGCCCTTCTCCAAGCGCACGTTGGCCTTGTCGGCGGTGATTTCCTCGCCCGGCCAGGCTTTCTTGAAGTAGCCGGTGCCCGCCTCGGTCTGCACGGTCTCATCGGGCAGACGCACATTCCCCACGGTGACCGCCACGGTCTTGTCGTCGGCCACCAGCGTCTTGTTCAGCAGCAGCGAATAGACGGCCTCGGTGGTCGATTTGGTGGTGCCCCAGTGCTGGGTCTGCTTCTGCTTGAGAAGCCACAACTGCATCTGCGCTAAGGACTCCTCGTCCTCCGGCGTGATGGTGTGGAATGCCTCGATCAGCATCGCCTGCCGTTCCACGGGCTGCTCGTACCAGAACCAGCCGCCGCCTTGATTTTTCCAGAACATGCCCATTTCCTCATCGTGCTGGGCCATGCTCTTGAGGTAGGCCACAATTTCCTTCGCCACTTTCTGGTCGCCGTTGCGCCAAGCGGTGAGCGCAATCATCGCCTGCGTGTAGAAAGTTTCGTCTTTCCACCCTTTCAACAAAACCTTGTAGCAGGTATCGTAGGCGACTTTATGCTTGGCGGAAATCTTGTCTTTGTAGAAGCTGCGGGCGTAGAGGTAGTGTGTCTCATCGACGTAATTGTAGTGGTATTTCTTGCGGTCGAGGTAGCGTTGGTACATCTGCTCGTCCATGTAGGAGACAGCGCTGCGGAGGGTGCTGTTGGCCACGTCGGTGCTCACGCCGAGAGCTTTGAGGTGACCGAAGCCCGCCACGATGTGCCGTGTGATGAAGTCGCTGCTCTTGCCGCCGCTGAACCACGGCCAGCCGCCGTCGCCGTTTTGCGCCCGCTGCAGTTTCCGAAGCGTGGAAGCTTCCTCCTTAGCCATCCGTTTGAAGTCGAACATGGCGGCCAACGCCTGCTTGTTGACTCCTTCGCGCTGCGCGTCGAGCACCCACGGGGTCTCCTCCAGTATCACCTGCTTGAGTTCCTGGTTTTTCTCAAGAGCGGAGCAGAAAGCGTCGGGACTCTCCACCTGCCAACGGTTGAAAACCTCTTCGATGACGGGATTGGCCTTCAGAATGTGCGTGGCGAGGGCGTTGGCGTAGTAGCGGCTGAAGCGCTGTTCGTTGCACTCGTGCGGATATTCCATCATGTAGGGCATCGCCTGGATGGCGTACCACACGGGGTTGGGCGTGCATTCCACGGTAAGGCGGTAATGTTTGAGGGTATTGTTGGCAGTTGCGCCGAATGCATCCCGCAATTTATTGAAGGTAAACGATTTCGTACCTTTGCCCGAAATGTAGAACGGCATCGTTTCGGTCACCATCATGCGGTTGGTGAGCACGGGGAGGGTCTTCTCCTCGCCATCGCCGGCCACCTCCTGCGGGTCGGTGTTGTGCGCGACAATGCGGTAGGTGACGGCGGGCACGTCCGCGGGCACCACGATGCGGAAATGGATTTCGGAGGAGGAATTGGCGGGAATCTCGTATTGTTGATTTCCCTCTGTAGAGACGCGCCATGACACGTCTCTACGGTCCGAATCCGTAATGATCATCGAAACGGGTTGGTTGTTCACGGCGTTGAACATCTGCAGTGTCACGTAGCCGCAAATGTTCCGGCCGCTCATGTTCACCACCTTGGCGGAGAAATCCATAGTGTCGCCTTCGCGGAGGAAGCGCGGCGCGTTGGGCACGATCATCACGTCCTTGGCGGTCTGCACGAATTTCTCGAAACGACCGGTCATCAGGGCGGGATTATGGGCCACGCCTTGCATCTTCCACTTGGTGAGCGCATCGGGCATGGTGAAGCTGATATAGACGTCGCCGCGTTCGTCGGTGCGCAGCTGCGGGTAGAAGAAGGCGGTCTCGTTGAAGTTGGTACGGATCTGCTCGGCAGGAGCGTCGGCTGCCCCACCCGCAACTCTCTTGGCGGCTGCCATAGGAGGAGCGGCCTCATCATACAACACTGCACTCTCCTCAACTGCAATATTTTCCTCGACAAGATTCAGAACCACCTCATTTTCAGAATAATCAACACCATTGTCATAGCCTCTCACCCGTATACCATCCACTATCGTCTGGGCACCGTCGCTGCGGTTGCCGCGCACGGACATCATCTTTCCATAGTAGCGCGTGCAGCTACCTGGGTTAAACCTCAGCCAATCACCAGACATGTGGACGGTATAGTACAAGGAGA
>CACXUB010000018.1 GCA_902770735.1 uncultured Bacteroidota bacterium | reverse complement strand
ATTACGAAAATAAAGATAACGGACCCATCTTTCAGATGCACCGCTTTTAACATCCTGATACGTCGGGGTGATTTCCAAAACCCCTGAAAACCAATCCGCGAATACCGTACCATCTTTCCCCGGGGCAACACCTGACAACGAATGGATACCGAAAAAAGCAGGCTCGGCCATCGTGTCAATGCGAGTACTGTCAGTTGGCCAATAGGTACCTGTCCCGCCGAAATGAGAGCGTGAATCCACGGAGACAAGGTAGAGTGCACTGTCACAAACCTGCCAAGTGGCGACATGCCCACGATAATTTCCTGTGCTAAAGCTTCTGAACGGAGATTCCGTATCCGTGCGAATATAGAGGACCTGTAACGGAGATGGATGCCCCCAATTGACATACAAGTCGTATTTCTTCCCATTTTCAAGAAAGATGTCTGATTCCTGATCGGTGGCGTATGTTGTCATGCAAAACGCCATCAACACGACTGCTATCATCGCTTTGAAAAACGGGATTCTGCTATTGAAACGACTGGCAAACATTGTATTAGTATTTTTTCATTCGGCAAAAATACACAATAATTCCATTGTTCAATCAATGTGAGATGTTTTTGTGTATTATTGCTTCCCAATCCTATAAATCTTCACCGTATCCCTGACATCCCTTTCAGGATAGAAGATTTCCACGGAATCCATATTGTTGATAGAATATGATGCGAGCCAATAGGTATAAGATCCGTGGATGTCGAATGTGTCTGTGGTGAATTGGTTACCATTGGGCAAAACGAAAAGTTCCCAACGAATCGGGATATGTTTGACTTCGTCGATAATGGCCTCGCAAGTGAGTCGGTACATCGGCTGTCCGTCGAATTCCACAAGAGAAACTTTATCGAAATAAGAACCTTCAACCCCTGAATTAAGAGTTTCGGTGACATCCTCCAGATTAAGGACAATATGGTTGAATTCAGTGCTGGTGAACGAAAAGGGTAATCCTGCAGCTGTCAATCTCTCATTGTTTTCCTCAGCCGAAGCCCCACATCTATAAACAGGCACCCGTTTCATAACCTTCATTGGCTTGAATTCCAAAGCTTTCCATAAGTCGTCATCGAAATAATGGTATCTTTTCGATTCCTTTGAACAGGCGCAATGGCTTTTAACAGGAAGCGAGGGATACACTTCGCGGTAAAGTTGGAGGCGCGTTTCCAGCGTCATCCCCGCCAGCGGATCTTTGTCGCCCGTGAGTCGCATCCCGATCACCATGGCGGGGTCGTGCAACGGCGGTCGCCAGCCGTCGTAGGGACAAATGCGGGTGTGGTAACGGAAATGCATCCCCAAAATACGCTCGGTCATTGGGTTCTTGGTGTCATATTCTCCTTTTTTGACCTTCTTGGCTGCAGAAGAGAAGAGGATTGCCGACACGGCAGTGAAAATCACACACACTGCGATACCAACAAAATACCACGGTTTTGACTGCTTTCGGACAGGATGTTTCACATTCCGCCAGACCAGTAAGAAAATGAAGAAAATGGATACGGGAAACAGGATGACTAAAACTCCAGAGAAAATCACCCAATAGAAGAACACTCCCGTGCTGATGCCGCAAATAAAGGCGTTAAGCCGCCAAAGAGGAGTCTGTTCCAGCCAAGTGAAAGTAACCATATTGACAAAACAGACGATTTGCACCGCCATCGCCCATGGCACAAAGACGCAAAAGCCACCGTTGTAGGTAGTGTTAAGCCATATTGAGATGGCGATGAGTATGATGTTCAGCACAGGGATAATGTAGTGCCAATTCTTGTCACTATGCTTATGAAGAAACTGCAATATCCTTTTCATTAGAGTCGAATTACGAACGAACGCATGATAACGGTTTTGTATTCTTTTTTATTGTTGATTTCATAACTGTTTGCCCGAAACGGGTAGGAGACGACACTTCCAGCGTCGAAAAACACATACCGTAGGTGTGCGGAGAGGTTTCCCCGCATGAAGAAATCATGTAAACAGCCAAATCATTTTTCCTCTAACAACGGCAACAAAAAAGACCGCTTGTCAAGAGGGAAAATCGTTTTTTCTCACCACGCCGACTTCCTCTCAAACACCATCTCTTTCCCGCTTGTCGGGTGTGAGAATGCGATGCGGGCGGCGTGCAGATAGAGCCGATCAGCGCGGCGACCGTAGAGGTTGTCGCCCTGGATGGGACGACCTAACCCTTCCGCGTGGGCGCAGTGTACGCGCAGCTGGTGCGTGCGACCTGTGAGCGGATGGAGTTCCACAACGTGTTCGTCCACAACACGATATATCGTCACGGCAGGTTTTCCGTGCGCCTTATCGACCTTCTGGAACGGACGGTGTATCAGGTCGGGGGAGAGCGGCAATTCAATGCGACCTTCCTCCCCTATCGGCAACGGTTCGCCGTCCAACACCGCCACGTAGGTCTTGTGTATCTCCCTGTCCCTGAACTGCTTCTGCAGACGATAATGCGCGGTTTTGTGCTTCGCCACGAAGAGCAGTCCGCTGGTGTCCATGTCCAACCGGTGAACGACTAACGGTGTTTCGCCTTCTTGGCAACGTTCTTGCAGAATGGAGATTACGGATTCGCGGTGCGACTTCCCCGGCACGCTCAGCATCCCCGAAGGTTTGTTCACGACCCACAAATCGGTATCCTCATAGACAATTTCCAGTTGCTCAGAGAGGTCTCGATGCGAATTTGCGGCCAACACCTCCGGTGGCAGCATGTAGGTCAGCACGGGCTTGCATTTGCCCGAGCAGGCGGGATAATAGTGCAGATGGTGACGGATTTCCCCTTCGGGCGATTTTCCCCACCAGAACATGGCCATCTGGATGGGTTTAAGTCCGTGTGTGTAAGCGTATTGCAGCAGCTTCGGTTCGCAGCATTCGCCCGTGCCGGCGGGAGGTAATTGCTGCACCGTATCGCGGAAAATCTCCAACAGATTGCGCCGCTCGCCCGCATAATTCACCATCACGAAGTGTTCGAACAGCCAGTTCTGCAATGCCTCCGATTTCGTTTTCCGCTGGTTTGCAAGTGTTTCTATCTGTTGTTCATAGACGGAAACGGCCTCTTTTGCCTTTTCCAACTGTTCCGTCCACCGTTTCTTTTCCCGTCGCAGCTCCGCCTTCAGGAACTGGCTCTCCTTCACGAAAGCGGTCTCTTCCTCGACGGTCAGCGTCCTTTGGGAACGTTCGGCATCGCGTCTGGTTTTGGCATCCAGCATCTTTTGCTTGGCAGCGGCAATGGCAACCCCAGCATCCTCTTGCAACTGCCGATAATATTTTCGGGATTCGACATACCGACTATCAGACTCCAAGTTATCGATTTCTTGATTAATGGCCGAAATCTCTGCCTCATGAACCTTGAAATAGCCGTCGGGGGCGAGGAAATCGAACACCGGCGGCACAAAGCCGGGCAGCACGGACTGGTCGTACAGCTGTCCCGAAAAGGCCGCCAGATAATACAATTTCTCCTCTTTCGCCACGACCAGAACCCCGAACATCTTGCCTTCGGGGTTCCCGCGCATCAACTCCTCAACATGCGGCAACAAATCCGCCACCGCCGCCTCGCTCACGGGATGCGGCACATAATCAAACGGGTTGTTGAACGTTTCCGGCAACAACCCGTGATATAAAAGAGAATGTAGAACGGGCATAAAACGTAAGACGTTGTACACAACGACTCTACCTCAACTACTAACTGCTAACTTATTTCACCCAATACACCCAATTCTCTTTGCGGGGTTTGGCTTCAGGATAGTCGCCGGCGGTGTAGCCGAGGATGCAGTTGCCGATGCCGACGTAGTTGCCTTCGATGCCGAGATCAGCGAGGATCTGCTTGCCCTCTTCGCTCTCGAAGACCTCCTTGGCGCGGTGGATCCAGCAGGAACCGAGACCCTTGGCATGGGCAGCGTTCATCAAATTGCCCATCACAAGGCTGCCGTCCTCCAGATAGGTGTGTGCGCTCGAATCAGCCAGGACCACGAGCACCACAGGCGCTCCGTAAAACGGGTCTATGCTGTCGTTTTCGAGCACGCGGGCGTTCAGTCGGCTGAGGCTGTCGCGCATTTCCCGGTTAATAACCGCAATGATAATGGGACTTTGGCGGTTCATGCCGGTGGGGGCATACGTGCCTGCCTTGCAGATTTCCTCAATCACATCCATAGGCGGCACCTGGTCAGTGTATTGACGCACACTGCGGCGTGTCAGCAAATTCTCCATTGCAACGTTTTTTTGGGGGTTGTCATCGATGATTGCGGGCACTGTCTGCTCTTTACACGCATAACACAGCAGCATCGTCGCCGCACACAACACCATTGTAAATTTTCTCATATCAAATTTGATTTTATTTAACTGCTTTGAGGATTTGAAATGTCATGTCATTGTTCATCACAACACCGTCACCGTACCTTTATACACAAATTGTTTCCCGTCCAGGTTTTTCACTTTGATTATCCAAACATAGACGTCCGAGACATGCGTCTTTTCACCGTACCATTTGAAATTCATGTCGTTCGTTTTGTATATCAGTTCGCCCCAGCGGTTGTAAATTTCAATGTCGAAATCGGTGAGGAAGCGGTGCACATAGTTCGGCAGGAACAAATAGTCATTCAAACCATCTGACCTTGAAGGCGTTATCGCATTCGGCATAAAGATATTGAACTCACACGCGGGCACCGTGTAGTGGTCGGAAGCCTGGCATTCCCCTTCGGTGACGGTCACGGTGTACAAACCGGGTTGCGTGACCGTGATGAACGGCGTCGTCTCGCCCGTGTTCCAAATATACTCCTCAAATTCCGACTCGGCGTTCAGGATCAACTCGCCATTCTCGCAGAAATCATCACCGGAAGTGACAATATCCACCGACGGTTCCACGATTTCAAGATGCATGGTGACGATGCTGTCGCAGCCGTTCACACTCGCATTGTTCAGGACAATATTGGGATAGTCGCCGGACTCCTCGTATGTGTGTCCGTTATAGGAATACCAGTTGCAGGCGACATGCGAAAACTCGCCGATGGCACTGTCGCGGACAGCAAGCCGTAGAATGAGCAGGCTGTCGCAACCGTACCCGACAGGAGACAGCGACACCGTGTCGGTCAAACTGCGGGAGGCTATCATGCTGTCAGCAGGGAAATGGAAGTGTCCAAAGCCGAAATACTCTTCGCCGGGACAAGTCGTGTCGTACACCACCTCTTTCTTCACGCTGTCTCGAATGTAGAGTTCGAGGACCAGCAGGCTGTCGCAACCGTACTCGACGGTCTGCAGCAACACGGAATCCAGCAGGGTTCCGGGGTTTTCGGTTCTGTCGCCACTGACGTGGAACCCGTAACCTTCGTACTCCATGCCCGGACAAATCGTGTCGTACACGGTTGCCTCTTTGGAGGGGTGGATCTCGAACCAGATGGTATCCGAGAGTTGATCAATGGAGCATTGGCGCGAATCCTGCCCTTGGACGATATAATAACCGCTGTTTTCAGGCATGGCATTAGGAATCCGCATCGTATCGCTCACTAAAATTTCCCAACCATTAGGCCCTTTCACGCGCAGAATGTCCGCCTCCACGGAGTCAAAAGCGAACATGACGGTGTCGCCCTGACAATACTCCACCGGCATCAAGGACGACCATTTCAACACACTTTTGGTGCCATAGTCACTGAAATAGCTGATGGAGCAGTCGTCGTAGCCGGTGCCCTGCTGATGGTAGTCAATGACACCCATGTGGAATTTTCCCAAGGAGTTGGTAACTCGGATGGCCTGTTGCGTGGCCATGCTGGAGATATCCTTCCTGCAGTATTTCATCGTATGTCCCGGCACCGTCTGCCACTCGGAGGCAGCGATGGAGGACACGCCGTTTATCTGGAAACCGTTAATGTAATCCGGGGCACAAATCAGCGTGAGGAAAAGGTGTTTGACGTGGGAGCTGCCCTGCGGGTGAGCCAGGGGCATGTATGCGGCAGCCGTCGAGCCCGTGCAGTAAACGTGTGGCAACTGCGTGCCGCCGAGCTCGTTGCCCGCACCCGTCAGCTGGAACACGAAAATGGGTTTGGCGACCGGAATCCCGTCATCGCCGATATGCCGCGCCCAGATGAAAACCGGCGTGTTGTTGGTGAAATGGTAGCTACGCTTGTCGCCGCGCATCAGGTTGTTGAACGATTGCTGGCTGAACGAGGCCCCGTTCTGATAATAGACCGAGACATCCGTGCTGTCCTCCAGCGCGAAGATAAAGGCGTAGTCACTCAGGCCGGACCCCGACATGGTGTTGTTGGCGGCGGTCGGCGAGGGAATCACGATATACTCCGAACCGGCGCGGTCCTCGGGCACCAACTGGTCGGCCACAAGGTCCTGGTTGCTGCCGTTCGGTGTGGCCGAATCGTCGGAGACATCCACGGCTATGGGCTTGTTGGAGGTGATCACGGTCCCGCAGAGATGGTTCGCGCCCGACTGTGAGGAGGAGGCGAAGCTATAGACCTGTCCCTTGTTCAGGGTGATGGTGAACGGCACGTGCGCGGGGTGCGTGCCGCCGTACAACGCCACCGACGGCGTGATAGTCACACTCGTATTATTCTCTGTGGCAATCACTTCCACGCTGTTCCGTGCGTCACTGTAGTTCGTGGCGTTCGTGTATTGATACTGCATGGGAATGAAAAACTGCGTGCCGAGGGCGTTTCCGCCCTTCAACGCGTAAATCTCGCTGTTGTTATTCTGCACCGCAATATAGGCATTCACCTTGGCCGTCGAATGGATATAGAGGCCGTAGTTGGAAGTGGTGTTGTGGTTGCATTCGAATTGGGTGATATTGGACAAATCGCTTTGGCTGCCGCCCACAATCTGATAGGACTGCGACGAATTGGCCGGGACGGTGAACGTGCCTACCAAGGCATTGCCGGCGGCCGGCTTCCTCACCGTGATGGTGGCCGGCTGACCCAACGTGGAGACGCAAAGTTTGATGGGACGCCCGGCGTGATCATGCGTGATATGGGGCACCGCATACCAAAAGGCCGTGTCCAATTGTGCGAAACACGAAAAAAAGCTTCCCAGAAACACCAACGCGAACGCCAACCTTTTAAGGGCTTTTGTACTATCTGACATACAAGCTGTTTTAGTCATTAATCAAGGCTGCAAAAATAATAATTTTTCGTTATGGAAAAAGTGTATCTTTGCATTTCCAAATACTGAACTTAAATAATTTAATTATCAAACAATTACATCAGTAAATATGAAAAGAGACGAACAAATTTTCAGCCTCATCCAGCAAGAGCGCGAGCGTCAGACCAACGGCATCGAACTCATTGCTTCTGAGAACTTTGTGAGCGACCAGGTGATGGAAGCCATGGGTTCCGTTATGACCAACAAGTATGCGGAAGGTCTTCCGGGCAAGCGCTATTACGGCGGCTGCCAGATTGTGGACCAATCCGAAGAACTGGCCATCGCGCGCGTGAAAGAGCTCTTCGGCTGCGAATGGGCTAACGTGCAACCGCACTCCGGCGCCCAGGCCAACATGGCCGTCCTGATGGCTTGCCTGCAACCGGGCGACACCTTCATGGGTCTCGACCTGAACCACGGCGGTCACCTCTCCCACGGCTCCCCCGTGAACTCCTCCGGCATCCTCTATCATCCTGTGGCTTACCAAGTTGACGAAGAGACCGGTTGCATCAACTACGACACGATGGAGGAAGTTGCCCTCCGCGAGAAACCGAAGTTGATCATCGGCGGTGCTTCCGCCTACAGCCGCGACTGGGATTGGGCACGCATGCGCCAGATCGCCGACAAGATCGGCGCCATCCTGATGGCGGACATCTCCCACCCTGCCGGCCTCATCGCCAAGGGTCTCCTCAACAACGCCGTGGCCCACTGCCACATCGTGACCACCACCACCCACAAGACCCTCCGCGGACCTCGCGGCGGTCTGATCATGCTGGGCAAGGACTTCGAAAACCCGTGGGGCAAAACCACCCCGAAGGGCGTCGTGAAGATGATGTCCCAAATCCTCGACTCCTCCGTGTTCCCGGGCTGCCAGGGCGGTCCTCTGGAGCATGTCATCGCCGCCAAGGCCGTCGCTTTCGGCGAGGCTCTGACCGACGACTACGCTCAATACGTCAAGCAGGTGAAACTCAACGCCGCCACCATGGCCAAAGCTTTTGTGGACAGAGGTTACAAGGTGATCTCCAACGGCACCGACAACCACCTCATGCTCATCGACTTGAGGAAGAAATTCCCCGAAATGACCGGTAAAGTGGCCGAGAACACCCTCGTGAAGGCCGACATCACCATCAACAAGAACATGGTGCCGTTCGACACCCGTTCCGCTTTCCAGACCTCCGGCATCCGCGTCGGCACGCCCGCCATCACCACCCGCGGTCTGAAAGAGAACGACATGCCCGTCATCGTGGAGATGATCGACAATGTGCTCTGCGACGTCGAGAACGAGGAACTCATCGCCAAGACCCGCAAGACGGTCAACGACATGATGCACGACCGTCCGCTCTTCGCTTGGTAAACCTTAACCCCCATAATCAAAAAAGGCAGCCGGAACCCCGACTGCCTTTTGTTTTTTAAACCGGAAGAACTACGGCCTTATAATCCGGACCGTGCCGGAAGCCTGGCTCTCAATTCCGTTGTACGAGTACGTCAACTCATAACTGTAAACCCCGTCCGGGCAGTTCTCCCCGTTCCAGCTGTTGTTGTAATCATCGCTCTGGTAAACCACTCTGTTGTCCTTGTCTTGCACAACCAGTTTCGGCGACGAATAATTCTCCACCCCGTCGATCACAAAGAAGTCGCCGTCACTGTCTTTGTTCGGCGAAAAGGTGTTGGGGATGCTCAGGTGGACAGGCGCGGACCACTCCACCATGTCGGGGGAGAGCGTCTGAAGCACCGGATCTTCCGTCAACTGTTTGGCCAGCAAAGCTTTCGATTCCGAATTAGACTGCTGTTCGATGTTCACGGGAGCCGACGGAGTCTTCACGCCTGAAGTCTTGGAAACTTTTCTGGCTGGATTCACCTTCACGGGGGACTCCGCCTCGGAATTTCCGACCTCGACCTGCACGGTTTCCGTTTCCACAACGGGGGCGTCGGACGTCGTTGCCTGTGTCTTTTCCGGTTGCTTTTGCACCTGCGCGATGTTTTGCCCGTCGCCGGCGTTGTGGCGCACCAACGTGAAGAAGGCGAGCCCGCCAATCACCAGAACGGCCACGGCAGCCGCCGCCCAGATCCAGGACTTCCTGCGCGAACGCCTGTCGAGGGAACCCGAAACAGGCATCTCCGCATCCAGACGCTCACTCAACCGTCTCCACACATCCTCCGACGGATTTTCTCTGTAATTGTCGAATATCTCTTTCATTGACTATGACTTTGACTTGAACTTTGACTTAGACTTATGACTTAGACTATAACTTAGACTTAGACTATAACTTAGACTTAGACTATGACTTAGACTCGTCTAATTTTGAGCGGAGCCACTTTTTCGCACGCACGTGTGCCATACGGATGGCGCCCTCGTTTTTACCCAACTTTTCGGCGATTTCCTCGAAGGAGTAACCTTCAATCTCCCTCAGGTTGAACACCACCCGAGGAATTCCGGGCATCTGCTCCAGCAACTCGATCACCTGCCCTGCGGACAATCTCGCAACCACTTCTTCTTCCACATTTCCATACGGTTCCATGTCCATATCCTCCTGGAAAAACTCCTGACGGAACCGTCTGACAGATCGATAATGGCTGATCGCCGAATTCACCATCACCGAATAGATCCAGGAGAAGAAAGAACTGTCGCCTTTGAATGTGTGCAAATTCTTGAAAACATTCATAAAGCCCTCCATCAACATATCCTCAGCCTCGGCAGTTGAATTGGCGTAACGCCTGCAGACCACAAACAGCCTTGGCGCGAACCTCTCATACAACTGCTTCTGACTCAACCGGTTGTTATTCAAACAGCCGCTGATGACACTTTCCAGTTCAGAATCTATTCCTATCACATTTCGCTTTGTCGCATGAAGTCGCGATTTTGTAACATTTAAAATGAAATTTTATTGGATGGACTTCACAATTGCCTCAACCTCACGCAGATAGTCTCTTTTTTCTTCCTGCGGGGCATACACAAAACCGTCAACGGTAATGCAGGAGGAACTGTCGGGCGAAAGTTGCGTGAAACTGTAGAAGGGACCGCCCATCTTGTCGCGCACAGACTCCCACAATCCCCTCAATTCCAATCCGTTATGATAGCGAATTTGGAGATTCTGGGCCAACGGAAGACCTTCCAGTTCCGCCACTTTAGGGTAGGCTCCGACCACGGCGCCCTGGATATAGGCTTTGGTGATGCGGTCGCGCTCCGCCACAACATTCTCGGGCGACAATGCGTAACGCGGGGATTTGTAGATCATCACGAAACGGTCGTTCTTCGGAGTGCGGAAAAGCAGCCAAAGGAAATCCTCCTCTTCACGTCCCACGAAATAGCCTTCGGGAATCGTCATGACAAGACCGAATTTCTCCTTTATTTTCTTTTCAATCACCGCATTGTTCAATCTCCTGTGCGCATTCTGCAACCGGGCGATGTCATTTTCATACATCACTTTCACAATCTCGTCCTGATGCGACAGGAAAAGGGCAAGACAGGAATCCTGACTGTTGCCCCGGATTCGGACATGCACCTGCGGATTGGTGACCGGATTCCGAGCAATCTCGAACGTATTTCCCGAATAATCAGGATTATAGTCGAACTGAACAATATTCCGGTGGCGCATGAACGAAGCTTTATACCCGGCGTTAGAGCACTCAATGACATCGAACATCGGCTCGTTCTGATTGATAGCCGGCTGAGGCTGCTGAAGCACATCGTAAATGGCTTTCTTGGCAGCAGTTGACCAATAATTGGTATCGATGGCCAGAATCATCTCCCCGGCTTTTCCCGTGGAGAAGTTTTCCACTTTGATTCCTCCGCCTCCGGATTTAGGACGACAAGATGCCAGGAGCAGAAGGGCAATCAAAACTGTCAAATAGCTGATTTTCTTCATATTCCAAAAAATTAATTTTTCTATTGGTTTATATTTGATTAATTGTTATCTTTGCCGAGCGAAATCAAAGCGCAAAGATAACAAAATTTTTAACCATAAACAAAAAAATTATATGGAGACATTTTATCGCATTGCTCTGAACAAAACCGAAGGTTTGGGGAAATCCGCCATCAAACAGCTTTTGTCCGTTGCCGGTTCGGCGACAAACGTCTTTGAATTCCCGGAATCCTGGCAATCGCGACTGCGGAACCGCAAACGCTTCAATGTGAGCATCACCCTTACGGACAAAATCAAACGCCTGGTTGACAGAGAGTTGGATCTCATGGCAAAAAATCACGTGCAGCTCTGCCACTATTTGGACTTGGGGTATCCGCACCGGCTGAAGCGCTGTAACGACGCCCCCGTCTCGTTCTATTACCGGGGCAACGGCGACTTCAACCGCATGAGGATGCTGGCTGTGGTCGGCACACGCAACGCCACCACGTATGGAACCCGCAGCCTTACAAAAATCCTGAACGATTTGAAAGACAACAATATATGCACTGTCAGCGGGTTAGCTTACGGCATTGACACCGTGGCGCACGAAGAGTCGCTGAACCTCGGCATCCCGACCTTCGCCGTGTTGGGCAACGGACTGCACATGGTCTACCCGGCGAGCAACAAACCTCTGGCAGACAGGATTGTGGAGAACGGCGGCACGCTGATCAGCGAGTTCGACTTTGACACGGGGCCGGACCGGATGAACTTTCCGGCACGCAACCGCATCATCGCGGGCATGGCCGACGCGGTGTTGGTGGCCGAGAGCGGTCTCAAAGGCGGGAGCATCATCACCGCCCACATCGCGAACTCCTACAACCGGGACGTTTTCGCCATCCCCGGGACCATCTTCGACGACATGCACGCCGGCTGCCACGAACTCATACGCAAAAACATCGCCGCCGTGGTCACCTCCGGGAACGACATCGTGGAGATGATGAACTGGGACTCGGATTCCGCGCAACGGGCTGTGCAGACCCAGTTATTCCCTGAACTAACTGAAGATGAAGCTTTTATATATCGATTTATCCAAACCGGAAAGAAGACCATCGACGAGATATCCGAGTATTGCACGGATTTCACGCCGTCGAAATTGGCGGGACTTCTTCTCGGCATGGAACTGAAAGGGGTGCTGTTCGCCCTTCCGGGGAAAAGCTACAGCACCGAAGGATGAACCTCTAAAACTGCCCCTGCCGTTTTTCCTGCCGCACAGTAGCCTTTTGGATGGTACGGAAATGGTTCGGAGTGATACCCATTTCTTTTTTGAACGCTTTGTGGAAAACTTGGCGACTGCAATAGCCGCACATCTCCCCTATCACTTCCATTTTTTCTTGGAAAAATTTCGGGTCACTGAGTAGGTCCAATGGACTCTTTTATTCTGTAACTATTTAATAATGAGGAAAAGTTCTGATGCAAATAGACATTAATAACGTGCGAAAGCGTTGTCTTGTTCGTTCCCAACTCCCGGGCCAAATCCTGAATACTCACTCCGGCTTCAAATATAGTTTGTCCTGCTCCATGCTTTTCTGTAATTTTTGGAGCAACTTCTCGCTCATGTCATCCATTGCCTCCACTGATTCGAAAACGACCGGTTCCACTAATTTATGACACTCCTCATCCTGGCGAAGACTTTTCTGCATCAACTTCCGATACGAATGACGACTGTGAATAAACAACACCAACGTAACAATGTTGGAAATTGCTAAAAAAGACAAAACATAGTATAAAATATTCATAGTGGCAAAAATAGCAAAATCTCCAATTCGCGACTCCGATTCGCCAAATCGCGACAAAATATTGACAAATTATGACAGATTACAGCCGAATAATGACAATGAATTGGCCTTGAAATCCTACTTTTGCCCGTTTTTTTTCAATCAGCTATTTTCACGCTTATGAAGAACAAAAGGCTACTCTATTTACTGATAACTTTAACTCTGGGATTACCGGAAGGGTTTTCACAGGACACTGTTCCAGCGAAAAAGTCACAAAATGTCATGGAACAGATTCAAAAGTACCTGAAGGTGGGAGGTTGGATTGACGCGCAATATGCTTACGAGTACTATAACACTGATAATCAAAGCAGTGTATTCCAAATCCGCCGTGCCCGCCTTGACTTCAAAGGCAGTCCAACAAAATGGGTGGACTATCGGTTGCAAGTCGATTTCGCCCCTAATCCGAGGTTGATAGACGCTTTCGTGAAGGTGAATTTCTGCAAGCAGGTGCAGTTGCAGGTCGGACAGTTCAAAATTCCGTTCTCGTTGGAGAACAAATTATCGCCATTGGATTTGGAATTGACGGAGAACGCGCAAGTTGTCAGCGCGTTATCGGGCTATAAGGATGTTACGGGAATCAGTTCGTACTCCAACGGGCGCGAGATTGGCGCGATGCTCACGGGCACGTTGGCCTCTGCGGAGGTTCGTGGCGAGCGCATCCCCATCCTGCAATACGGGGTCGGCGTCTTCGGCGGAAACGGCATTAACGTCAAGACCGACAATTTAGCCAAGGACATATCCGCCAGAATGGAATTTTCCCCCTTTGTGAAAGGGCTTATCCTCTCTGCATCAGGCTATTGGGGAAAATATGACATGATGCACGATGGCATTCCGACTCACACTGACGGTGTGCGTTTCCGTTACGCTGGAGGATTGCAATACACTGACAGACAATGGATTCTGCGTGGCGAGTATCTCTGGGGACGAACGGATTTCGCCGCGGTGGATCCCCTCTCGGACGATTACGTTCCCGTACCCACGCGCACACAAGGGTTCTATGTGACAGCCGGTTACTGGTTCCGTTTCGGCTGGGGCGAAAACAGCAAGATCGAACAGAAACTGCGTCCCATGCTCCGTTTTGACTATTATGAAAAGGACAAGACCGCGAATACCAACTCCATCTACTACTCAACCGGTGTGGAGTGGTGGCCCGAGAAGCACCTCCGCACCCAGTTGGCCTACACCCTCAAGCAACGACCTCAAGACCAATCTTTTGGACATACTGTAACGATGATGGTAAGCGCGGTCTTTTAAAACATTAATCCTTAAGCAGCCCCGGAGGGGCAAGACGCACGAAGTGCTAATAACCCCACATAAGGCGGAGCCGTAGTGTGGGGTTCAAAACAATAGAATATGAAAAGAACAATTACCTTTTTATTAGCAATTTGCATCTTGACGATGTGTGTATCCTGCGGGAAGAAGCAGAATCCGCAGACCAAAGACGGGCTCACCGGCAGCATCACTATTTCCGGGGCTTTCGCCCTTTATCCCTTGGCTGTGAAGTGGGCCGAGGAGTTCCAGACCCTGCATCCCGGCGTGCGTATTGACCTTTCCGCTGGCGGTGCTGGCAAAGGCATGACCGACGTACTGGCCGATGTGGTCGATCTCGGGATGGTCTCCCGCGAAGTTTATCCCCCTGAATTGGAGAAAGGCGCCGTGCCGTTCGCCTCGGCAAAGGACGCGGTGGTCATCACCATCAATGCCGGCAATCCATTGGCTAACAAGCTGATGAAGCACGGCATCTCACAGGAAGCCGCCACCAAAATCTGGATCACGGGCGAATACACCACCTGGGGACAGGTGTTGGGCACCGATGATAAAACCCCGATTCACGTCTATACCCGCTCCGACGCTTGCAGCGCGGCCGAAACGTTCGCCCTCTGGATGGGCAAGAAGCAGGAGGATCTGCTGGGCACCGCCGTCTTCGGCGACCCAGGGTTAGCTTCCGCCATCCAAGCCGACAAACTCGGCATCGGATTGAACAACATCGGCTACGCATACGACGAGAAGTCGCGGAAGCCCAACCAAGGGCTGCTCGTTTGCCCAATCGACCGCGACAACGACGGTGTCATCACCTCTGACGAGTACTTCTACGATACTAAGGACGACTTCATCGAGGCGGTGGCCGAGGACAAATACCCGTCACCGCCCGCCCGCGACCTCTACTTGGTCAGTCACGGCACCCCGAAGAGCCCCGCCGTCATTGCATTCCTCAAATACGTGCTCACCGACGGCCAGAAGCAGAATGTCCCCGTTGGCTACATCAGCTTGAACGAGGAGAAATTGCAGAAAGGGTTGGAAAAGTTGGGGGTCAAGAATTAACGACTGGCTGTTGGCTATTGGCTAACCCTAGGACTCAACTAATTAGGTTTAAACATGCAGAAATCGAGAATCATCAAAGACAAAACCGCGCAGGCCATCATGTTCGGGCTCACCATCGTCTCCATACTCATGGTGGTGGTGATGTTCGTGGGACTGTATCTGAAGTCAGCGCCAGTGCTGGAGGACCGCTCGTTGTGGGGGCTGCTGACCTCCTCGGAATGGAAGCCCATGAAGGGCGAGTTCGGCTTCTCGCCCTTCGTGGCGGGCACGTTGTGGGTGACGTTCGTCGCCATCTTCCTTGCGTTGCCCATCTCGCTGCTCACGGCGGTTTTCCTCACCGAATATGCCAAATCCTACGTCAAGAAGTTCGTGTTTCCTGCGTTGGACATTTTGGCGGCGTTACCGTCGGTCATCTACGGCGTGTGGGGCGTGTTGGTCATTGTGCCTTGGATTTCGAAACACATCGCGCCGCATTTCATGGACTTCTCCACGGGCTATACGGTGTTGGCCGCCGGTATCGTGCTGGGCGTCATGGTGATACCGCTGTTGGTAAGCCTGTTCATCGAGGTTTTCTCTTCCGTTCCTTTGGAGTTGCGCGAGAGTTCGTTGGCGTTGGGTGCCACGCGTTGGCAGACCACCAAGAAGGTACTGTTCCGGCGTACCTATCCGGGCATTATCGCGGCCACAGTGCTGGCCATCTCGCGCGCCATGGGCGAGACCATCGCAGTGTTGATGGTATGCGGCTGCGTCATCGGGATCCCCAACGGTTTCCTCGACCCCTGCTACCCGATTCCCGCCCTCATCGCCAACAATTACGGCGAGATGCTCTCCATGCCCATGTACGAGGCCGCCCTCATGTTCGCCGCCCTCATCCTTTTCCTCGTTGTACTCGTCTTCAACCTCATCTCCCGCATCGTGCTCTACCGGCTGGAAAAACGCCTCGGAAACAGTTAGACAGCCTATTCCCTACTTCCTTTGTTCACTATTCACTAATCACTATTCACTATTCACTATTCACAAATCACCAAAATGAAAATAACCTCCAAAAAGAAAGTTCGTGAGATCGTTGCCAAATCCTTTATGTGGATGGCGATGTTCGTCGTGTTCGGGCTCGTCATCAGTGTCATCTGGACGGTTTTCTCCAAGGGGGTGAAGGCCATGAGCTGGGATATGGTGAGCAAGCTGCCGGGCGGTGGTTTCTACATCGGTAAAGAAGGTGGTTTCTTGAACGCTATCGTCGGGTCGCTCTACATCGTGGGTGCCTCCACGGCGTTGGGGTTGATCGTCTCCATCCCGGTGGTCTTTTTCCTCAACGTCTATTTGCAGCGGGATTCCAAGCTGGCGTACGCCGCGCGGATGGCCTTCGATGTGCTCTTCGGGGTGCCTTCCATCGTCTATGGCGCGTTCGGGTTCACCATCATGATCTATTTCGGGTTGCGGACCTCACTGTTGGGCGGCATCATCGTCATCACGCTGCTCATCATCCCCATCTTCATCCGCACGATGGACGAAGCCACCCGCAACCTTCCCCGCGACATTTTGGACGCCAGTTTCGCGTTAGGTGCCACGCGCTGGGAAACCCTAAAGGTGGTGCTGCGACAAATCGCCCCGGGCATCGCCACAGCCACCCTGCTTTCGGTCGGCCGCGCCATCGGCGACGCCGCCAGCGTGATGTTCACCGCCGGCTACACCGACAGCATCCCGACATCCCTGTCCCAACCCGCTGCCACGCTGCCCCTCGCCGTTTTCTTCCAACTCCAAAGTCCTATCCCCGAAGTGGTTGACCGCGCCTACGCCGCCGCTCTCGTCCTCACCGTCATCGTCCTCATCCTCAGCATCGCCGGCCGTTTCATCACCAATAGATTCTCGAAAAACAAAGTGTGAATTAGTGATCAGTGATTAGTGATCAGTGATCAGTGATTAGGTAAAAGTTATAGTTATAGTCAATAGTTATAGTCATAGTCAATAGTCATAGTCAATAGTCATAGTCAATAGTCATAGTCAATAGTCATAGTCAACAAAATGATAGAAGTCAAAAATCTAAACGTCCATATCAAGGGCAACCACATTTTGAAAAACGTGAATGTGGAGTTGCCCGAAAAGCAGATCACCTGCATCATCGGGCCGTCGGGCTGCGGGAAATCCACCCTGTTGCGGACGCTCAACCGTCTGATAGACACCACGGAAGGGGTGAAATTGGACGGGCAAGTGTTGGTCGATGAACAGGACATCTTCGCCGACGAGGCCACCAGTGCTCTCGACCCCATTTCGGCCAAGACCGTGGAGGATCTTTTCGTGTCGCTCAAAGAGCAATACTCCATTATCATGGTCACCCACACTCTGCGGCAGGCCCTCCGCATCGCCGACCACGTCGTCTTCATGTACCTCGGCGAAATCATCGAACAAGGTCCCGCCGACCAAGTCTTCCACCACCCCCAGCACGAACTCACCCCAAAATACCTCAACGGCGCCTTCAGTTAGTTAGCAGTTAGCAGTTAGTAGTTAGTAGTTGTTGGGGTATAGCATACAATGATGCATTAGATAAAAATTGCAATTAAACAAATATTGATAAATGTACAAGTTAACCCATTTGAAAGAATTGGAATCCGAGTCCATCTACGTCTTGCGGGAGGTGGCGGCGCAGTTGGTCGTCGGCTCCGTGCAGGATAGCATCGACAAGGGGCGCGTGAAGGAAGAAAAGGGGTACAACGCCAGCCGTAACCGTCTGCAGACCACCACGTTGTTGGACACCATCGAAGAATACAAGTTCGACGCCTGCATCGGAGGTGCGCGGCGCGACGAGGAGAAGGCGCGCGCCAAGGAGCGTTTCTTCTCGCACCGCGACGAGTTCGGGCAGTGGAATCCCAAGAACCAGCGGCCCGAACTGTGGAACATCTTCAACGGGCATAAGAACATGGGCGAGCACTTCCGCGTGTTCCCCATCAGCAACTGGACCGAGATGGATGTCTGGCAGTACATCTACGCCGAGAATATCCCGTTGCCGTCGCTCTACTTCACGCACGAGCGGCGGTGTTTCCTCCGCGACAGTCAGTGGCTGGCCGCCGAACCTTGCATGATGCTGAAACCCACTGAAGAGGTGGTCACCCGCCGCGTGCGCTGCCGCACCATCGGCGACATCACCTGCACCGGACTCACCATTTCCGAAGCCAACTCCTTGGAGGACATCATCGCCGAGATCGCCGCCACCCGCATCACCGAACGCGGCGGCCGCGCCGACGACAAACGCAGCGAAACCGCCATGGAGGACCGGAAGAAGGAAGGGTACTTTTAGTTAGTAATTAGTAGTTAGTAGTTAGTAGTTAGAAGTTAGTAGTATGAATAACGGATATTTAGACATGGAGCTGTTGCGGTTCACGACCGCGGGCAGCGTGGATGACGGCAAAAGCACGCTCATCGGAAGATTGTTATACGACAGCAAGTCGATTTTCGAGGACCAGTTGGAGGCGGTGGAGCAGGCCTCGCGGAGTCGCGGCAACGAGGAGGTGAACCTCGCGCTGCTCACCGACGGACTGCGGGCCGAACGCGAGCAGGGCATCACCATCGATGTGGCCTACCGCTACTTCGCCACGCCCAAGCGCAAGTTCATCATCGCGGACACCCCCGGACACATCCAATACACCCGCAACATGGTGACGGGTGCCTCCACCGCCGACCTCGCCATCATCCTCATCGATGCCCGCAACGGTGTGGTGGAGCAGACAGTGCGTCACTCCTACATCGCCTCGCTGCTCGGCATCCCCTTTATCACTGTGTGTATCAACAAGATGGACTTGGTTGATTTTTCCGAGCAGGTCTTCACGGACATCCGGCAGCGCTATGAAGAGATGGCCGCCAAGATCGGCATCCGCGCCTCGCTGCTCTTCATCCCGATCTCGGCCAAATATGGTGACAACGTGGTGGAAACTTCCCAAAACATGCCGTGGTACACCGGCGGTCCGCTGATGCATTTGCTGGAAACAGTTTCCATCGAGCACAAGATGGGCGACGAAGCACAACCGCTGCGGTTCCCCGTGCAATACGTCATCCGGCCCATCTCCGACAAGTTTCCCGACTATCGCGCCTACGCGGGACGGCTCTCCGGCGGTGTGCTGCGCGAGGGCGACACCGTACGCGTGCTCCCTTCCGGACTGACGAGCACCGTGAAGGCCATCATGCAGGCCGACAAGGAGTTGGACATGGCACACACCCCCGAATCCGTCTCCGTCCTGTTAGACGATGACATCGACATCAGTCGCGGCGACATGCTCGTAAGTACGGAAGGTACGCAACCCGTGGTGACCCAGCAACTCAAAATGCACTGCGGCTGGTTCAACGAGACGGAGATGCAATTGCGCAAACGATACATCCTCCGCACCGCCGTGTCGGAAACCGTCGCGATGGTGCAAGCGGTGGATTACAAGGTGGATGTCAGCACCTTGGAGCACGTCGAAGGGGTGACATCGCTGAAGATGAACGACATCGCCCACATCTCGGTGAAAACCGCCAACCCGATTGTGGTTGACAACTACTGCGAGAACCGCGTTACCGGCTCCGTCATCTTCATCGACCCCGACAGTTTCGAGACCGTGGGGGCGGGAATGGTAGCAATGAACAATGTACAATGAACAATGTACAATTCACTTTTCTCTATTCACTTTTCTCTATTCACTAGTCACTATTCACTATTCACTAGTCACTATTCACTAGTCACCATTCACAATATAAAATGTAGAATTATGAGATATTACAAAGATGATATTGAAGCATTGAATGTGCGGTTTGCGGAGGCTACTCCAGAGGAACTGCTGCGTCATTTTTGGGAGATTTACGGCGACAGGATTGCCTTGTCGTCCAGTTTGAGCATTGAGGATCAAACCCTTACGGATATACTGATGAAAATCTGTCCGGAGGCGAGGGTTTTCACGCTCGACACGGGACGTCTCTTCCCGGAGACCTACCAGCTCATCGACAAGACGAACCTGCACTACGGCATCCGAATGGAGGTGTTTTGTCCGCAGACGGAGATGTTGCAGCGGTTTGTGCGGGAGCAGGGCATCAACCCTTTTTACGAAAGCATCGAGAAACGGCACGCATGCTGCCACGTGCGCAAGCTTGAGCCCCTCGGCCGTGCGTTCCAAACCCTTGACGCATGGATTTGCGGACTGCGTCGTGAACAATCCGTCACCCGCACCAACATGCGGAAAATCGAATGGGATGAAAACCACAACGTATTGAAAATCAATCCACTCATCGACTGGACTGAGGCGCAGGTGTGGGAATACGTGAAGACACATCATGTACCGTACAACAAATTGCACGACAAGGGTTATCCGAGCATCGGATGCGAACCATGTACACGAGCCGTGACCCCCGGCGAGGACATCCGCGCCGGCCGCTGGTGGTGGGAATCTCCCGAACACCGCGAGTGTGGATTGCACCAGAGGTAGATGATTGATTATTTTTTGTACTTTTGCAGCGTGATTTTAACTTAGGAAAAATGTACACTGCAAAATCCGGTTCGTCGCAAGACGACAAGAAAGAGAAACGGAACATGATGAATCTTCCGGGATGGGCGAAGGTCTTCTGGAAGGTCTATTTCATATTGTTCGGACTGGTATGTCTGATATTTCTGCTCATTTCATTGGGATGGATGGGTTACATGCCCTCGTTCGCGGAACTGGAGAACCCGGATTCCAACCTCGCCACGGAAGTCATCTCCAGCGACGGCGTGCTTTTGGGCACCTACTACCGTGAGAACCGTTCCAACTGCAAGTACGCCGACCTTTCCGACGAGCTGAAGCAGGCTCTTATCGCCACCGAAGACTCCCGTTTCTACAACCACTCCGGTGTCGATGTGAAAGCGCTTTTCCGCGTGGCCGTGGGCGTGGCCACCTTCCACCGCAAGGGCGGCGGCAGCACCATCACCCAGCAGCTGGCCAAGAACCTTTTCCCGCGCGACCCCAAAGCCGGCAAAATCAAAATCGTCTTCACCAAGTTCAAGGAGTGGGTGGTCGCCACCAAACTGGAGCGCGCCTACTCGAAGGACGAGATCCTGGCCATGTATTTCAACACCGTCGATTTCGGCAACAACGCCGTGGGCATCAAGTCGGCCGCGCGCACCTATTTCGACAAGGAGCCCTCGGAAATCAACACCGAAGAGGCCGCCCTGCTCGTCGGCATGCTGAAGGCCCCGTCAAAATACAGTCCGCGCCGGCATCCGCAGGCCTCCCTCGACCGCCGCAACACGGTGCTGGGACAGATGAAGAAATACGGGTATCTCACTGACGGCCAGTTCGATTCCATCAAGCAGATCCCGATCGACATGAGCAACTTCAAATCGCAGGCCCACACCGCCGGCATCGCCACCTACTTCCGCGAATACCTCCGTCTGGTGCTGAAAGACTGGTGCGAGAAAAACCCAAAAAACGACGGCACCCGCTACGACCTTTACTGCGACGGTCTCAAGATCTACACCACCATCGACTCCCGCATGCAGCGGCACGCAGAATCCGCTGTGAAAGAGCATGTTTGCGACTATCTGCAGCCGCTCTTCTTCAACCACATCAAAGGGGCGAAGAACGCCCCGTTCGTCAACCTCAGCGAGGAACAAACCCACAACATCCTCTGGCGCGCCGTGAAACAGTCGGAACGCTACGAGGTGATGAAGGATGCCGGCAAATCCGACACCGAAATCGAGGCGGCCTTCAACAAGAAAGTCAAAATGACCGTTTACAACTACAAGGGCATGATTGACACGGTGATGACCCCGATGGACTCCATCCGCTACTACAAGTCGTTCCTGCAGTGCGGGTTGATGTGCGTGGAAGCGGCCACCGGCCATGTGAAGGCCTACGTGGGCGGCACCAACTACGAGTACTTCCAGTTCGACCACGTGAAGCTCTCCAAACGGCAGGTCGGATCCACCTTCAAACCCTACGTCTATACCGTGGCCATGCAGAGCGGCGACTTCGACCCGTGCACGATGGTGCCCAACGTCCCGGTGACCATCGAGACGCCGGGCGGTTCATGGACTCCGCACAACTCCGGCGGTTACAAAGAGGGGCAGATGATGCCGTTGCGCGAGGCGCTGGCCCACTCCCTCAACCAGGTCTCCGCCTACCTGATGAAACGCTACGGCCCCAACGCCGTCATCGATCTGGTACGCAACATGGGCATGACCTCCGACATTCCCGCCGTGCCATCTATTTGTCTGGGAGCGTGCGAGTTAACCCTTTATGAACAGGTCGGCGCCATCAACTGTTTCCCCAACCAGGGCGTCTATGTGGAACCCATCTTCATCACACACATCTGCGACAAGGAGGGCAACGTCATCTACACGAAAGTGCCGAAGACCAACGAGGCCATGGACCAGATCACCGCGTTCAAGACGGTGCGTCTGATGCAAGGCGTGGTGGACTACGGTACCGGCGGCCGTCTTCGCAGCCAATACGGTATCAGTTTCCCGCTGGCGGGCAAAACCGGCACCACCGACAACCAGTCCGACGGTTGGTTCGTGGGCTACACCCCGTTGCTGACCTGTGGCGTGTGGGTGGGCTGTGAGGACCGAGCCGCGCATTTCCGCAGCACCGCCCTCGGACAGGGCGCCAGAACCGCCATGCCCGTGTTCGGCCTCTTCATGAACAAGGTCTATTCCGACCCGAGCCTGCCCTACCACGCGATCGTCAGCGCCGAAGACCGCTACAGCAAGCCCGGTTACAACTTCATCATCCCGAGCGCGTACATCGGCGACCCGTCAGGCTGCAACGAGACCAAACGCGACTCGATCATGCACCTGGACTTCGACTGAGAACGCGTCCGATGACGCCCCGTTTCTCTTTCCTCGGAGACGCAAAATTTTGCCTTTCCAAGGTATATACATCTATCTAAAAAAATACTATATTTGCACGTTTTTTTAATATGGAGAAGAAGACTTGTAATATACTGTTAGTCATATTGTTAGCCTTCGCGGTGAACGTATGCGCAGCGGAGTTGGGTTCCGCCGCGGGTACTATTGTGCCCGAAACGGCAATGCCGAAGGACACCGTCAAGCCTGGCAAGAAGAAGACGACGATAACCCGGATGAGCAACAAGCGGGTCACGTTCGAGACATTCGACCAGCACTACGCCCGCGCCCTCAAGTTCTACAACAACCGCCAGTGGCTCTCCGCCGCCGGCCTGTTCCAGGAACTCTACCCCCTCTCCTTGGGAACTCCCCGCGCCGACACCATCCTGTTCCTCTTCGCCGACTCTTACTACCAAAACGGCGACTACAACATGGCCTCCTTCCACTTCCGCGACTACGTGCGCCGATACCCCAACACCGACCGCACCGAGGACGCCTTCTTCCGCTGCATCCAGGCCGTTTACAAGACCTGTCCCGACTACTCCCTCGACCAGTCCAACACCCAATTCGCCATCGAACAAATCAAAACATTCCTGCAGGCATACCCCGACAGCAAACACATCGAGGAGTGCAACACCATGCTGGACGACCTCCGGCTGAAACTGGCCCGCAAGAAACTGGAAATCGTCAAGTTATACTATAACACCGACCACTACGAAGCCTGCCAAATCACCGCGCAGAGCTTCTTCAACGAATACGCCTACTCCCCGCTCATGCCGGAAGCCGTCTATTACCTGGTGCTGAACAACTACGAGTACGCCAAGCGCAGCACGGAACGGAAAAAGCCCGAGCGTCTCAAGGCCTGCCTCGACGCCTGCCAGCGCATGAGCAACAACTACCCCGACTCCAAATACGCCAAAGAGACGGAGAAAATCGCCCAAGAAGTGACCAAACAACTGGAAAAATACAAAAACCAAATAAGTCCCAAATAAATGAAAGCTTTAGACTACAAGAAATTAAAAATCGACCTGTTCGCCAAGACGAAAGACATCCGCAAATACGACAAGGACACGGGCAACTTCTACAAGAGCATCGTGATCATGTCGAAACGCGCCGACCAGATTGCTGCGGAGCTGAAACAGGAATTCCAGGAGAACTCGCACCTCTCCCCGACCCAAGACCGCACCGGCGAGGAGGTTTACGAAAACCGC
>CACXUB010000017.1 GCA_902770735.1 uncultured Bacteroidota bacterium | reverse complement strand
CTAATCACTGATCACTAATCACTGATCACTAATCACTGATCACTAATCACTAATCACTGATCACTAATCACTAATCACTTACATCCATCTCACGATATTGAAGTCCAAATCGTGCGGGAGCAACTCATGGTTGGGGATGACGCGCACAGCGCAGTCCCAAACGCCCACGCGGCGGGCGGTCTCGTTGCACACGAACGTGCAGACGCCGTCGTTCTCCGACTCGAAGACGAAAGGCACCTTGTACTCCAACTTCGGCTTCCGGCCGTGGTCTTCGGCGGTGACGAATATCATCTCGATCTTCACGTCCTGCGGCTGCAGACCACCGAGATGAATCCGCAGACGACACAGGATATTGTCACCCACGCAATACGTGTTCTTCTCGTTCCGCTGATAGTCGATGCCCATACATTCAATGTCATTCCAGTCCGAAAGGACGTTTTCCTTCCATCTGAGCAGCACCTTCACGTTTTCGTTGTCGTTTTCGCGCAAAATCCGGCTTCTGTTCATCAGTTTGTGGTAGAATTTGCGGAAATAGTCGTCCAACTGGCGTTTCATGGTGAAATGCGGAGAAATCTGCGTGAAGCACTTCTTCATCATGTTCACCCATTCGGTCGGCACGTTTTGGTCGCCGCGCGTGTAGAACGCAGGCATAATCTGCTCGTTGATAATGTTATACAACGTTTCAGCATCCAACTCATCCTGCAGACGGTTGTCCTGATAGGTGATCTGCTCCTTGAGTGCCCAGCCGGCGCCATGGACGTAACCTTCCGCCCACCAGCCGTCCAACACGCTGAGGTTCAGCACACCGTTCATGACAGCCTTCTCGCCGCTGGTGCCGGAAGCCTCCAACGGGCGCGTCGGCGTGTTCATCCACACATCGCAGCCCGACACCAACTTCTTGGCCAGAATCATGTTGTAGTTCTCCACGAAGATGATCTTGCCGATGAATTCGGGACGGCGGCTGAGCTCGATGATGCGCTTGATGAGGTCCTGTCCGGCTTTGTCGTGCGGGTGGGCCTTGCCGGCGAAGACGAACTGCACCGGACGGTTGGGATTATTGAGCAACGTCTTGAGTTTCTGCTCGTTCATGAAGAGCAGGTGGGCGCGTTTGTAGGTGGCGAAACGGCGGGCGAAACCGATGGTCAGCACGTCGTCGCGCAGCGCCTTGATGGTGGCCTCGATGAGCGCGGGCGACTCGTTGCGCGTGCGCATCTGCTCAGACAGCATCTCCTTGATGGCCGTCATCATCTCCTTGCGCAAATCCTGCTTGATTTTCCAGATGTCAGCCTCGGGGACGCTCTCTATCTTACTCCAAATCACAGGGTTGGAGCAGTCCTTGCCGAACTCTTCGCCGAAAACGCGACGATGCAGCGTCTGCCACTTCTTGTGCGCCCAAGTCGGATAGTGGACGCCGTTGGTGACGTAGCCGATGTGCGACTCCTCCGCGAAACGTCCCTCGTAAAGGTCGGCGAACATCTCCTGCGAGACGCGGCCGTGGATGCGGCTCACGCCGTTGATCTCCTGCGAGAAACGGCACGCGAGAATGCTCATCGAGAACTTGTCGAACGTGTCGCTGTCGTGACGGCGGCCGTAACCCATGAACGCCTCCCAGCTCACGTTGAACTGCTGCGAATAGGTGGCGAAATAGGCGCGCATCAGGTCTTCCGTGAAGGCGTCGTGACCCGCGGGCACAGGGGTGTGCGTGGTGTAGAGCGACGAGGCTTTCACCAGCTCCACCGCCATCTGGCGGTTCAGATGCTCCTCCTGCATCACCTGCAGGATGCGCTCCAGGTTCAGGAAGGCGGCGTGGCCTTCGTTGAGATGGAAGATGGTCGGGGTCTCGCCGATGGCCTTGAGCATGCGAACACCGCCGATACCGAGCAGGATCTCCTGCTTGAGACGGTTCTCAACGTCGCCGCCATACAAGGTGGCCGTCACGCCACGATCCTCCTGCCAGTTCTTATCAAAGTCTGTGTCAAGCAGATACAACGGGATGCGGCCGACGTCCACGCGCCAGATGCGGGCGTAAAGGTTACGACCGGGCATGGCCACGCTGACCATGATCCAGTTGCCGTCTTCGTCCTTGTAAGGCTTGATGGGCAGCTTGGAGAAGCTCTGCGGCGGGTAAAGGTTCACCTGCTCGCCGTAAGCGGAAATCTGCTGCTGGAAGTAGCCGTAACGGTAGAGCAGACCGACGCCGAGCATGTTCACGTTGCAGTCACTGGCCTCCTTGAGGTAGTCGCCGGCCAACATGCCGAGACCGCCGGAGAAGATCTTCAGCTCGTTGCTGATACCGAACTCCATGCTGAAATAGGCGATGCGCTCTTCGTTGCGGGTGCGCGGCTCGTTCATATACGCCGTGAAACGGTCGTAAACCTGATGTAACTTGTTGATATACTCCTCGTTCTGGGCGAAATTCTCCAGACGGTCCAGCGGAAGCTGCTGCAATGCGTGGATCGGGTTTTCCTCACACGCCTTCCACAGCGACGGACCGGCAATCTCCTCGAAAAGTTCACGGGCTTCGAAATTCCAGCTCCACCAAAGATTCTCCGACAATTTCTCCAAAAGATGCAGTGATTCAGGAAGATGCGACTTCACGGAGACGCGGTGCCAGTCGGGACGCTCCACATGGAGTTCCTGCACCATGCGGCCCACGTTGGAGGTTTTGTTCTGATATTGCGAATAACGCTCGGCGCTCTTGCTGAGGGCGATGTCGTAAGTCTTCTCGTAATTGGCGAAGAGATGCGTCCACAATGCCTTTTCCGCGATGCTGACGGCCGTCTTGCGGATGTCGCTCATGGCCGGGGCGGTGCAGTGGAGGTAGAACAGCACCTGCTTGGCAATCGCTTGCACCACATCCTCGTCGTTGTGGTCGCCGCGCGGGATCACACATACGCTCTGCTGCTGGCTGAAATGTTCCTGCACCCACGCACCGAAACCGGCCAAAGAAGTCGTGATGGTCGGGATGCCGAACGCGATGCTCTCCAACGGCGTGTAGCCCCACGGCTCGTAGTAGGACGGGAACACCGAAAGGTCGAAACCGATCAGCAAATCATAGTATTTCATGTTGAATATCCCGTCCTCACCGTCAAGGTAAACGGGCGCATAGACCACTTTAACATTTTGTTCAGGTGAGTTATGCAATCCATTGTTCTTCAACTCGTTGAGAATCGGGTCGTGATATGGATCGTGAAGCACGTGCGTCTCGAAACGGTCGGACACGGGGATGCCGCTCACCGGCTGCGTCATCTGCGCGGCCAGTTCCTCCTGGCGACCGCTGTGACCGGCGGGAACCATGAGGAAAGCCACCACTGTGCGATCGGGATTGGCCTCGGCGACCTTCGACAAACTCTTGATGAAAACATCGATACCCTTGTTCTTGAACTCGTAGCGACCACTGTTGATGACCAGCAGGGCGTCCTCGGGGATCTGCGTCTGCATGAGCGTGGATGCCACCTGCAGCAGACGGCCACGGGCGGCCTTGCGCTTGCGCTCGAACTCTTCGCCCTGCGGCACGAAAGCGTTCTCGAAACCGTTGATGGTGATCACATCGGCGGGTTTCTCGAAGAAGGCGGCGCACTCGCGGTTGGTGATCTCGCTCACCGTCGTGTAGGCATCGGCGTGCTTGGCCGACAGCGACTCCAACGAGAATTTGGACTGCACCCCGAAGCGGGAAGCCGTGTCGAAGGGGTTATATTGCTGGATGTCAGCGTACAACGGGAGACCATTGCCGGCGATGCAGCGGCCCAGCACCGTGGCGTGGGTCGTGAACACCGTCGCGATCTGCGGCGCCACGGATTCGAGATAGAGGATGCCGGTGCCGGTCATCCACTCGTGGAAATGCGCCACGATCTTGTCCATGGAACTGCAATAGAAATTGTAGAAACTCTCGATCACGCGGCCGGCGGCGTAGCCGAACAGCGCGGGCTCGATGTAGTCCCACTGCCCGGAAATGGAATCCAGCTTGTAGCGGAGCCAGAATTTGGTCAGAATCTCGTTTTTCTTCTCGAAAAAGCTGGTGAAATCGACCAAGAAAACCACGGGTGAACCCACAATCTGCCACCTGCCGACGCGAACCTTCAGCCCGTCGCGGGCCACAATGTCGCGCCAGTTCTTGAACAGCGTGGGATCCTCCACGAAATCGTCGTTGTATTCTTTGGAGATGTCCGGCCCGATACAGATGTATTGGTCGTGATAACTCTCCACCACGGTGGCCGCTTTGGTCGAAAGGACGGTGTAGATGCCGCCCACCTTGTTACATATTTCCCAGGAAGTTTCGAAAAGGTAATCGCTATGTCTCTGACTCATAAATACTTATACTACTTAAAAAACATTTTGGCAATAAAAGCGCAAATATAACATTTTTTTGCTTTTGGCCGTAAGTTTTTGTGCCGTTATCAATTGACTATCTGCAAATAAGCCGACAGCCAAAAAAAATGGGGAACCCAAACGATTCCCCATTAACTTCTAACCGGTTAACTGACTAACCGACTATTTCAGCACGCCGAGTTCCTTGCCGATCTTGGTGAAGGCGGCGATGCACTTGTCGAGGTGCTCGCGCTCGTGGGCGGCGGAAATCTGCACGCGGATACGGGCCTGGTCTTTCGGCACCACGGGATAGTAGAAACCGGTGACGTAGATGCCTTCCTCCTGCAGTTTGGCGGCCATCACCTGCGACAGTTTGGCGTCATACAGCATCACGGCGCAGATGGCGGACTCGGTCGGCTTGATGTCAAAACCGGCGGCTTTCATCTTGGCGACGAAATACTCGGTGTTGCTGTGCAGCTTGTCCTGCAGCTCGTTGGTCTCCGACATGATATCGACCATCTTGCAGCCGGCAGCGGCCACCATCGGAGGGATGGAGTTGGAGAACAGGTACGGACGGGAGCGCTGACGGAGCATGTCGATGATCTCCTTCTTGCCGGTGGTGAAACCGCCGATGGCGCCGCCGAAAGCCTTGCCCAGCGTACCGGTGAGGATTTCAATCTTGCCGCGCAGGTTGTAACGCTCGGTCACGCCGCGACCGGTGTTGCCCACCACGCCGGCGGAGTGGCTCTCGTCCACCATGACCATGGCGTCGTATTTCTGAGCCAGTTCGTAAATCTTGTCAAGCGGGCAAACGTTGCCGTCCATGCTGAACACACCGTCGGTGACGATGATGCGGAAACGCTGTGCCTGAGCGGCTTTCAGTTGCTCCTCAAGGTCGGCCATGTCAGCGTTTTTGTAACGATAGCGGACAGCCTTGCAGAGACGCACGCCGTCGATGATGGAGGCGTGGTTGAGGGCGTCGGAGATGATGGCGTCTTGGTCGGTGAGCAGGGGCTCGAAGACACCGCCGTTGGCATCGAAACAGGCGGCGTAGAGGATGGTGTCCTCAGTGCCGAAGAATTCAGCGATTTTCTTCTCCAAAGCCTTGTGCAGGTCGGAGCAGCCGCAGATGAAACGCACGGAGGCCATGCCGTAGCCGTGGGTGTCGAGGGCTTCCTTGGCGGCGGCAATCAGACGCGCGTCGTTGGCGAGGCCCAGATAGTTGTTGGCGCAGAAATTCAGCACTTTGCTGCCATCCTGCAACGTGATCTCACCGCTCTGCGGAGAAGCGATGATGCGTTCGTTCTTGTACAAGCCGGCTTCCTTGATGTCGGCCAGTTCCTTCTGAAGATGTTGTTGGAAATTGGTGTACATACTTTATGGTTTATAGTTTATTGTTTAATAGTGATCAGTGAACAGTGATCTGTAATCAGTTTCTTTGAGTGGTCCATTCCCCTCCATGGAGGGGTGCCCGCAAGGCGGGGTGGTCAGGGCAAGAGTTCTTAAAAGCGGTGCAAAAGTACATTTTTTTTCATTCGCATAAACGGTGCGGCACAAAATTTCGAAAGAAACCGAATACGCAGAATTCCTTTCCCCTATTCCCCACTCCGGAGATATCAACACCCATTGTTGAAAATAATTATAGTACTATGCGATACAAGGTACTAAAAAATTTATATCTTTGCCGCGTCAAATTACAAAGAAGAAGAAAATGAACATCAATGCGGAAAATGTGAAATCGCAGATGCGGAAAGGCTATCTTGAATATTGTATTCTACTGATTATCAAGAAGAAACCAGCGTACGTATCTGACATCATCAACGAATTGAAGGAAGCGCGGATGATTGTTGTCGAAGGCACCCTCTACCCTCTCCTTTCGCGCCTGAAGAACAACGGCATCCTGCAGTACGAATGGCAGGAGTCCCTTTCGGGTCCGCCGCGCAAATACTACGAGCTCACTGAATCCGGCCAGACCTTCCTCGCCGAACTCGAAGCCGGCTGGGAAGAGCTGAAAGAAGCGGTGGAACATTTGAAGAATTATGAATTATGAATTATGAATGAAGAATTATGAATGAAGAATGAAGAATTAAGAATTAAGAATTAAGAATTAAGAATTAAGAATTTCAACATCACATTATCCTAAACCCATACAAAACAGCCGAAGGCTCACTAACGGCCGAAGGCCAAACAACAGCCGAAGGCTAAAAAACAGCCGAAGGCTCACCAACAGCCGAAGGCTCACCAACAAGCCAAAGGCTCACCAACAGCCGAAGGCTCACCAACAACGAAGTTTAACAACCATTAAGAATATGAAAAAGACCGTAACAATCAATCTTGGCGGAGTCGTCTTCAACATCGACGACGACGCATGCGAGCGGCTGAGCAGCTATCTCGCCGACATCGAAAAGCATTTCCCCGAAGACGAACGGGCGGAAATCATCCGCGACATCGAGGTTCGCATGGCGGAATTGCTCACTTTCAAGCTTCAAAACCGCAATGTCGTGGAAATCAACGACGTGGAAGAGGTCATCGAAGTGATCGGCCGTCCCGAGCAGTTCGACGACGAGCCTGCGGAGGAGGGCGCAACGACGGGCACCGCATCCGCGGGATCCACCCCGGGGGCGGCGAACCAGCCAAAGAAGCCGCAACGCCCGCGAAAGCTCTACCGCAACAGCTACGACCGTATCATCGGCGGCGTGGCAAGCGGTCTGGCGGCATACTTCGACATCGACCCGACCGTGGTTCGCATCCTGTTTGTCGTGCTCGCCTTAATGAGCCTTGGCTGGGGCATCCTCATCTACCTCATCCTGCTCATCGCCATGCCCGAGGCTAAAACCAAGGACCAACTTCTTGAAATGCAGGGCATTGAGCCGACGTTGGAGAACATAAACAACTTCCATCAAGAGCCAGTCGACCACAGTTCCACGACCACGACATTCGGCAAAGTCCTGAAAATCTGTTTCATCGCCCTGGGCATCTTCATCGGGATAAGCCTCGCCATTGCGGTGTTAGGCATCTTCATCGCCATGTTCGTCGCCCTGCTGACGCACGCGCCCGGCACTTTCGGCGACGCCCTCGACATGGGGATGCTCGGAAGCTGCGCCCTTTTCCTGCTCTGTCCCGTCATCGGCATCGCCGTGCTTTGCACGAGAGCGGCCACCGGCGAGCGCAAACACAAATGGGTCGGATGGACCCTCTTGGCCGTATGGCTTCTGAGTCTCTTCGGCATCATCGGCTTCGGCATCGAGATGGGCAAGCGCGATGACTTCGGGAAACGACTGGAACGCACCGGCGAGCAGTGGGAACGATGGTTCGAGAACAACGACTTTACCACTTCCGACAGTTACTACGGCACCAAAGAACTCGACAGCATCATCGATCCCGTCCTCGACGAACTCCGCGACGACAACACCACCTACGACATCACCATCCACACCAATCCCGACAAAGGCGTGAATCTACATATCAGCAACAATAAAAATGCGGATAAAAACGTTAATCCATCTGATTCGATTTAGTAAGATTATTTAAAAAAATATTCCTTAAGCAGCCCCGAAGGGGCAAGACGCGCGAAGCGCTAATAACCCCACACAAGCGAAGCGCAGTGTGGGGGCCATCCCACAGCAAGGCGAAACCGCAGTGTGGGGCGAGAGAAGAGAAAGGAAAGGTACAATGATAATAGAACTACGCGGAATCCACAAAACCTACGACAACGGGCAGCCCCTGCACGTGCTAAAAGGCATTGACCTCGGGATTGGCGAGGGCGAGTTCGTCTCCATCATGGGGGCATCCGGATCGGGGAAATCCACGCTGCTGAACATCCTCGGCATCCTCGACAACTACGACGATGGAGAGTACTGGTTGGACGGCAAGCTCATCAAGAACCTGAGCGAGAAGGAGGCGGCGCACTACCGGAACCGGATGATCGGCTTCGTGTTCCAGTCGTTCAACCTCATCAACTTCAAGACGGCGGTGGAAAACGTGGAACTGCCGTTGTACTACCAAGGGGTGAGCCGCAAGAAACGCAACGAGCTGGCCATGCACCTCTTGGAGCATTTCGGTCTGGCCGACTGGGCCACGCATTACCCCAACGAACTGTCGGGCGGGCAGAAGCAGCGTGTGGCCATCGCGCGGGCGCTCATCACGCAGCCGCGCATCCTGCTCGCCGACGAGCCCACCGGCGCCCTCGACTCCAAAACCTCCGTGGAGGTCATGGACCTGCTCACCGAACTCAACCGCACCGAGAAGGTCACCATCATCGTGGTGACGCACGAGAGCGGCGTGGCCAACTGCACCGACAAGATCATTCACATCAAGGACGGCATCATCGGTGAGACAACGCTCAACGAACAGCACAAAGCCTCTATTTTCGGCACATCCACCATCATGAAATAGCCAATGAAAGACCTGCTGACAGAGATATGGGAGTCCATCCGGCGCAACAAGCTGCGCACTGCCCTCACGGGCTTCGCGGTGGCGTGGGGCATCTTCATGCTCATCGTGCTGCTCGGCGCAGGCAACGGGCTGATGAATGCTTTCATGAACCAGGGAGGGCAGTTTGCCACCAACACGATGGCGGTGTTTGGTGGAGTCACCAGCAAACCCGCCAACGGCTATCAGACCGGTCGGCGCATTAGTCTCAACGACCAGGATGTGGCCATCACCCAAAGCGCCCTGTTTTCCGAAAATGTGGACAAAATTTCCCCTGAACTCTTCAAAGGTCCTTATACATTGGCCTTCAAAAGCCGCCACACCTCCGTTTATCTGAATGGTTGTTATCCCTCTTTGATGGAGATGAACAAGATTGAGATGCTGGAAGGGCGCTTTATCAACCAAAACGACATAAAGCAACATCGGAAATCCATTGTTTTGGCCGCTTCCCACGCCACCGAACTGATGAACGGCGGCGAAGATTACGCCTCTCTGATTGGCAAAACGGTGACCACCGACAACATCACGTGGGTAGTGGTGGGCGTGTATAAGACAGACCGCACAGCGCAGCGCGTGGAGGCTTTTGCCCCGATCACGACCATGCAGATCATCACGAATGACATCAACTATGTTGACCAGATCAACTTCTCCTTCCACGGGTTGACGACCAGGGAGGAGAATGAGCAGTTTGAGAAGACCTACCGTGCCGCCCTCAACCGGGCGCACAAAGCGGCTCCGGATGATGAAAGTTCGATCTGGATCTGGAACCGTTTCACCCAGAACATGCAGATGGACAAGGGGACGCATTTCATCCGCACAGCGTTGTGGATTTTGGGCATCTTCACGTTGGTGGGCGGCATCGTGGGCGTTTCCAACATTATGCTGATTACGGTCAAGGAGCGCACCCGCGAGTTCGGCATCCGCAAGGCCATCGGCGCGTCGCCGTGGGAGATCATGAAGCTGATCCTGGCGGAGAGCGTCTCCATCACCGCGCTGTTCGGCTATATCGGGATGTTCCTCGGCATGGTGGCCTGCGAGGTGATGAAGATGACCGTGGGACAGTCGTCGGTGGAGTTTTTCGGCGAGAACGTCCGACTGTTCGTCAACCCGACCGTCGGGCTGGGCATCTCCGTCGGCGTCACCATCCTGTTGGTCATCGCGGGCACCCTCGCCGGCATCTCCCCCGCGATGAAAGCCGCAAGGATCCGACCCATTGAAGCGTTGAACGACGTTAATTAATTAAGAATTAAGAATGAAGAATTAAGAATGACAAAAGATACGGTCAAAGTACCATTCCCCCCTTTAGGGGGGGGGGGGGGATGCCCGCTGGGCAGGGGGTATGAAAACATATTCCTTGAGCAGCCCATTCCCCTTCTTTTAGAAGGGGTGCCCGCAGGGCGGGGTAGTTTTAGGGGCAAGACGCGCGAAGCGCTAATAACCCCACACAAGCGCAGCGCAGTGTGGGGCGAGAACAGCGACAAATAAGTTATGAAATTCGATACAGACACATACCGGGAAATCCTCGACGCGCTGATGCGGAACAAGCGGCGCAGCTTCCTCACGGGCTTCGGCATCTTCTGGGGACTGTTCATGCTGCTGTTTCTCATCGGCGGCGGCAATGGTCTTAAACAGCTGTTGGAGAAGAACTTCGAGGGATTCGCCACGAATTCGGTCATCGTTGCGGCGGATGAAACTACAAAGCCCTACAAAGGCTTCAAGGAGGGGCGGCAATGGAACCTACAATACAAGGACATCGAACGGTTGAAGGCCATGGTTCCCGAACTGGAGGTCGTCACCCCGTTGCTGCCCGAGTGGGGACGTACTGCCACCCGCGACGAACACAACGCCAGCTGCTCCGTCAAAGGAGTGGAGGCCGACTATGTCAAGGTACAGGCACCCTCCTTGAAGTTCGGGCGTTATCTCAACCAGGTCGATGTGATGCACAAGCGGAAAGTCTGCGTCATCGGTGAGCGCGTCTGGAAGACACTGTTCCCCGATGGCGACGATCCTTGCGGACAGTACATCTGCGTGGGAGGGATTTACTATCAGGTCATTGGCGTGGATGTCTGTACCTCCAACATCAACCTCTGGGGCAACAGCGCGGACGAGGTCACCATACCTTTCACGGTGATGAGCGACATCATGAACAGCGGCGACGTGGTGGGTGTGATCTGTACCGTGGGAGGCCCTGGGGTCAACATGAACGAGTTGGAGGGAAGAATACGGCAAGTGATTGCCCGTCAGCACTATATCGCCCCCGATGACAAGGAGGCCATGAGGCTGCTCAACATGGAGGTGATGTTCAGCATCATCGACAACCTTTTCAGGGGCATCAACTTCCTGATCTGGCTGGTGGGTATCGGCACCTTGTTGGCGGGAGCCATCGGGGTGAGCAACATCATGCTTGTGGTGGTTCGCGAGCGGACCGTGGAAATCGGCATCCGCCGGGCCATCGGGGCGACGCCGCGCGACATCCTCACGCAGATCATCCTCGAGGGCATCGTCCTCACCACCGTCGCGGGCATGTCCGGCATCGTCTTCTCCGTGCTGCTGCTCAACCTCTTCGAGGTCATCACCAAGCACCAGGCCGTCTTCCAGATACAGTTCGGCACGGCCGTCGCGGCCCTGCTCCTGCTGATGATCCTCGGCCTCCTCGCGGGCATCGCCCCCGCCTACCGCGCCATGCACATCAAACCCGTGGACGCGATGCGGGACGAGTGATCAACCCCACACAAGCGCAGCGCAGTGTGGGGGTTGACACAGGAGACTGCTTCGGACCGCTGAGACAACGATAACGAATAAACGAAAAAACAAACATACAATGAAAAAGAAACTCAAATACGTCATCGGGCTGCTCATCGCCCTGATCTTCATCGGAACCTTCGTGTTCCTCTTCAAGAAGTCGAGACCCGAGAAGGAGGTCTTCAACGAGTACGAGGTCGCGTACATGGACATCAGTCGCAAAACACTGATCACCGGACAGATAGGACCGCGCAACGAGGTCGCCGTGAAGCCGCAGATCAACGGCATCATCGCCGAGCTGTACAAAGAGGCCGGGCAGGAGGTGAAGGAGAACGAGGTCATCGCCAAGCTCAAGGTCATCCCCGACATGAACTCGCTGAGCGCCGCGCAGAGCCGTGTACGCTTGGCCGACATCAACTACAACCAGGCCAAGGCCAACTACGACCGCGAGAAGGCCCTGTACGACAAGAAGTTGGTCAGCAACGAGGAGTTCGAGCAGGTGACGCAGGCGTTGCAGCAGGCCCGCGAGGAGAAGTCAGCGGCGCAAGACGCGCTGGAGATCATCCGCGACGGCGTCTCCTCCACGAACGCCAAGTCCAGCTCCACGCTCATCCGCTCCACCATCTCGGGCTTGATTCTCGATGTACCGGTGAAAGTCGGCAATTCCGTCATTCAGGCCAACACGTTGAACGACGGCACCACCGTGGCCACCGTCGCCGACATGAACGATCTGATCTTCAAGGGGAACGTCGATGAGACGGAGGTCGGCACGTTGCGCGAGGGCACCCCGCTGAAGATCACCATCGGGGCGTTGCAGGACTACAGTTTCGACGCTGTGCTGGAGTACATCTCTCCGAAAGCCGTGCAGAACAACGGCGCCAACCAGTTCGAGATCCGAGCCGCCGTCAAACCGCAGAGCGACAACAAGATCCGTTCCGGCTACAGTGCCAATGCGGAACTCGTGTTAGAGAGCGCGGAGCACGTCCTCGCCATTCCCGAGAGCGCCCTCGAGTTCTCCGGCGACTCCACCTTCGTCTATGTCAAGAAAGGCAACGATTACGAACGCCGCGCCATCACCACCGGCCTCAGTGACGGCCTCAACATCGTGGTGACCAGCGGGTTGAAAGAAGGCGACAAAGTGCGGGGCACGAAGATAATTAAGAATTATGAATTATGAATTATGAATTATGAATGCTGAATTATGAATAAGATAGACGAGACTAACGGTCGAAGCACCATTCCCCCCTTTAGGGGGGATGCCCGCAGGGCAGGGGGGTGTCAAAACATATTCCTTAAGCAGCCCCGGAGGGGCAAGACGCGCGAAGCGCTAATAACCCCACACAAGCGAAGCGCAGTGTGGGGCTTGACCCTGACAGCAATCATGATATGTCTGTCCGTCATGGTGTATGGTCAACACGCCCAGTCCTCCCCCTGGACCCTCGACGCCTGCGTGCAGTACGCCCTCGACCACAACCTGACGGTCAAGCAGAGCGAGCTGGTGAAGTCGCAACGGGAGGTCGAACTGAACACGGCCAAGAACAGCGTGTGGCCGGGCATACAGGCAAGTGCATCGCAGAATTTCTCCTTCGGGAGGGGACTCTCAGAGGACAACACCTACGTCAGCTCCAACACCGCCAACACCTCCTTCGGCATCGGAGGGAGCATGAACCTCTTCACCGGTTTGCGGGTCAAAAACAGCATCGAGATGGGGAAGCTGAACCTGGAGGCCGCCACCGCCGACTGCGACAAGGCCAAGGAGGACATCCGCATCGCGGTGACGCAGGCCTACATGCAGATCCTCTACCAGATGGAGCTCTGCGAGGTTGCGAAGCTGCAGATCGCCATCGACTCCGCGCAGGTGGAACGGTTGACCGCCTTGAACGAGCTCGGCAAGATCGGTCCGGCGGAAGTAGCCGCGAGGAAATCCACCCTGGCGCAGAGCCGTCTCACCTACACCCAGGCGCGTAACGGTCTGGTTTCCGCTACGTTGGAGATGACCCAGCTATTAGAGTTGGAGAGTCCAGAGGGGTTCGTCATCGTGAAGCCGGAACTCGACAACGCGGTACCTGACAAATTGCCCTCTCCGGAGCAGATCTACCAAGATGCTTTGGGCAACCGCGCGGCCGTGAAAGCCGAGGAAATCCGCACCGACTACGCAAAGACCAACATCGCGTTGGCGAAAAGCGGCTGGTACCCCACCCTATCCATGAACGGCGGACTCGTCACCGACTATTACGCATTGCTCGGGCACACGGGCAAAGGCTTCGGGGCACAGCTGCGCGACAACTTCAGCCCGTACGTGGGGTTCACCCTCAACGTGCCGGTTTTCGACCGGTTGGAGACCCGCAACAACGTGCGAATGGCCAAGTTGCAGCTTGAAAGCCAGCAAATCCAGATAGAGAATGTGAAAAAAGGATTGTACAAGGAAATCCAACAGACCTATTACAACGCCGTGGCCGCCAAAGAAAAATTCAACAGCTGCCAGTGGGCGAAGGCCAGCGCCCAGGAAGCCTACGACCTCGAACTCGCCCTATATGAAAACGGGAAATCGACAGGGACGGCCTTCAACGAGGCCAAAAACAACCTGCTGCAGGCCATCACCAACGAATCCCAAGCCCGCATCGAATACATGTACACGGTACTCTTGTTAGTGCTCTACACTGGAAATTAGCTATTAGCTATTGGCTGTTAGCTGTTGGCTGTTGGCTACCTGCACTTGCGAGGAGCTAATACTTTTGACTATGACTTTGGCTTTCGCGAACGCTGTTTCCAGTTGCCTATTCCCTCTAAACTCTAAACCCTAAACCCTAAGCTATCGCCTCAGCACCAGATAGATAAAATACGGGGCACCGGCCAAAGCGGTGATGCTCCCCACGGGCAGTTCGGCAGGGGCGGCAATGGTGCGGGCCAGCGTGTCGGCGACGAGCAGGAAGAAGGCCCCGAAAAACAGCGAATACGTGAACAGCTTCCGATTGTCGCTGCCGAACAGGATGCGGGCGACATGCGGCATGATCAGCCCGATGAAGCCGATGGAACCGCAGAAGGCGACCACCACCGCAATCAACACCGAGGAGGTGACCAGCACCACGTAGGTCGTCCGCTGCGTGTTGACCCCGAGGGTTTGCGCCATCTCCGTTCCCACCTGCATGATATTCAACGCTTTGGAATGATAGAACAGCACACCGACACAAACCGCCATGATGGGCAGCAGCCAGGCAATCTCCAGCCAGGAGACATGCGTGAGGCTTCCCATCGTCCAGAAATAGATTTTGTGCATCTCCTTCTGGTTCACCACAATCAGCAGCGTGATAAGCGCGGAGATGAGGAAATTGAGCGCTATGCCGACGAGCAGCAGCGTGTTGGTGTTATGTTTTCCCTTCAGACGAGCAATGCCGAGAATCACCAACAAGGTGAGCAGCGCGGTGACCAGCGCCGGCAGGGTGACACCGAAAACCACGGCGTCCCAGCCGAGGATGAAGGCCACGGCCGCACCCATCGAGGCACCCGAAGAGATGCCGAGGATGTACGGATCGCACACAGGATTGCGGAAGATGCTCTGGAACACCCCTCCGCATAAAGCCAGCGACGCACCCGCGAGAACGCTCATCACGACTCGCGGAATGCGTAGCTGCCATAACGTAACTTGATAATAATCAGCAATCTGGACATTCCCGAAGAGGCCGAACTTCTGTCCGACACTCTGCAGGACGACCTTCACTGGAATGGGTATCACCCCAATGCACGCAGCCACAAGCATGCCCCCAAACAACACAACCGTTAACACAACGGGCAGTATCCACTGTCTCTTCGCTTGTCCCATGAGATTGGCTGTTGGCTATTGGCTGTTAGCTATTGGCTGTTAGCTGTTAGCTGTTGGCATCGGTTGATTTACTGGATCATGTCGTCTTATCTTTTCTTCAGACCGAGGATTTCGCGGGCCTCGTCGGAGGTGGCGATGGGACGGCCGAGCAGTTTGGCCATGCGGACGACCTTATCGACGAGTTCGCCGTTGCTCTTGGCGAGCACGCCGCGCTCGAGGTAGAGGTTGTCTTCGAAGCCGACGCGCACGTTGCCGCCCATCACGATGGTGGGAGCGGCCAAGGTGAAGGCATGGCGACCGATGCCGGTGCTCGTCCAGGTGCTGCCGGCGGGGATGTTCTTCACCAACCAGCAGAGGTTGTCAACGGTGGCGGGGGTGCAGCCGGGGACGCCGAGCACGAAGTTGAACTGCATGGGGGCGCCGGGAACCTCGCCTTTGCGGGCCATGGTGAGGATGGTGTCGAGGTGACCCATCTCGAAGCACTCGTATTCGGGCTTGATGCCGCGCTCGATCATGCGTTTGCCGAAAGCGCGCATGGTCGGCATCGTGTTGTCGAAAATCTCGTCGCCGAAGTTACACGTACCGCAGTCGAGGGTGGCCATCTCCGGGATCGGGGTGGTGTCGGTCGATTGCAGACGCTCGTCAGGAGTCATGCCCACAGCACCGCCGGTGGACGGAATCAGGATGACGTTCGGGCAAGCCTTGTAGATGGCGTCCTCGCATTCTTGGAAGCGGGCTCGGCTCTGTGTGGGCGTGCCGTCGTCCTCGCGCACGTGCAGGTGCACGATGGCGGCGCCGGCATCCACCGCGCTCTTGGCCTCGCGCACAATCTCCTCAACGGTATAAGGCACGGCCGGATTCTGTTCTTTCGTTACTTCTGCACCGCAGATTGCGGCGGTTATGATTAATTTCTCCATAACTATAATTCTTAATTTTTAATTCTGAATTCTTAATTCTTCCGTTGGCACTGTTTCGGAACCACGCAGGTGCCGGAGGCGCGGCAGACGACGATGGGCTCTTCCAGGACGTCGGCGGCGGAAGCGCTGATGTCGGGACGAGGACGGACGACCTTGCGGGCCTCGAAGACCATCTTGCGGGAGGTGTTGCCCACCTTGGTGATCTCACCGACAGCCTCGATGTAGTCGCCGGCATAGACAGGAGCGAGGAACTCCACGTTGTCGTAAGCGCAGAAAAGGCCTTCGTCGCCGTCTTGCATGATCAACAGCTCGGTGGCCACGTCGCCGAAAAGGGCGAGCATGTGGGCGCCGTCAACTAAGTTTCCGCCGTAATGGGCATCTTGAGAACTCATTCTCAAACGAATCATTGATGTTTTCTTTTCTTCCATAAGATATTGTTTTTCAGTTATTTGAAATTATTTGAATTTTAAAATCCGATTTTGCAAAGGTATATAAAATTTGAATATATCCGAAAACCCGAATCAAATCCGAGAAAGCATACGTTTACGACGGATTATGAGATAGACGAGTAATCCGCACACAACCAGCGCCGAAGAAATCAAAACAACGGGTATCCAGTAGGAGGTTTTAGTTATTTCGCACTTGGCGTCCCCCACCTTGACGACATAGACACCCGAACGTTTTCCCAAGTTCACCGGCACCTTGTTTTTCCCTTTCCAAAGGAATACATACTGGCTGTAAACAAGTGTGCCCTTGGGATCATAGATTTCCATCAAGGCGGCACATCTTTCTTCCGCTGTGACATGCAGTATGAGATTTTCCCCTGAAGAAGTCCTCCGCTGGCGGAAGGACACGGAGAGGACCTTGTCGTTTCTGAGGTTGAATGCATTTGTGGTCTGTTGCCAGAACTGATCCTTTCTCACCGACAGGAAATGGTCGAGTTTCCGGCAGCTTTCCTCCCATTGCGACACACTTTGGGGAATGCCGAAGCGTTGCACCTGCATGGGAATCTCGCCTTCCAATAATTGGCAGATGGTATCCAAATAGGGTTTCATGTTCTGGTAACTGAAGACCGTTTGGTTGAGCTGGTTTAGACGTAAAAGGAATTGGTTCTTAAAGGTGTTGTTTTTGATTAATTTCCGGTAAAAAAGCGTGGTGAATTCGCTGGTATTCCACTTATGATTTGTACATATGGCGGCTTCATAAACCCCATAATACGGATTTTCGAAGCAACAGTCGCCATCGTAGAAAACCCAATGCCACTGTCCATCGGGCACCTGCCAGCACCGTGCGTTGTTGGACGGCCAGTCCCAATTGGCGGAAAAGAGTTCGTAGATAAAATAGTCGATGATGTTGGGGATGTCGATTTTCTTGGCTGCGAGGTTGTACTGCGCCGGATCTGAGAGGTCGGCCTCCTTCATCCAATTGTAAAGAGAGACCCATTCGTCAGAAGTGCCGACATCTGCGGTTAACCAAACTGAGATGATGTTAACGTTGTTGCAATCCACAACGTAATGGTTTTCCAAGTAACGCTCATCGACTTTCTCTTCGATAAAGTAGATGCCCCAGTATTCGCCGTTGAGGAAAAGGACGACGGGGCGGGAGGCTGTAGTGCCCATGTTGAGCGGGGCGGCAATCTTGTTCGCCAGCCAGTCGTTCACCCCAGAGGGCGTTGATGCATTCCGGAACGGTCTGAGGACCAAACGTTTATATTTCTCCAGCTCGGTCTCTTCAAAAATCCTGTATCTGAAGTTTTTCTTCCCGTATTCCTGCCGAGCATAGATTTTAAGGCCCTTCTGTTGGGCGCGGCGGGCACGACTGCCACCGTGGGTGCGCAGTCCCGCCATTTGGTTGAAACCGCGGTTCCCTTCGTCGTAGAATTCCACATTCACCTCTCGTTCCCATTCGCGACCGTGCTGGGCATAGTTGCCGGTGTTGTCTTGGTCTTTCGGATTGAACAGGTCGCCCGGTACGAAAATGCCCGTGTCGTGGGCGAAGAGCGACAGCGAATCGGCACAGATGGAGACCACCGGAAGGCCGTGCGGGTCGCATCCCAACGAACCGATGAAGTAGGATTGCGTGACCACCGGACCGACACGGTTGCCGTCTTGATCGAAAGCGGCGGCGCGGATCACGATGCCCTTGGTCACGGAACTGGGGATATAGAACTCGTTTTTCGGCGAAATCGGGATCTTGTAGATGTTCGAGCGGGATTCCAAACGCTTGCTCAGCATCAGAGGCTCCGAATAGCGAGCGGATTTCCCGGTCGGAGAGCCGCCGTTCAACGTGTAGCGGATGACGAGATCGGGATTGTCGCAGGAGAGGGTGACGGGAAAGGCATCGGGATAGACTCCCCCACCCTGCGAAAAACGGACATCCACCTGTGCCGACAACAGCAACGGCAGCAGGAAGAGTGGCAGCAGAAGGGCGAGGGCGGTTTTTTTCATTTAGGGAGGTAGGAATTAGGGAATAGGGAGTAGGGAATAGGGAATAGGGATTAGGGAATAGTAGAGTAGGAAGTGGGGAATAGAGAGTAGGAATTAGGGAGCAGGGATTGGGGTGTAGTGGATTAGGGGACAGGAGTTTGGTGTAGGGTTTTGGCGATGAGTTCTGAGGCGTGGCCGTCGCCGTAGAGTTCGACGGGGAATTCCGGGGTTTTGGCGAAGAGTTCGCGGACAGTCGGGAGGATGACGGCAGGGACGGTGCCGACGATGCGGTTGTAGCCGCAGTCCACCAGCTCGGTCCATTCGGTCTCGTTGCGCAGCGTGACGCAGTATTTCCCCATATAGTAGGCTTCCTTCTGCAATCCGCCGCTGTCGGTCAGCACCAGAGAGCAGTCGCCGAGCAGATACAGCATCTCCAGGTAGCCCACGGGCGCGATGAAGCGGATGGGGGACCGTTCCGGGACGAAGCCGATGGTTTCCATGCTCTTGCGGGTGTGCGGGTGCAGGGGGCAGACCACCGGGGCGATGGCGCAGATCTGTTCGAGGGCGTCCAGCAAGTTCCTGAGCGTCTCGCTGTCATCCACGTTTTCGGCACGATGGAACGTACAGAGGATGAAGGGGACTTGGACTGCGGCGTCGGCCTTGCGCCTGTGTGGATAAAATTTTTTAGCAGCATCCTTCATCACATCCCCACACATCACGATTTTCGCGCCGGGAGCCAGGCAGCCGCCGTCGTGGACGTTGCGCACCGCCGATTCCGACGGGCAGAAGAGCAGGTCGCTGAGGCGGTCGGTGAGCACGCGGTTGATTTCCTCGGGCATGGCTTCGTTGAAGGAGCGCAGTCCGGCTTCGACATGCGCCACGCGGATGTGCAGTTTCTTGGCCGCCAGCGCGCCGGCGAGCGTGGAGTCGGTGTCGCCGTAAACCATCACCCAGTCGGGCTTCTCGGCCAGCAGCACCTCCTCGATGCGTTCCATCATGCGGCCGGTGAGCGCCCCGTGCGGGAGCCCGTGGATGTCGAGGTTGTAGTCGGGTTCCGGGATGCCCATCTGTTCGAAGAAAAGCTGCGACATGTTGCGGTCGAAATGCTGTCCCGTGTGCACCACAATTTCCTGAATATCAGAAAATTCCGACAGCGCGCGCGAGACCACGGCGGCTTTGATGAACTGCGGCCGCGCCCCGAGAATGGTGACGATTTTCTTTTTACGATTGTCCAAAACGATAGGGTTAAAAAGCGGCGCAAAAGTACAATTTTTTTTGGATAGGACGGTCTGTAGGGAAACCCAACAACGTGGGAAAACCCAACAACGTGCGGCGACCAGCCAACCGCCAAATTTCGTATCTTCGCGGCGATTTTGTTATGAACCTGCAAGAATTAAAAAATAGGTACTATAATACTGAATCCGAGGCACTTGCGAAGTCATTGGACGCGAATGTCTCCGGTTCGGTTATTGCCATAAACGGCATCAAAGGCTCCGCACTTGCCTTCATCGCGGCACAGACCGTGGAAAAAAGCACCACAACCCAGCTGTTCGTCTTCCGCGACAGCGAGGAAGCCGCCTTCTTCTACAGCGACATGGAAGTGCTGCTCAACGACCGCAGTAACACGCTGCAGGACAAGCGGGTACTCTACCTGCCGTCGTCCTACAAACGCAACAGCCGCTGGGGCGAGACCGACTCCTCCAACGTGAAACTCCGTGCCGAAATCCTCCACAAACTGTCGATGCCCGACGCGCGACCGCTCATCCTCGTCTCCTACCCCGAAGGCGTGGCGGAAACCGTTGTCACCCAGGACTATATCGACCGGAAATCCTTCTCCGTGAAGCGCGGCGAAGAGATCCTCTCCGACGATTTCCTCAACAAACTCTACGAATTGGAGTACCTGCCCGAGGACTTCGTCTATGAGCCGGGGCAGTTCGCCTGGCGCGGTAACATCTTCGACATCTTCTCCTATTCCGAGGAATACCCTATCCGTATCGAGTTCGAGGGAGACCGCATCGACTCCATCCGCTTCTTCAACCCCGAGACGCAACTCTCTGTGCGAGAGGTAGATCAGATCTACATCATGACTCCCATCTCGCAGAAAGAATCTGGCGACGGCGAGCGCGTGCCGTTCTTCTCCGCACTGCCGGGAACGACCGTCGTATGGCAGATGCACGCCGCCAACATTGCCTCCACCATCCACACCGCATACCAGGATATCGTTGATAATGAATATTTTACCGTTGACGAGATTCCCATCATCAACAAGAAAACCTTCTTGAAAGAGGTGGCGAATTTCCAGCGGGTGTATGTCAACACCAAAGAGATCGACTCCCCTGCCCTCTCGCTGGACTTCAACATGCAGCCGCAGCACGATTTCGACAAGAGTTTCGACTACCTGCTGCTGGAATGGATTGACAATCTGGAACATGGCATCCAGAATTATTTCCTGTCGGAGACGCAGTCGCAGCTCGACCGTCTCTACAAGGTGATGCTCGACATTCTGGAGAAATACAACCGGCAAAACGAGGCCGCGTTCAAGATCGAGCAGCTCTACACGCCGTTGCGCGAGGTGCTGCACGAGGGATTCACCGACGCGGACCAGAAAATCGCGCTCTACACCGACCACCAGTTCTGGAACAAGTTCCAGCGGATGGTTTTGCGCGACCGTTACAAGAAGAGCGAAGCCCTGACACTCAGGGAGATATACGACCTGCAGCCCGGCGACTATGTAACACATATCGACCACGGCATCGGTGTGTATGAGGGATTGCAGAAGATGCAGATGGGCGACAGCACGCAGGAGGTTATCAAAATCAGCTACAAAGACGGCGACACGCTCTACCTGAGCAGCCACGCGCTGCACAAGATCAGCAAATACGTCGGCAAGGAGGGCACGCCGCCGACCATCCACCGCCTCAGCTCCGGCAGTTGGGAGAAGCTCAAGGAGCGTACCAAGAAGCGCGTCAAGGAGTTAGCCATCGACTTGATCAAGCTCTACTCCGAGCGCAAAGCCAAGAAAGGGTTCGCCTACTCGCCCGACAACTTCCTGCAGAGCACGCTGGAATCGTCGTTCATCTACGAAGACACCCCCGACCAGATCAAGACGTTGGCCGAGGTGAAGGCCGACATGGAGAGCGACCACCCGATGGACCGTTTGATTTGTGGCGACGTGGGCTTCGGCAAGACCGAAATCGCCATCCGAGCGGCGTTCAAAGCCGTGTGCGACAGCAAGCAGGTGGCCGTCTTGGTGCCCACCACCGTGCTCTCCATGCAGCACTACTACACCTTCCGCGACCGGTTAGCCAACATGCCGTGTAACATCGCGTATATCAACCGGTTCAAGAGCACCAAAGAGATTAAGGAGACGCTGAAGGGCGTGAAAGAGGGCAAAGTGGATATCCTCATCGGCACGCACCGGATTTTGAGCAAAGACGTGGTTTTCAAGGATTTGGGATTACTGATCATCGACGAGGAGCAGAAGTTCGGGGTGGCCGCGAAAGAGAAGATCCGAGAGTTGAGGACCACCATCGACACCCTCACCATGTCGGCGACGCCGATCCCGCGCACGCTGCAGTTCTCGCTCATCGGGGCCCGGGACATCTCCGTGATCACCACTCCCCCGCCCAACCGTCAGCCCATCGACACGCAGGTACACGTCTTCGACGAAGACATCATGCGCGATGCCATCCAGTTCGAGTTGAACCGCGGCGGACAGGTGTTTGTTATTCACAACAAGATTCAGAATATCAAAGAATTAGCGGGGTTAATTCAACGATTAGTTCCGAAGGCGCGGGTAGCCATCGGACACGGTCAGATGGAGGGCGACCAGTTGGAGAAGATTATGACGCAGTTCATCAACGGCGAGTACGACGTGTTGGTTTCCACCACGATTGTGGAGTCCGGCTTGGACATCGTGAACGCCAACACGATGATCATCAACGACGCGCAGAACTTCGCGTTGAACGTGCTGCACCAGCTGCGCGGGCGCGTGGGCCGCAACAACCAAAAGGCATACTGCTACCTCTTCATCAAGCCGTGGGACACCCTCAACGACCAGGCGCGCAAGCGTTTGCAAGCCATCGAGCAGTTCAGCGACATCGGCAGCGGCATCCACATCGCCCTGCGCGACTTGGACATCCGCGGTGCCGGCGACATCCTCGGCGCCGACCAGAGCGGCTTCATCAACGAGATGGGCTACGAAATGTACCAGAAGATCCTGAACGAGGCCATCCAGGAGATGAAAGACGCCGGTGACGAAGGTCTTGGCGACCTGCAGATGGCCGACAACAGCGCGTTGTTACGCCGGGAGTGCTCGTTGGAGACCGACATCGAGGCGCTGTTCCCCTCCACGTACATCTCCAACGTCACCGAGCGCATGAACCTCTACAAGGAGCTGGAGTCCATCCGGGATCCGCAGAAGTTGGAAGAGTTCCGCAAGAAGGTCACCGACATTTTCGGGCCGATGCCGCGCGAGACCGAGGAGTTGATGCAGACCATCCCGTTGCGCATGCTCGCCGCCGACCTCCACTTCGAGAAGATCGTCTTGAAAAAGAAGGTCTTCCACGGCTACTTCACCGGCAACTCGCACTCCCCCTACTTCCAGTCCGACGAATTCGGCAAGTTCCTTTTGTTCATGCAGGCGAACCACCCAGTGGTGCAGCTCAAGGAGGCCAACCACAAGCTGGTTTGCAGCATCCACAACATCCCGACGTTCAAGGCGGCGTACCATTGGTTGGGGAAGATGCGGGAGGCGGTGGAGAAGGATGCTTAATCTTGCTTCGAAATATCAATTATTTCGAAAAATTGAGATTATGATATTTCGACACCCCCAACCCTACCCCTTCAAACTCCTCGTTCCGTTGCATTCCGGGTAACCGCTGCAGCTCCAGAACTCGTTTCCGGCGTTTAAGCCCCTCTTGGCAACTCGCTTGATCATGGGTTTGCCGCATTTCGGGCATTTCGGGGCGTCCGCTTGGGCGCTTTGCGCCGCACGGTAGGCAAGCCGGTCGGCGGTGAGGGCCTCCGAGAAGCCGCCTTCCTCCTTGAAAGTGTCCAGCTGGTTACTCAGCTGCTTGCCCAGCATCATGATCAGGCGGTTGCAAAGGACCAGCAGGCAGTTGGCCTCCACAATGGAGTCTCCGGAGCGAAGCCACCCGTCGAATTTCCTTTTCTGCTGCAGGATGTGGATGCTGCTCAGATGCTGCACATCGTCCTTGTAGGCAGGCGGGTCGAGTTGGACAGCCGTGACAGCCCGATGTTCCTCCGAATATACCGACCACGGCACATTCTCCCCGTGCAGTAGCCAATTCAGGTAATCGTTGGCGAGCTCGGCGAGGCTGGCGCGCGCCACATCGGTGAGCCGCATCTCCGTTTCCTTGGAAGTGGAGCGGCGCGAGCTCCCCTCCGCGATGTTGGCGGGCACCGACCGCGCCGCCTGCGTCATCTGATCGTACTGCCGACCGCACGGGTCGTTTTTGCGATTGAGATAGCGCATACAGAAATCCTGCGTGGCCAGCTGAATCACATTCGCCAACACCCAAGTGTCCAACCAATAGTAGCCGAATCTTCTAATTTCCATAGTGTTTAAATTTCGTTTATAGGTTTAATAAAAATCAGACTGCAAAGATACAACAAAACGGGGCGGTTGTCAAGGGAAAAAATATTTTTTTGATTCTTATTAAAACGCAGATTAAACTCATACGAGATTATGATGTCTAAATGATTTGTTGTATAATGCTGAGTTTGTATTAAAAACGATAATAATGAAGAAATTATTTACGTATTTCTTGATGTTAATCGCCCTCTCTTCTATGATCGGTTGCGCCACACAATACATGTCCACAATTGAAGGCGGCGACTATGACGC
>CACXUB010000016.1:5607-41585 GCA_902770735.1 uncultured Bacteroidota bacterium | reverse complement strand
GCGGAAGCCGCGGCGGAAGCTGTCGGAGCCAATCCACTGCTGGCCCGAGTGGGCGGTTATTATCATGATATTGGCAAATTGAAACGGCCCTCTTATTTTACGGAAAACCAGATGGGCGGTGTGAACGCCCACGACCATGTGGATCCTTATGTGTCTGCCGCCATTATCACGTCCCATACCCGCGACGGTGTGGCGCTGGCGAAGGCGTACCGGCTGCCGGAGGCGGTGCAGCAGATCATCGCCCAACACCATGGCAATACTCCGGTCATGTTCTTCTATCACAAAGCCCTGCAGCAGGCGAATGGCAACCCTGTGGATATCAATGTGTTCCGCTATGACGGCCATCCGCCATACAGTGGAGAAGGTCGCCCCAACGGACGCCACGGTGCTGATCACCGGCGAGAACGGAACCGGCAAAGACGTGTTAGCCAACGAGATACACCGGCTGTCTTCGCGGGCGGCCAAACCGATGGTGAGCGTGGATATCGGGGCGCTGTCGGAGAGTCTGTTCGAGAGCGAGCTCTTTGGACACGTGAAAGGGGCTTTCACCGACGCGCGCACCGACCACACGGGCAAGTTCGAGCAGGCCAATGGCACCACGCTCTTTCTCGACGAAATCGGGAATATCCCGTTGCACCTGCAATCCAAGCTCTTGCGGGTGCTGCAAAACCGCTGCGTCACCAAGGTCGGCGACACCAAGTCCGTGCCGATCGACATCCGGCTGGTTTGCGCCACCAACAAGGACCTCCCCGCGATGGTGCGCGACGGCCAATTCCGCGAAGACCTCTACTACCGCATCAACACGGTTACGTTGCAGCTGCCTCCCCTGCGCGAGCGTACAGACGAGATCGAACCGTTAGCCTCCTTGTTCATAGAACGTTACGTCAAGAAGTACCGTCGCAATGTGACGGGAATTTCGGAGGATGCTGTGGATCTGCTGCGCCGATGCCGCTGGTCCGGGAATGTGCGCGAGCTACAAAACCGGATTGAGCAGACGGTCATCTTAGCCGAGAACGAAGTGTTGCGGCCAGACGACTTCCAAATCAATGATTCTGAGCTGAATACGATGGCCTTCCCCATTCAGGCAGAGTCCTTGGAAGATGCCGAGGAACAGGTCATCCGCAACGCCGTCAAGAAGTACAACGGCAACCTGACCTTGGTGGCCAAAGCATTGAATATCAGTCGCCCGACATTGTACAACCGCTTGAAAAAGTACGGAATATGAGCACGTGGGCATGGATAGGGATTCTGGCGGGCAGCTGCCTCATCGTGGCCATGCTGACGGCCTTGTGGGTCTCCAAACGGAACCGCGACAAGGTGGCTTACATGATGGATGCCTTGGAGGACGGGGAGACGAATTTCCGTTTCCGCGACAACACTGGCATGAACCGCGAGCTCAACCGCATCCGCACCATCGTGGAGCGGCAAAGCGTTCGGAATGAGGAAGTTTCGTGGAGCAAACTCTTTCGGGTCATCACGCACGAGATGATGAACACGGTGACCCCGATAGCCGCTCTCAGCGACGCCCTCGCCAAGGACGACACCCTGGATGTAAAGGCGGGGCTGGAGACCATCTCATCCTCCTCCAAAGAGCTGATTCGTTTTGTAGAGTCCTACCGCACTTTCACCAAAATCGCACCACCTGCCTGCAAGACGTTGCTGGTCAGTGAGTTGTTGGATAGAGTAGTGCACCTGAACGAAGTCAAGGCTCACGAATGCAATGCTGTTCTTACCAATACTGTGGATCCTCCCGACCTGATGCTCTATGCCGATGAATCGCAGCTGATGCAGGTATTCAACAACTTGATCAAGAACGCCTTGGAGGCAAACGCTACGGAGATCAAATTGGAGGCCGGGTTGGACGGCGAAGACCATACGGTAATACAGGTGCGCAACAACGGAAAGCCTGTGCCGTTACGGCAACAAGAGGAGATCTTCGTGCCGTTCTACTCCACCAAATCCGGCGGCAACGGCATCGGGCTGAGTCTTTCGCGTCGTATCATGCAGCGTCACAACGGGGCGTTGGTGTTGCGCCAAAGCGACCGCCACCAAACGATTTTCGCGCTGATTTTCCCGTGAAAACAGGCAATTTATTTCACCAACCCTTGCAACAATCGGATTTCCCCCGCCCACAGCGTTTCATCTGGAGTTTCAAGGATGAGCGGCATGTTGTCGAAGCGCGGGTCGTTCATAAAACGCTCGAAAAATTCCATGCCTAACAAGCCCTTGCCGATGCTGTCGTGGCGATCGACGCGGCTGGCGAGTTCCTTCTTCGTGTCGTTGAGGTGGATGGCCCGCAGGTACTTGAAACCAACCGTCTCTTCGAATTCTTCGAAGGAGGCTTTGTATCCGTCTGCGGTTTTGATGTCATAGCCTGCGGAGTAGGTGTGGCAGGTGTCAAGACAGACGCCCACTCTGCTCTTATCTTCCACTTTGTCAATGATATACGCTAAGTGTTGGAAGCTGAAACCCACGTTGGTGCCTTGGCCGGCGGTGTTTTCGATGACGGCGGTCACGCCCTGTGTTTTGTCCAAAGCGAAGTTGATGCTTTCGGCCACGCGGGTGAGACATTCCTCCAAGGTTATCTGTTTCAGATGGCTGCCCGGGTGGAAATTAAGCATTTTTAACCCTAATTGCTCGCAGCGTTGCATCTCTTCAAGGAAGGAGTTGCGTGACTTTTCCAATCCTTCCGGATCTGGACTGCCGAGGTTGATGAGGTAGCTGTCGTGGGGGAGCACATAGTCGGCGGAAATACCTGATTTCGAGAGGTTTTCCTTGAAGGCGGCAATGGATTTCTCGCTCAAGGGTGCTGAAAACCACTGTCGCTGATTTTTGGTGAAAAGGGCGAAAGCGGTCGCGCCCACCTGCATCGCATTCAACGGGGCGTTCTCCACCCCGCCGGATGCACTGACATGAGGTCCGATGAATTTCATTACTTGAGTTTTATATCGACAACGCCCTCTTTGTCGGTGACATTACCGATAACGTAAGCCTTCTCACCCAGTTCGTTAAACATCTTGACGGTTTGGTCGGCGTCTTTGGGATCCACCATCAGTACCATGCCGATGCCCATGTTGAAGACGTTGAACATTTCGCGGTGGTTGACCTTGCCGTATTTTTCGAGGAACGGGAAGATGGCGGGTATTTCCCAGTTGTGTTCATCGACGAAGATGCCTTGTCCGGGGCGTAGCGCACGCGGGATGTTCTCGTCGAAGCCGCCGCCGGTGATGTGGCAGATGGCGTGGATGTCAACACTTTTTAACACTTCCAGGACGGGTTTCACGTAGATGCGGGTGGGGGTGAGGAGCACGTTGCCGAGCGTGTCGGGCAGGGTGTCGTATTTCGTGTTGAGGTCTAACTGGTTGTCTTTGAAGACGATTTTGCGCACGAGGGAGAAACCGTTGGAGTGCACGCCGCTGGAGGCCAGACCGATGAGCACGTCACCCACATTAACTTTCGAACCATCGATGAGTTTGGATTTCTCGACCGCGCCAACGGTGAAGCCGGCGATGTCGTATTCGTCAACATCGTACATGTCAGGCATTTCCGCTGTTTCACCGCCGATGAGGGCGCAGTTGGAGAGGACGCAGCCGTCGGCCACGCCTTTCACGATCGCCTCGATTTTGGTGGGCTCGTTTTTGCCCACGGCGATGTAGTCCAGGAAGAAGAGGGGAGCGGCGCCTTGGGCAAGCACGTCGTTCACGCACATGGCCACGGCGTCTTGACCGATGGTGTCGTGGCGGTCCATCATGAACGCCAGTTTCAGTTTGGTGCCCACGCCGTCGGTGCCGCTGACTAACACGGGTTCCTTGTAGCCGAGGGAGGCGAGGTCGAACATGCCGCCGAAGCTGCCGATGTTGCCCATCATGCCGGGACGGTTGGTGCGGGAGATGTGTTTTTTGATGAGGCGCACCGACTCATAGCCGGCCTCCAGCTGCACGCCTGCTTCCTGATATGCTTTTGACATAGTTATATCGTATTAAAAAATGTTAAATAATCAACATGGCATCGCCGTACGTGAGGAAGCGGTATTTCTCCGCCACGGCCTCTTTGTATGCCTTCATCACGAAGTCGTAACCGCCGAATGCTGCCACCATCATCAGCATGGAGCTTTGCGGGGCGTGGAAGTTGGTGACCATGGCGTTGGCCACTTTGAAGCGGTAGGGCGGATAGATGAACTTGTTGGTCCACATGTCCTCTCTGCCGTTCATTTCGGTGGTTTTCACCATGCCGCTGTCATAGACGGAAGATTCCAACGCTTTCATGGTGGTGGTGCCGACCACGGCGATTTTATGGCCCTCCTTCTTGGTCTCGTTGATCTTGTCGGCCACGTCCGCACGGATAATCATCCGTTCGGAGTCAGGTTTGTGTTTCGACAAATCTTCAACGTCAATATCGTTAAAATTGCTTAATCCGGCGTGCAGCGTGATGTAGGTGCGTTCGATGCCTTTGAGTTCCATTCTGGCGAGCAGGAAGCGGCTGAAATGGAGACCAGCGGCAGGAGCCACCACAGCGCCTTCTTCGGTGGCGTAAATGGTCTGATAGTCATCCTTGTCGCTCTCCTCGATATCGCGCAAACGCTGAATGTCGTTAGGTAAAGGAGTCTTACCAAGAGTCATCAGCTTCTCTTTGAAGGCGTCGTGATCGCCGTCGAAGAGGAAGCGAAGGGTGCGGCCGCGGGAGGTCGTGTTGTCGATGACCTCGGCCACCAAGCTGTCGTCTTCGGTAAAGGAGAGCTTGTTGCCGATACGGATTTTGCGGGCGGGATCCACCAGCACGTCCCATAAACGGCTCTCTTCGTCTAACTCTCTCAGCAGAAAAACGCGGATCTGCGCGCGTGTCTGCTCCTTTTCGCCGAACATCAATGCAGGAAAGACGCGGGTGTTGTTCATCACGAACAAATCCCCTTCGTCAAAATAGTCAACAATGTCCTTAAATAGTTTGTGCTCAATGGTTTTGGTCTTTCTGTCGAGCACCATCATGCGTGCCTCGTCGCGCTCTTCCACCGGGTGGAGGGCGATGAGTTCCTGAGGCAGGTAATACTTAAATTCAGATAATTTCATCAAACAAAATTTTGGCGTGCAAAGATACAATATTTATAAGCGTTTGTCAAGAGTTTTTTTTAGAAAATTTTCTTAATAAAAATTGTACCTTTGCTTATCTTTTTGAACAAAAGAAATTGAATGTAAGTATCTAATTTTCAAATTTTTAAGAATATGAAGGATAATTTGTTGAATCGTTTTTCCAAGTATATCTCCTACGCAACCACGGCGAATCCGGACTCCGAAAGCTATCCGAGTACGCAGGCTTTGCTCGATTTTGCCGATGTGATGGTGGAGGAGTTGAAACAAATCGGCATGCAGAATGTGACCAAAGACCAACACGGTTATGTGATCGCTTTGTTGCCTTCCAACACCACTGAAAAGCAGCCGGTTATCGGCTTTATGGCGCATCTTGACACCGCGCCCGACATGCCCGGCATTGCCGCACCTGTCATCGTCCCGAATTACGACGGCGGCACCATTGTTCTGGACCAGGAGTCCAACACGGTGCTTTCTCCGGAAGAATTTCCGGAAATGCTGGATTACAAGGGATTAACATTACTCACCACCGACGGGAAACACCTGCTCGGCGCGGACGACAAAGCCGGCGTCGCGGAGATTGTCTGTGCCATGGAATATCTCATCCAACACCCGGAAATAAAGCATGGGGACATCAAAGTGGCGTTTTCTCACGACGAGGAAATCGGCAACGGCGTGAAATTCTTCAATGTGGAGGCATTTGGTTGCGATTTCGCCTACACGATGGACGGTGGCGCCCTCGGTGAATTGGAGTTTGAAAACTTCAACGCCGCTTCCGCCAATATCCGCATCCAAGGCAAGAACATCCACCCCGGCTATGCCAAGAACAAGATGGTCAATTCGCAGCTCATCGCTATGGAACTCAACGGCATGCTGCCCGCCGCGCAACGTCCTGAGCACACGCAGGACTACGAGGGTTTCTACCTCCTTACACACATCGAAGGCACGGTGGAGGAGTCGAAGATGTCGTACATCATTCGCAACCATAACCGCGAAACTTTCGAGGCACAGAAAAAGTTCATGCAAGAAATTGTTAACTTCTTGAATATCAAATACAACAATTGCATTACGTGCGAGATCAAGGACCAATATTACAACATGCGCGAGAAGGTGGAGCCAGTCTATTACGTGGTGGAACGCGCGGTGAAGGCGATGGAGGAGGCTGATGTGGAGCCGGTCATCGTGCCCATCCGTGGCGGCACCGACGGCGCAAACCTCTCGTTCCGCAACCTGCCGTGTCCCAATATCTTCGCCGGCGGCCACAACTTCCACGGCAAATACGAGTATGTGCCGCTTGAGTCGATGGTGAAAGCCACCGAGGTGATTGTGAATATCGCGAAATGCTGATTTTCAAAAAATTATAAAGAAAAGACACGGAGAATGAATCCGTGTCTTTCTTTTTATCGTTATCCGATACCGAAAAAGTTGTATTTTTGCACGCTTTTTCGCAAAATGGTCCTGTAGTTCAATGGATAGAACGAAAGTTTCCTAAACTTTAAATTTGGGTTCGATTCCCAGCGGGACTACTCACTTAAATATCAGTAAGTTACAAACCTCTAACGGGTCACAACCTGTGGCGGGGTCACAATCGGGGTCACAAAAACAAAAAACCCGCCTTGCTAAAAGCGGGTACAATTCAGCAATAAGATATTGGGAATCTTGGCGGGTTTTCAGGGTGCAAATATACGATTTTTTCCATCGGCAACACCGTGGCAAATCTTGGACGCTGGGAGGCTCTACGTGTCCGCTGGGTGCTGCACCTCAAATGAAACCCGCCGTATAAGGCTGGTTTCGCTGTCAATACACCCGCATTTTCACCTGATTATTAGCTTTCAGTATTTTGCCAGCTGCTACCGAACCGCTGGCCTCTGACAAACTTTCCAACACCTCATCTTCGTAAGCGTACATTTTGCGCCCGATCTTATAGGTGTGAATAACTCCACTTTTAACTTTTCCGATAACGAACCCGATACTCCGTCCAAGGTATTCGGCAATACCTCTGTAACCGTTAAGGCGGCCGGAGGTCTCGTAAGGCCGTGGGAGACGTTCCTCAAATGCCGGGACATGATCACCGCCATCTTTCAGCTTTACGGAGATTTCAAGTTTTGCGCCGCCGCTCGCTATCGTGCGAATCAGCTCCACCAAGCCCTCAAGGCTGGTTGAAACAGTCGGATTTTCTTCTGCAAATGACATATAATCAATGGGCTGAGGTTGTCAGATATTTTTATTAACTACATTAAAATCAATCCATTACAATCGGCTTGCCGTCCCGATTCGGTTCACATAGGGAATAAATACGGAATGAATCACACTATCGGATGCCCCTCCAAGGCTTTCGTGGCCTTCTCCATCACGGCCTTTTGATAGGCTGCAAGTTCGGTCTGCTTTGCTTCAAGTTCGGCGATTTCCTTCTCCTGCTTTTCCCGATATTGCCGGGAGAGGTCGAAGTATGCGTTTGCCATTATGCCCAGCAACTGTGTTGCCTGCAATGTGTTGAAATGGGAGACGGCCAATGCACCGATGGCGGCTCCAAGCCGTCCACTGGTGTCTTCGTATAGTCTGCGGTAACGGTCGGCAATCTCAACAAGGCTTTCAACCCTGCCGGATGCCGCTTGCTGGCTTTGGGTGATGATGATTGGTTCCATACTGATTAGGTTTGAGGTTTGAACGTGCAAAAATACGATTTCCGCCGTCACAATAATCGAAAAGTTATAAACAACTGATTGAAACACAGCAAGTTAAAACAAATATATTTGTCGAATATCAAATATATTTGTCACCGAACCACAATGCCGCCCGATTGGGCAAATATATTTGTTCCCGGCGGTGTTGATAACTTTTGCCGCCCGTGGTCGGGTGGGCTGGCCTTTGGTGGCAACCGCCGCCCGTTCGGTTTCGCGCGTGCGCGTTACGTATTCGCAAAAACTTATATAATCCCCCCGGCTGCTATTTCATTGAAAAACTCCATCGCTTCACGTTCTATCTGCTCGATCTCCTCAGGTGTAAATCCGACTTGCTCGATTTCCTCAGGGCTTAACCCTATTTGCTCCAACTCCTCAGGTGTCAACATGATTTGCACCAACTCCTCAGGTGTCAACGTCAATTCTTCGATTTCCCAAGGCTCCAGCGTCATTTTTTCGATACCTTCACGGCTCACAACATACACCTCAACCTCATCGGGTTCGATTTTCTGTATTTTCTTGCTCATAACTTTTTTTTTAAAAAACGTGTTACTTAAATAAGTGTGTTACTTAAATAGGGTGTATATACAACCCATAACCAACCGAATTTAATTTATGGACTTTGCGCCGTGGGTGTTTGTAGTTCGCGCGTATGCGCGTTTATTTAATACTCTTTCGTTATAGACCTTGTTTATAGACCTTATTTATAGACCTTATTTAAGTAAACCATCAAAAGCACGATATAATACACATTGAATGCACAACACCAAACACGATCACACGCCATGACGCGCCCGCGCTTTCTCCATCGCCCTGCGTGTCGTTTCTTTGATTTCGGCCTGCTTTGCTTTTGAGGTTTTGCCCAGTGCAATTAATGCAAGTTCCTCCAGTGCCTGCTCCCTCGTCAGTTCCTCGTTCTGCATAACCCATATACCGCGCAAACCGTTTGCCGACAAAATGTGTACTTTGTCGTACCGCTCCATTATCCAGCGTTTGAGTTGTCGGCCTCCGTAATAGGTGGACGGGTTCTTAACGTTTGCAGGCTTTGCCACACCAAGCGTTTCAAGGATTTTGCGAACATCAAGGCCTTTCGCGCTTGCGTGTCCCGCCATGCGTGCGAACACCATAAGGTAATTAGTTCGGAACGTGTGTTTTTTTCCTCCTATGGAGCGGATAGCGAACAACCCAAGTACCTCCCATTTGCCACGGTGCGTTTCGGGTGGGCTGGCCTTTATCCCGTTGAGCATATCAACACTCACCGAAAATGTCGGCTCTTTGCTCTGTTGCCCGCTATCCTCCTTGTTGGAAATGAATTGCTCCACCTTCTCAACCCATTCGGACGGTGACGAATAGAATACGGCCAACGTCCTTACCGGGATTCCGTTGATATACTTGTCTTTCGGTTTTTGTGTGGCCTCGTTGTTCTCGTTCATCTTCACGGCCTCCCCTCTATTTGGTTCAGAAAATCGTCGAAGTCCCGAACGATAATATACAACCCCCCGGACGCTTCAACGCTTCGTTGAAACTCTTTTTGTGCCTCACTCTGACGGTCGCGGCCAATCTTCACTTCACAGAATACAGCCCGCCCAGCTTTGAGAATGTGGATATCCGCGCTCCCTTTCATTCCGGCGGTGGGTATGCGCTTAACGCTGCCGATAGTCCGGCGGTGGCCTAACACATCGGTAACTTCGCGCCGATCGTCAATGACGCGGCCTTGGGTGTTGATACGTTCCGCGTGCCAACCGTGGTACTTGCAATAGTCAATTATCAGCCTTGTAAGGCCGTTCGCGGTGGTGTCGGAGTATTTGTTGTACACAATGGCGTTACGCGGGAAATTCGGCGAAATTGTGGCCAGCTTGCGTGCGTGCCATGCCTTCTCAAACTCTATGATGCTCTTCCGCTTACTGGGCATTGCAGGCCTCCTTTCCGATCGGGTTGTTTACACAGTGGGCAACCGCTGCCCGCTCCGATTCCGCCGCTGTTGGCACTTTGATTGCACACAGCCAACTTTCAACCTCATCTTTACGGAAATATACCAGTTTCCCGCCCTCGCTTCTGTAGTGGGGGATTTTCCGGCTGCAAATAAGTTTGTAGATATGGGATTTTGACAGCCCCGACAATAAGTGTAGGTCATTCACCGACAAAACATTTTTGCTGCCAGCTGTAACCAGTGCTTTGAGTTCCTGCAACTGGTCTGTTACTTGTTTGATTTGTTCCTCTGCCATAGTCAGATTGATTTAGATTATGGCTTTCCCCGTTGAGGTGCAACGGCTCAACGGTTCTTTGCCCGTGTGAAACATTACGGGCTGTTGCACTGTCACCCGCTTTGTTTCAGGGTGCAAAAATATAAAAGTAACATATTGACAATCAGGAATATATAGCAACATCTTGGCAATATTGCCACCTATTGCCATACATTGCCGTTTGTGTTGTGTTGGTGTCAGGGTTCTAATAGCCTCAACAACTCATCTGCTCCATCAATGCTTGTGCCGCCGTCCGTGTCGCCTTTGTCGTGCAATCTCTTATACCTTGATAACGCCTGTGAAAATGTGCCTTTGTCCTTATATCTCGTTCCGTCCTCTTTGCAGAAACAATCAACAGTTTTTGCCCATTTCCGATTGTCACCGCTAAACAGTTTGTCAACCATCAAGGCCAGCAACCCCGCTGATTGCTGCCATTTTATCAGCTGAAAATCGCCGTCAAGGTCTCCACCCTTACAAATATACAGCCACGTTTCCCGGTAACTATCAGCGGCAATATACTTGCCTTTTAGCCGTTCAAATATCGTTGTCAACTGCTCATCTGTCAATGTGCTGTTGAAATGGTCGTGTTGAGGTTCTGCCACTGGTTGAGGTTCTGCCACTGGTTGAGGTTCTGCCAGCAAACAAAATTCCTCATACAGTTTACGTGCCATCGGTGGGGCTATCAGGTCAAATGTTTCCCGGTGGCTGTCTATAACGCTGACTATTGCCCGCGCCTCCGTTGCCGCGCCGTGTTTTTCCAGTCTCTTGTCAGCCTCTTCCATTGCCTTCACCAGTTCCTCACCGTCATAGTCAAGGTTCAGACTATCAAACAACCCTAAACGCGCCTCTGTTTTTTGCTGTTCCTCGTGGTCCGCTGGGTACCCGTACTGTTTTCTGTTCTGCTCGATTGTCTCATATCGGATTCCAAGCTGCTTACTATATTCACGGGTGTAACGTTCCGCCTCTTCCAGTACGTTTTTGATTGCCAAATGATTCATTCCGCCCTCCTTTCCCCTTGGTGGGTGAATATCCCGCTAACAAGGTTCACGGCCTCCCGCTTTTTGCTGTCAATGATTTCAGCGTATATCTGTGTTGTTTGGATATTGGCGTGGCCTAATAGTTTGCTGGTGGTGTAAATGTCTGCTCCAAGTGTTAACATCATTGTTGCAAAGGTATGACGCGCCGGGTGTCGGTGTCGGTGGCCGTGCCGCGTTCCGGCAAATAGTGTATAGCGTCCGGGGATAGTGTCAGATATATACGTTGGCGGGTCTTTTGAATATCGATCGCGTTGTTTGAATCCCCATCGGTTTTGAGGCCTCCCCACGTCAGGTTCTTAATGTCGCTCAACCTCAACCCACAAAAGCAACTGAACAGAAACGCCCGTTTTACGTGGTCATTGCCACATTGACTGTCAATAAGCCGCTGCACCTCATCAATTTCAAGATATTCACGTTTGGCGTGTCTGTCTCTCGGTTTGTCCTCTCTCTCCAACCTATTGTAAGGGTTGGCCATAATATAGCCCCGTTGGTATGCCTTTTTCATAGCAAAACCAAGGTAATGAAAATATTGTGCAACCGTGCTTTCTGATAGCGGCTGGCCGTTCTTTTTCTTGTATGTGTTCCGTAGATAGTCAACGTAACCCAATATGAAATCTTTGTCAACGTCTCCCAGCTTGGGTTCGTCCGCTCCGTCCTTTGCCCCTTTCCGATTTGTCCTGCTCTCTGCATACATCAAGGCCACAGCAAACGCGCTCTTTGTGTCCTTTTGCGCTCCGATACTCTTGTTTTTCATACTCTGCTCATACTCTTCAAACCAATCTTTCAAAAGTATCTCCCCGCCGTGTTCGATTTTGTAGGCCTCGCCTTTTTCAAGCTGCTTCAACCTTTCCGCCCGCGTTGTGGCCGCTGCTGTTATCTTTGCCTCGTTGCTCAACTTGTCAACCTTGGATAATTCCGGGTCAAGGAATGAATCTAAACACTCATAGTAGCGTTTGCCGCTCTTGTAAAAGTCAATGTAAAGTTGTCGCCGTCCGTCTGAACGTTCCCAAACATAAACGCCTCTCTGATTCGTTTTTGTCTTGTTTCTCATTGCCGATTGAATTTGAATTGTACCGCTGCAAAGATAGCATTTTTTCAAACGGGGTCACAATCGGGGTCACAAAAAAATGCAAAATAACGGAAACAAAAGGCAATCAAAACGGAATGGGTGACGGCTAAATATCTGATTTTCAATACAATTAGTTGTTGTTATTTAGCATTTGTTTTCCGTCCTGAAAAAACTAAACTTTAAATTTGGGTTCGATTCCCAGCGGGACTACTTTTTTGGTTTAGAGTTTAGAGGTTTAGAGGTTTACAACTAACAGCCAACAGCCAATAGCCAACAGCTAGAAATCATATCCGACCATCTCGCCATGCGGGTGGATGATGGTGTATTTGGTGAACCGTTCGTCCGCGTCGAAACCGTCGCCGTAGTTCACCGAACCGTCGCGTTTCACTTGTTTCACCTGCTTGGTGGAGTAAATGGAGCGTTTGCGCTGGTCCCAAATCACTTCGTCGGTGATGACGGAGTCGCCGGAAGAAAGGTCGTAAATGACCACGTTGTCAGTCGCTTTGAAGAGGTTGTTGTTGATTTGGCAGGCGTAGTTCGCGGTGATGATAGCCTGTTTCCGTCCATAGTCGTTGAAGGAGGTGATGGTGATGCCTTCGGGACAGTCCGTGTACGTGGTGTCTTTGTTTTCATAACGGTTGAAAACAGGGGTGTTCACGATGAAGACTGTCTGCCCGGAGTCGCTGACGGTGATGGTCATGTTCTCAGCCGATTCTTCGGGAAACTTACCGTCGTATTCCAGCAGTTGGGCCTTGTTGCGGCTGGAATGGCAGGCAGTAAAAAGCATCATAACGCACAGGGACGTTATGATGCTTTTATACAGATATTTAAGGTTAGAATACATTCAATTATCTCACGGTGGTATTCTCTTGGATCCAGCAACCCACGTGGTAGGAGGAGCCGGCGCTAATACCGCGTTTGAAGAGCTCGTCTTTGCTGGGAAATCTCAGTTTGGCGCGTTGTTTGCTGGCTTCGCTTTCGCAGCTCGGATCCACAGCAACGGCCTTGGCGTATTTGTCGGCAGCGGCCCAGGCGTATGCACCGGGAACTTGCTCGTCACCGCATCTGCCACCGGAGTTGGCGTAGAGGTCTCCAATCAGGATGTACGCTTTGCCCATGTTGGGTTTAGCTTTCAGCGCTTCGTAAGCTGCGGAACGGGATTCGGAGAAGGCGTTCTTCAGTCGGTATGCCAGCGCCATCATGTAGTAGGCATCCGCTTTCTGGTCGTGAGTTTCGCTGAGATTGGCAGCATCTTTGAAGTATTCGATTGCCGTATTGAGGTCTTCGACGCTTTGGCTCTTGCCATAGTTTTGGAAGGTGAAATTACCCATCATGTAAGCGGTGTTGCGGCTCGGGCTGGCCTTGTGCAGGATGGCCAGACCTTCCTGGAACACTGGGCTGCTGGTGCAGCCGGCTTTGAACATGGTGTTGACCATTTTGCTGACGGCGGGCACGTTGTCCTTGATTTCGTCGAACTTCTTGGCATAGAGTTGTTCCATCACGTCGCAGGAGGCGTAGGGTGCCACCGCTTTTTCGAATTTGGCTTTCACTTTGATGAAGTTGACAATCAGCTTGGATTGACGGGTGGTGTCGGCGATCAGCTTCTTGGCCTTTTTGTCGAACTCGATACGGTCAATGATTGCGCTGTCGAATTTCGCCTGAAGTTCAGCCAAAGCGTCGGCGCTGGTTTCGTATGCCTTGGTGGCGTTCAGGACGGAGAGGTCGAGGTAGTCAGAGGCGCGCTCGTAAGCGTCAATCACAAAGGAGGTGTCCTTCGAGGCATCGGTCTTGTTTTTGGCCAGTTGGAAGTAAGCGTCCCAGATGGCAGCCTGGGTGTTCTCCTTCTCCATTTCGACGGATTGCACGAACCAGTCGAAAGCCTGCTCATAGAGATTTTTTCTGTAACGCATGAGGTTGTAAGCCTTGTAACCGAGACCGGAGCCGGGCGTGAATTTGTCGGGGAAATAGGTGCTGCGCACGTCATAGGCGTAGAGCAGGGAGTCGAGGAGCATTTCGCGGCGTGCGGAATCTTGTTCGTCTTTGATCAGATTTTGGAACAAGGTCTGCGCGTTAGAGTAGATGCCTTCGTATGCGCAAGGAGCCTTTTGGATGAGGTATTGCCAGTTGTCGTAGGCATCTTTGTACGATTTGTTTTTGAAAAATTCTGTGAAATAGAAAATTTGTTGGCGGCACGCGATGGAGTCTTCTTCAGTGGCCCCGTATTTGAACGTGCAGGGTTGCTGTGCGAAAAGGAAACTTCCGCTGAAAACCAATGCGATGATTGCAAGAATTTTTTTCATTTTTCCGTTTTTTATAAGGTTATACTTTCAATTTTCTAATCTAATTTAACTCGTTGATACCAGCGTTCCTGTAGGGTGAAGCAGAAGGAGAATCTGAAGTAGTCTTGGCGTATCAGGTCGTTGGCGAGGGTTCCGGTTTTTCCGTATTCGAAGAGGATGTTGAGAGACGAGTGCGTATTGAACGTGGTTAACGGGACACCTACGCCTATACTGACTCCGAATTCGGAAATAGGTTTATTGCGCAGCAACAGTTCTCCGGTGGAATAGTGCCCGCCAATGCGGAACGCCATCTTTCTGAAGAACTTGTTGGAGAGCGGGTCAGGGATGAACTGGAAGCCGATGGAGGTGGAGATGCTGTTTTGCATCGTGTCGTTGGACGGTTTCATAAAGGAAAAATGCGTCCAATCGCGCCAAGTCACATCACCGGCGATGGTTATTTTGTCTTTATAGGAATAGCTCAACCCGCCGCCAGCAGACTGAGGAATGACCAGTCGGCCGCGCATGCCGTCTTGGGAAAAGACGGTATCATACAGTATTGTGGATACGTAATTTCCTGAGTATGAATTTACTAAGAGTTTTTCTTTCGCCCAAATGTAGGCGGTGTTGCTGTACACGGCTCCCAGGCCGATACGGTGGTTCTCCCCAATGTTGAACATATACTGGAGACCGGCGTCAAGGTAGATGCCGTCCATATGATAGGCGTCGTTGACGTAAGAGTTGAAGAAGTTGGTACCTTCGAACTCGGTGTTGCTGTAAGCATAGACAGACCCGAAGATGTAGCTGACATTCAGGCCGATGGAGAGTCCTTTGCAGATTTTGAAGGCATTGCCCCAGTAAAGCTGGTTCAGACCTCCCTTGCCACTGTATATATAGGTGACATCACCAATATTTTCGATGTTTTTGACAGTTTCGATGTTGTAGCCGATGTCGCTGAAAGGCTTGATTCCGATGCTGGTGCGCCAGTGCCGCGTGACAGGCAAACCGATGGCCAGATATCCGGGTTTGGCGTAGGTGTTGCGTTGGGTCATCTGCCGCTGGCTCAAATGGGAGGAATAGACGGACGCGGCGGCGTCGGCAATGAAAGAGAGCGAGTCGAAGGCCGCGTAGGAGGCAGGGTTTCTGAAATTGATGTAATAGGGGTTTTGCATGGCATAGGATACCCCACCCATGGCGTCCAGAATTCCGTTTGAAGAGTGGTTCACCATGCCGATTCCGTAACTGGAATAGGGTATGCTGATTTCATTTTGCGCCTGTACGGAATAGGTGCACAGGAGGCAAAACAAAAAGGCCCACAACCATTTATGATCAGTTTTCCGCTGCATTCAGTTTCAGTATTTTAAGCAATCCGAACAAGGTCGGATTTTGGGCGGCAAATATACGTTTTTTTACGTAATTTTGGAGTAGTGGAGAATCGCCGCCGGAAAAAAGCACTTTGAGGTCGGGATATTGTTCGGCGTATTGGTTGATCATACCGTCGATTTCGTTCGCCATACCGTGGATAACACCAGTGAGGATGGACGTTTTGGTGGTGCCGCCGATCAGTTGGTGTATGGGTTCGGGTTCCACGAGGGGCAGGCGGGCGGTGAATTGCGACAGGGCTTGGAAGCGCATCCGCATACCTGGTGCAATCCGACCGCCCCAGTATTCACCGTTTGCATTCACGAAATCAGCCACGAGGCAGGTGCCCGCCATGATGGACAGGACATTTTGGTTTGGACATAATGCGTTGGCACCCACTGCGTTGGCAATGCGGTCGGTGCCTAATGTCTCCGGGGTTTCGTAGCATAGGGTGATGGGCAGCCGGCAGTCGTGGGAGAACCGGACGAGGTGTGTGTGCGCGTTAAGCCATGCCAAAGCTTCCTCATCGCCTTCGCTCACAGAGGAGACAATGGCTCGCTGAATCTCATATTCTTCGAAAAGATGCTCGAAAAAAGGTATGGTCAACCGATTTTCAGAAAAAAGTTGCAAAAGATCACCTTTTTCTGAAAAGACAGCCACCTTTCGTAGTGTGTTCCCTATGTCGATTACCAGATTCATTTTGGGTGAAAGGGCTGTAGAGGCGCGCCCTGGCACGTCTCTGCCAACCTCATTAGTTCGTTATCGTGCCATTGTTTCGCGGTTTCGCAGGATGTCGATGGCAAGGTAGATGGCGTTGCGCATGGCCTGCGGATCGGCGATGTTTTTGCCGGCGATGTCGTAGGCGGTGCCATGGGCGGGGGCGGTGCGCACGATGGGCAGTCCGGCCGTGAAGTTCACGCCGTTTTTGCCTAAGAGTTTGAAGGGAATCATGCCTTGGTCGTAGTACATGGCCAGCACGGCGTCGAATTTGGTGTAGGATCCGGATGCGAAGAAACTGTCCGCCGCGAAAGGACCGAAAGCGTTGATGCCATTGTGGAATGCCTGGGCCACAGCGGGTTGGATGATTTCTTTGTCTTCCGTGCCGAGCAAGCCTTCTTCGCCGTTGTGCGGGTTAAGTGCGAGCACGGCGATGGTGGGGTTGTTCAAGGCGAAATCTTGTTTCAGTGATTGGTTCAGGATTTCCAATTTACCAAGAACTCTTTCGGTGGTGATGTTGTTTGCCACTTCGTTGATAGGCAAGTAATTGGTTGTGAATCCGACACGCAGGTTCTCCGCCACCATGAGTGGCATGGCCGGGTGTTCTTTTCCGCCGAAATAGTGTTCGAAAAAGGCAGTGTGACCCGGGAATTTGAATTTGTCGGACTGGATGCTGTTTTTGTTGATGGGGGCGGTCACGATAGCGTCGATCAGCTTGTTTTTCAGGTCGCGTCCGGCGGCGTAGAGCGCGCGTTCCGCCATTTGTCCCGCTACTTTCGTGGCGGTTCCCAAGTCCAACTTCACCTCTTCTTCATACAAATTGACAAGGTTGGGACGTTTGGTGGAGAGTTGTTCGGCCGTTTTGGTGAACTGGAAGGAAAATTCCGGCATTTCCATGTATTTTTTGTGGTAGGAGGCCACTTTCGACAAGCCGTACACCACGGGAGTGCACATCTCCATGATTCTGTTGTCACTCAACGACTTGATAATCACTTCATAACCGATGCCGTTGATATCTCCTTGCGTGATACCGATGGTAAAATTCTTGTTGTCTGCCATAATCCAATTTTTGAGGTCGCAAAGGTACATAAAATATGAATACAAACTTAGATTGTGACTTAAACTTAGACTATGACTTAAACCGAACAAGGTCTATGTCGATAGTTTATGTCTATGTCAATGGTCTATGTCAATGTCAATAGTCTATGTCAAAAAAAAGGCAGACCGAAACAGTCTGCCTTTTTTCTGATAGGGGATTGGATCCTATTTGTTGACTTGGAATTTTTTGTCGCCGTTGACGAAGAAGTTCACAATTTGGTTGGCGGCGGCGAGGCCGGCATTGATGTTGGCTTCGGCGGTTTCGGCACCCTGTTTTTTCGGGGTGGCGAAGAAGCGTTTCTCAAACTTGTTGAACTCGTCCAAAGCGTCGGGGGCGATGTCGGTGCAGTATTTGAGGTCTTCGCGCTCAGCCATCAGGGCGATGAGTTCTTCCTCGTTGATGACCTCTTTGCGGGCGGTGTTGATCACGCAGCCGCCTTTGGGCATAAGGCCGACAAGAGCTTTGTTGATAGACTTTTTGGTCTGGTCATTGGCGGGGATGTGCAGGGAGATGTAGTTGCAGTTTTTGTACATCTCTTCGAGGGTGGCGGGAACGACCACGCCTTCAGCCTCCATTTTCTCTTTTGGGACGAACGGGTCGAAGGCCCAGACTTCCATGCCGAGGGCGCGGGCTTTCTCAGCGACGAGGCGGCCGACGTTGCCGTAAGCCTGGATACCGACTTTTTTGCCTTTCAGTTCGGCGCCGGTGCCGGGTTTGAAGGTGTTGCGGGCCATGTAGATCATCATGCCGAGGGCGAGTTCAGCCACAGCATTGGAGTTCTGGCCGGGGGTGTTCATAGCCACGATGTTGTTGGCGGTGCAGGCGGCGAGGTCGAGGTTGTCGAAGCCGGCGCCGGCGCGCACGACCACCTTGAGGTTCTTGGCGGCGTCGATCACCTGGGCGGTGACTTTGTCGGAACGCACGATCATGGCGTCCACGTCAGCGACGGCGGCGTAGAGTTCTTCAGGGGTTTCGTATTTTTCCAGCAGAACCAATTCGTATCCTGCTTTTTCCACGATGGCGCGAATGCCATCCACAGCGGCTTTCGCGAAAGGCTTTTGCGTTGCAACTAATACTTTCATTACTATATTTGATTTAAATGATTCGATAATAGTTAGTAGTTGGCGGCACCGTAGTAACTGCTAACTACTAACTATTAACTGCTAACTAATGTTATTTGTTTGCTTTTTCGAAATCTTGCATGCAAGCGACGAGGGCTTCGACGTCTTCGACGGTGCAGGCATTGTAGAGGGAGGCGCGGAAGCCGCCGACGGAGCGGTGACCCTTGATGCCGATCATGCCGCGCTCTTTGGCGAAGGCCATGAAGGCGTCCTGTTTGTCCTCGTAGCCGGGGGCCATCACCCAGCAGTGGTTCATGATGGAGCGGTCAGCCTTGTCGGCGACAGTGCCCACGAACATGCTGTTGCGGTCGATTTCCTCATACAGGAGGTTGGATTTCTTCATGTTGATCTTGTTCATTTCGGCGACACCACCGATGGTGTTCTTGAGCCAGGTGAGGGTTTCGTGCATGACGAAGATGGGGAGCACGGGAGGCGTGTTGAACATGGAGATGTTCTTGGCTTCCTCAGCGGCGTGGGTGCGGTAGTCGACCATGGTGGGCAGCGGGTTCATGTAGGCGCGGTCGCCGATGTTCCCGAGGATGTCCTTGCGCACGATGACGAAGGTGACGCCGGCAGGGCCGACGTTTTTCTGTGCACCGCCGTAGATGAGGCCGTATTTGGTCACATCGACGGGACGGCTCATGATGTCGGAGGACATGTCGGCGACGAGCATCACGTTGTTGCACTCTTCAGCGGTGAAGTCTTTGCGGATTTCAGTGCCGTAGATGGTGTTGTTGGTGGTGATGTGGAAATAATCGGCGTCAGCGGGGACGGTCCATCCTTTGGGGATGTAGTTGTAGGTTTTGTCCTCGGAGGAGGCGATGATTTCGGTTTTGCCGAAGTTCTTGGCTTCCTTGGCAGCCTTCTTGGCCCAGACGCCGGTCTGGAGGTAGGCGGCTTTGGTTTTCATCAGGTTGGCGGGCACCATGAAGAACTGGGTGCTGGCACCGCCGCCGAGGAAGAGGACCTCGTAATTGTCGGGGATGTTGAGCAAATCGCGCCAAAGTTGGCGGGTTTCTGCCATAAGTCTTTCCCAACCCGGGGTGCGGTGGGAGATTTCCATCAGACCGATTCCGGTGTTGTCAAAGTTGCGAATTGCGTTGATTGTGGATTCAACGGCTTCTTTCGGGAGGACGCAAGGTCCTGCATTAAAATTGTGTACTTCGTTCATAACTAATACAATATGTTATTTAATGAATTGATTTTTAGGAAAATTCTATTATGCGGCAAAGATACAAAATAAAGCGTCAGGTTGGACGATTTCCGGCAGTATAATTTTTTTTTTGCAAAGAGGTGTACCGATTGAAAAAAAGTGTATTTTTACAGCCTCAAATTTTCGGAGAGATGGCCGAGTGGTCGAAGGCGCGCGCCTGGAGAGCGCGTAAGCGCCAAAAGCGCTTCATGGGTTCGAATCCCATTCTCTCCGCAAAGACCCAAAGGTTTGAAAATCAATAAAGTAAAAAATAATTAATTTCAAAAAATCACAATCAATTATGAAAAAGCTTATCGCCTTACTTACCGTTTTCGGTTTCTTGACCTTCGGTATTGCAAACACAGCATTTGCGCAAACACAGCAAAAATCTGCCGAACCTGCCGCCACTGAGCAGGCTGCAGAGGAAGTTGCAGAGGCTCCTGCCGCCACCGCTCAGGCCGAGCTTTCTGCAGATCCCGACGAATCCGTGAACCAAGGCTTGCACTATGTTTTGAAAGACAAGTTCATTCAAGGTGGTGCTGTGTGGATGACCCCCGTGTTGATCTGCTTGATCCTGGGTCTCGCTTTTGTCATCGAGCGTATTTTCTACCTCAACCTCTCTTCTGTGAATTCCAAGAAACTGTTGGATAAGATCGAAAACACTTTGAACACGAAAGGCGTTGCCGCGGCCAAGGAACTCTGCCGTGATACAAAAGGCCCTCTCGCAGCCGTCTTCTTCCAAGGTCTTGACCGCTATGACGAAGGTCTTGAATCTGTCGAGAAATCCCTCACCTCCTACGGTGCCGTCCAAATGGCAAAACTGGAGAACAATATGACTTGGATCAGCTTGTTCATCGCCCTGGCTCCTTCCTTGGGATTCTTGGGAACGGTCATCGGTATGGTGCAGGCATTCGATGATATCGAGCGCGCAGGTGATATCTCCCCGACCATCGTCGCCGGCGGTATGAAAGTGGCTTTGTTGACCACCGTGTTCGGTTTGATCACCGCCATGATCCTCCAAGTGTTCTACAACTACCTCCTTACCCGTATCGACTCCATCGTGAACGACATGGAAGATGCCACCATCTCTTTCATGGACATTCTCGTCAAAAATAAAAACAAATAATCAGGGAATAGATTCCCCTACTTATTATATATACAATAATTTTAAATGGTTGTATAATGAAAAATAGAATTATCAATATCGTCATATTCGTGGTCGCTATCCTGGCGGTCTGTGTGGCTATAGCGTTCTCTTTCTTCTCCTTTGACGCCGACAAGAAAGACAGCTATATCCAAGTCCGGGAGGTGAATGCGGTGACACCTGAAATGGTGTCCGATTTTGAGACGGCCACTGTGGAATCCCTTCCCTCTGTGATTGAAAAATATCAGAAAGAGAACCAAACCCGTAGCGAGAACCTGAAGAGTGTCCAAATGGAAAAGGATATTCTTTACACCTATCTCCAGGATCTGAAAAACCTCGATGAGAACAGTTTCGAGGCATATAAAGCCGGCTTCCCCGAACGTTCCGCCGCCCTGTTCGCCAAAAGCGAGAACAAACAGAAATATGTGGACGGATTCAACGGTGTGCAGACTTATAAGGATCTTGAAAAATACACGGAACAAGTCAATAAGGACTATGCTGCGCTGAAGCAGGAATATCTGGTGGAACGCAACTACATCAAAGCTGCCAACGGACTCGTGAGCAAAGCTGATATGATTTCCACCACGGCTTCCGCCAATAAGAAAGCCGCTGATTTCGAAGCTTTCCAAAAAGATCTGAAGAGCTTCGGCAAAAGCGCATCCCTGCAGAATTTCTTCATCATCTTGACCTATATCCTCGGTATCGGCGCACTGGCTCTGATGGTGTTCTTCTTGTTGACCAACATGATCGCCAACTTCAAGACTTCCTACAAGATCCTCCTCGGCCTGGTACTGCTGGTGGTGGCTTTCTTCATCGGCTACCTCGTGGGTACTCCCACCCTCAGCCCCTCTGCCATCAAGGCCGGTATGTCTGGCTCTGGCTACAAGATGGTGAACGCAGCCGTGTTCACGGTCTATGTATGTTTGTTCGTTGCAATAATCTCCATTATTGTGACGTTGATTATGAACGCCGTTAAAAACAGAAACTAACATGAGTAAAAGAAAAACACCAGGCTTGAATACGGGTGCCATGTCAGACATCTCGTTTCTGCTGTTGACCTTCTTCCTGCTGACCTCCTCCATCAACACGGAGCAGGGTATCCCGAGAAAACTTCCGCCGCCAAAAACGGAGGATGCCAAGGATAAACAGATAGATATCAACAGGAGAAATGTGCTGAACGTGCTGGTGAACTTCCGCGATCAGATCTCTGTGAATGGTGAGGAAATCATGATCACAGAACTGAAAGCCAAGGCCAAGGAGTTTTTCTCCAACCCCACCAACGATCCGAATCTGCCGGAAAAAATCAGCAAACCTATCGATGGTATTGGCGACTTCCCGGTCTCCAAGGGGGTTGTGTCATTAACTAACGACCAGTCCACCAGTTACAACATGTATGTACAGGTGCAGAATGAGTTGCAGCGCGCCGTGAATGAACTTCGCGATGAAACCGCGCTTCAGTATTTCGGCAAGAAGTTCGATGGTCTGGATTCCGCTGCACAGCGCGCCGTCTCCAGCGCCATCCCGATGAGCATCTCCGAAGCACCGCCTATCGATTACGGCACAACCAAGTAACCTTAAAAAACGTAAGATTATGTCAAGATTCAGAAAAGAAGGAAAAAAAGAGACACCGGAACTCAACATGGGCTCCATGTCCGACATCATCTTCATGTTCTTGTTCTTCTTCATGGTGATCACCACTATGCGCGAAGCATCCCTGAAGGTTCATTTCACGGCACCTAAGGCTACTGAAATCCAGAAACTGGAGAAAAAGTCACTCGTGGCTAACATTTATATCGGCGCACCCCTCAACAAGAATGAGAATACGCTGCCCCCGGGTGAGGTTTCTGTTCAGTTGAACGACCAGACCGTCAAGGCCGAAGACCTGAAACGCGACGTGCGTGATTTCATCGGTACCGAGAAAGAGTCCCGCGACGCTCAAGACAGAGACCGTCTGACTTTTTCGTTGAAAGTCGACAAGGACGTGCAAATGCGTTATGTGAACATCATCAAACAAGAGCTGCGAGATAACAATGCTTTGAAAATCAACTACGCAGCCAGCAAAAAAGAAAAGAATAACTAACATAATTGTGACCGATTTCAGGGCAGTGTTTGTTCATTGCCCTGAATTTTTGTAAAAAACATATTACTAATCAAAAATCAATATTATGAAAAAAATTTTACTTGCTGTTACTGCGCTCTTCATGGTGGGTGCCATGTATGCGCAAATTGAAAGAGCTGACGTGCTGAGAAACGCTCCGTCAGCTGTGATGCACAAGACCACTCTCACGGGTTTTGAAAACGGTGCCGTTCCCGAGAACCTCGCTCCGATGACCCGTTTTATGAGCCGCAACTACATCGGCATGACTTATTACGATTGCCAATCCAACGGCTCTATGCCTTGCAAGATTGTTGCCCATAACGATGGTACCGTTTCCGCAATTTGGACGACGAATGGTTCTACCGCCGCCAGCCGTGGTACGGGTTATAACTATTTCAACGGCAGCAACTGGATTAACAGTGCCACTTCCACCGACCGTATCGAAAACACTCGTACTGGTTGGGGTGTTCTCACTACCGTCGGCAATGCCGAGATTACGGCTGCCCACAACGGTTCTTCCGCTCTCGTGATTGGCGTTTGCCAACAGAAAGGTACGGAAAACTGGACCTTCACGAACCTTCAAGGACCTACCATCACCAATGTCAACAACAGCAGCAGCACGAGCACCGCTCTGTTGTGGCCTGCTATCGCTTCCAGCGGCAACACCATCCACTTGATCGCCTGCACCGAGTCTGACGACGGTTTCTACTACAATGGCATCAACACTTGCTTGGTGTATTATCGCGGTACCTACAATGAAGCCAATGGCACCATCAGCTGGAGCGAACCCCGCGTGGTCGGTGGTGTGACTCCTGCCGAGGTCAGCAAATTTTCCGGTGACAGCTATGCCATCGCCGCTAAGGGCAACACCGTGGCCATCGCCGCTGCTCCTGGTTTGACTAAAGATGCCTTTATCTGGAAATCCACTGACAATGGTGAGAATTTCACCAAGACCGTTTTCTTCGAAACGGCAGGCGGCGGTGATACCGCTTATCGTTGCGACGGCGCCATGGATGTGGCTATCGATGACAACGGCCAAGTTCACGTGGCTACCGGTACTTACATGTGCTACATCGAAACGGACACCTCCACTTCCTATACTTGGTGGCCTTCTGTTGGCTATCTGCTTTATTGGAACGAATCTATGAATCCTATTGCCTACAATGGCAGCCAGGATGATGCCAATCCCGATGTGCTTCAAGCCGCTGGTTACACGGTGATCGACCGTTTCAACCTCGACTGTGACGAATCAATTTGGGGCCTTAGCAACTGGGGCGTTGACGCTTATCCGTCATACGGCGTGGGTGCCGTCTCTTTCCCGCAACTCGTTGCCGAGAATGGCAAAGTCTATATGGTCTTCTGCCAGTTGATGGAATTCCCCTTCGTGGATGAGTCCAACTCTATGTATTACAGAGGCGTGTTCGCTACCAAGTCTGACGACAACGGTCAGAACTTCAGCGACTTCAGCTGGTTGTCCTACAATAAGGATTGCTACTATATGGATTCTTGGGAACTCTTCCCGATGGATACGGTTAATCCCCCGACATTGGCTGACATCAGAGACATGCTGAACACCGAGGGTGAAAGCGTGTATCCTTCTGTTGCCAAGAAGTTGGTCAACGGCAATATCTTCATGACCTGGCAACAGGACTACAATGCCGGCAGTGAAATCAAGGAGACCAGCGCTGGTTTGACCCAAAACGAATCTTCTGCTTACTATTTCACGATGCATGCCGATTCTATCGGTATTTACAACAACGTGCACGAGGTTTGCCAAGGTCTGTGGATCGATCATACAGGTATTAGCAACAGAAACCTCTCTGGCATGAAGTTGTATCCGAACCCGACTTCCGAGTCTGTGAACATCACTTTCTCTGCTGAAAATGCCGAAAACGGTGTCGTTTCTGTGATGAACCTGATGGGCCAGACTGTCTATACCGCCAATGTTGAAGTGAACGAAGGTTACAACATGATCAACGTTCCTGTGAAAGGCTTCACCAGCGGTGTTTATATGGTGACGATGCGCACCAACACGGGCATCTCCACCCAGAAGTTGATTGTTAAGTAATTTTGTTAAGTACATGAGAGAAAAGGCAGGCCTCAGTGTGACCTGCCTTTTTTCTATATAATGTGTTTTATTATGATAAAATCCATGACCGGTTTTGGCCGGACAGTATTGGAGACCGACGGCAAGTGCATTACCGTGGAAATCCGCACGTTGAACAGCAAGCAGCTGGATTTGAACACCCGTATTCCGCTGCTGTTCAAGAATTACGAGAACGATATCCGCTCCATTCTTTCCAAGGAGTTGGAAAGAGCCAAGGCGGATTTCACCATTACGGTGGAAAACCGTTCGGTGAACAGCTCCGTGGCTATCAACAAGGATTTGGCTATTTCGTATTATCAGACGCTTTCGGAATTGTCCAAGGATTTGGGCAATCCCGTGGAAAGCGACATCTTCCTGCATGTGCTGCGGATGCCCGATGTGGTTTCCACCCCGCAGGAAGAGGTCAGCGACGAACTTTGGGAGAAGCTGAAAGCTGCCATTCTCGATGCTTGCCGCCAACTCAACGAGTTCCGGATTTCCGAAGGAAAAGTTCTGGAAGCTGATTTCGTGAAGCGAATCACGCTCATCCGCGACATGATCGACGAAGTGACACCGTTCGAAGAGCAGCGCATTGTCAAAATTCGCGAGAAATTCGAAACATCCCTGAAAGAACTCGCCCCCAAAGTGCAGTACGACCCCAACCGTCTCGAGCAGGAGATTTTCTTCTATCTTGAAAAACTGGATGTCACGGAAGAAAAAGTGCGTCTGCGGAAGCATTGCGACTATTTCATTGAAACACTCAAAGAGAACCAGTCAAACGGCAAAAAATTAGGCTTCATCGTGCAGGAATGCGGCCGTGAAATCAACACGCTCGGTTCCAAGAGCAACGATTTCGACATCCAGCAGATTGTGGTGCGCATGAAGGACGAGTTGGAGAAGCTGAAAGAGCAGTTGGCGAATATCCTATAATGGTTAATGGTTATAGGTTATTGGTCTAAGTTTAAGTCATTAGTCTAAGTTAAGCAAACATGGGAAATATATTATCATTAATTGGTCGGCCGAATGTGGGGAAATCGACCTTTTTCAACCGGTTGATACAGGCGCGGGAGGCTATTGTGGACTCTACGGCGGGTGTGACTCGCGACCGCCATTACGGCAAGTCCGACTGGAACGGCTACGATTTTTCAGTGATTGACACCGGCGGTTATGTGGTGGGTTCCGACGACATTTTCGAGTCGGAGATCCGCAAGCAGGCGGCGTTGGCCATTGAAGAGTCGGACGTCATCGTTTTCATGGTCGATGGGCGCGAGGGGTTGACCCCGTTAGACGAGGAAATCGCCGACATTTTGCGCAAGTCCAAAAAGCCGTATTATTTAGCGGTGAACAAGATTGACAGTCCGAGTAACTATTTGGATTACACGGAGTTCTACGCTTTGGGCATAGGGGAGATTTATCCGATTTCAGCGGTTTCAGGAAGTGGCACGGGCGACCTTCTCGACGAGGTGGTGAAGCATTTTTCGAAAGATGTGGACGAATTGCCTGATGATCTGCCGCGTATCGCCATCGTGGGTAAGCCGAATGTGGGCAAGTCCTCCATTATTAACGCATTCCTCGGCGAGGATCGCCATATCGTCACCCCGTTGGCCGGCACGACCCGCGATACCATTTTCACCCGCTACAGGAGTTTCGGTTTCGACTTTTACTTGATTGACACCGCCGGTTTGCGCAAGAAGAGCAAAGTGGAGGAGAGTCTGGAGTTTTATTCCGTGATGCGCGCCGTCCGTTCCATCGAAAACTCTGACGTCTGCATTGTGATGGCGGATGCTTCGCAAGGATTTGATTCCCAAGATCTTAATATTTTCGGATTGTGCTCTCGGAACCATAAGGGCATTGTGCTCGTGATGAACAAGTGGGATTTGGTGGAGAAAGACACGCACACGCATAAGAATTTCGAGGATGCGCTGAAGAAACGCATCGCGCCGTTCACCGATGTGCCGATCATCTTTACTTCAGTGACGGAAAAACAGCGCATTTACAAGGTTTTGGAGACCGCCATCCAGGTGTATCAGAACCGTCAGCGCCGGATTTCCACGTCGGAACTGAACAACACGCTGCTGCCGATTATCGAGAACACGCCGCCGCCGATGAACAAGGACAAAGTCATCCGGATCAAATATGTGACGCAGTTGCCGGTGGCATACCCGACGTTCGCGTTTTTCTGCAACCTGCCGCAATATGTGGTCGATTCCTACAAACGTTTCTTGGAGAACCAAATCCGCAAGAACTGGGACTTCTCCGGCGTCCCGATAGAGATTTACTTTAGAAAGAAATGAGGGCCAAAGTCCAAGTTTCAGGTTAAAAAGTCAATAGTCTAAGTCTAAGTTTAAGTCTAGGTTTAAGTCTAGGTTTAAGTTTAAGTCTAAGTCTAAGTTAAGTTTAAGTCTAAGTCTAAGTAATACCAGTAATAGAGCTTGTAGATGAAAAAACTTTTCATAGAAACATACGGTTGCCAGATGAATTTCGCGGACAGCGAGGTGGTGGCCTCCATTCTGAAGGAGATGTACTCGTTGACGAAGGAGATTCAGGAAGCCGATTTAATCCTCATAAACACGTGTTCCATCCGTGACAAGGCAGAACAACGCATCCACAAGCGTTTGAAGGAATTGGAGGCGTATAAGCGCCGTAAACGGACGTTGCAGGTGGGGCTGTTGGGTTGTATGGCTGAGCGCATGAAAGAAGAACTGTTGCAGACTGAACCGGTGCTGGATTTCATCGCCGGTCCCGATGCCTATCGTTCATTGCCGCAGCTGATTGCCGATTCGCAGCACGGGCACACGTCGTTCAATGTGTTGCTGTCGAAAGAGGAGACGTATGACAACATCATGCCGGTGCGCTACGACGCCAACGGTGTGTCAGCGTTCGTTTCCATTATGCGCGGGTGCAACAATTTCTGTTCCTACTGTGTGGTGCCTTACACGCGCGGTCGCGAGCGCAGTCGCAGCCCGAAGACCATCCTCGGCGAAATCGAGGATTTGTTGAAGGATAACTATAAGGAAGTCACGCTGTTAGGACAGAACGTGAATTCTTATTTCTGGAAAGAGGAGAACCAGGAAGTTTCGTTTGCCAAGCTGATGGCGATGGTAGCGGAGATGTCGCCGGAATTGCGCGTGCGGTTCGCCACGTCGCACCCGAAAGACCTGTCGGACGAGCTGATTGAAACGATTGCGCGTTACGACAACATCTGCAAGTGCATTCATCTGCCGGTGCAGTCGGGCAGCGACGAGATGCTCGCCAAGATGCGCCGTGTCTATACCCGAGAGAGCTATCTGGAGCGGGTGCGCAAGATCAAGGAGGTGCTTCCAGATTGCGCTATCACCACGGACATTATTGTCGGGTTTAGCGGGGAAACACTTGAAAACCATCAAGATACGTTGTCCATCATGCGTGAGGTCGGCTATGAGTACGCTTACATGTTCAAATACTCCGAGCGTGGCGGCACATTGGCTTCCAAACATTATCCCGACGACATTCCCGACGAAGAGAAGACCCGCCGGTTGGAGGAAGTCATCGCGTTACAAGGCGAACTCTCCATGGCCAGCAACCTTCGCGATGTGGGCAAGACGTTCCGTGTGCTGGTGGAAGGCGCCTCGAAACGTTCTGATGATCAGTTGTTTGGAAGAAACAGCCAAAATAAGGTCATCATTTTCCCGAAAGGCGACCACCAAGTTGGCGACTATGTGGATGTGACGGTGACGGAATGCACGCCGGCAACGCTGTTGAGTTAGCAGTTAGTAGTTAGTAGTTAGCAGTTGTAACGAAACCCCCTAATATGTTAAAAAATATCCTCCAAAAGGGTTGAAAGCCAATGCAGTGAGCCCTGGGATCAAATGACGATAAATGAGTGATGTGAACGAGCGATGAATGATATACGAAATATAAAATTTGACCAATTGGTGTCATTTTTGCGGGAAAACGGTGAGAAGCCGTTCCGGGCGAAACAGATTTGGACATGGTTGTGGAAGCGGGGTGCGGGGTCGTTTGACGAGATGACCGACCTCTCCGTGGCCTTGCGCACGAAGTTGCAGGAGAATTTCACGTTTCACAGGGCGGAAATTGTCGAAGAAGTGCGAAGCAGTGACAAAACGACCAAGTTTTTGTTGAAGTTTCACGACGGCAAGATGGTCGAGGGGGTACTCATTCCCAGCAAGGAGCGTGTCACGGCGTGCCTTTCCACGCAGGTCGGCTGTCCGTTGCACTGTGCTTTTTGCGCCACAGGCACCATGGGGTTCATCCGCAATCTGCACTATAGCGAGGTGATTGATGAGCACGTATTGCTCAACAATCGGGCGCAAGAGATTTATAACCAGCACATTACCAATATCGTCTTCATGGGGATGGGCGAGCCGTTGCTCAATTTCGAGAATATGATGACGGCCATTGACATCCTGACGGGCAAGGACTATTTCGGTCTTTCGCCGGCGAGGATAACGCTCTCCACGGCAGGTATCATCAAGGGAATCAAAGCATTGGCAGACAGAGGTTTCCGTTGTGGCTTGGCCATTTCGCTGCACAGTGCCGACCCGACGGTGCGCGGCAACATCATGCCGGTGACGGAGCACAATCCGTTGCACGATCTGCAGTCGGCATTGCAGTATTACCATCAGAAAACGGGCGAGCGCATCACCATCGAATATTTGCTGCTTTCGAAGGTGAACGATTCGGAGAAAGCGGCCGAGCAGTTAGCCCGGTTCTGTCGTCCTTTCCCCGTGAAAATCAACATTATAGAGTACAATTCCACTCCCGACTCGTTGTTCCACAAATCGGATCCGGTGCGTCGCCAGGGTTTTATTGGCGTACTGGAACGTTGCAACATGGTGGTGAATATCCGTCAGAGCAAAGGGCAGGACATTGCCGCCGCGTGCGGACAGTTGGTGAAACAAGTCAGCAAATAGCAGTTAGTTGTTAGCAGTTGGGCCGGTCGAAATCAGAAAAGTTGTTCGAGCTTTTTGGTCGCGTTGGTCCAATCGTAATGTTCGTGCACGAAAGTGTTTCCATGTTCCGCAAGTTGTTGATAATAAGAAGAGTCCGTTAGCAGATGGTCGAGCGTGTCCACGTATTGGCGGGTGGTGCTGCAGGCGATGACGGCTCCTTCCTTGGCGGCAGGGTCCAGCGGCTTGGCAGCTAACGGCGAGGTGACGCACGGTAATTTCATCGACATAGCCTCCAACAGCTTGTTTTGCAGACCGGTGCCCAACCGCATCGGAGCGATGAAGATGCGCGCTTGGGCGTAGCAGTCGGTCATGGAGGGCACCCAACCGGTGACGGTGACGTGGTCGTTTTGCAGAGCTCGGACCTTCTTGGCGGGGTCGGCGCCAGCGAGCATCAGCCGTACGTCAGGATGCTTTTTCCGCAATTCGGGCAAAATCTCCTTGGCTAAATAGACGGCGGCATCCACGTTGGGCGGGTAGTTCATGTTGCCCGAGAAGATGAGGTCGTGGGTTTTCGGCACCGCATCGTGACTGAATTTAGCGAAATCCACCCCATTGGGAACCACCACAATCTCCTCTTTCATAGGATGTTGAATGCAGTCGCGGTCCAAGGCGGTGATCATGGTCTTGCCCTCGAAATCGTCGAAGATGTCGGTTTCATAGTGGGCGATGCGGTGGCCTTCCATCCGCATCACAGACCGGAACAGCGGGAATGCCTTCTGCGCCCGTCGCTCCATTCCCATGGAGAAAGCATCTTGATAATCAAGTACTTTTGGGATTCTGCAGTGACGCACGTACTCCGCCATCCGGAAGAGTTGGCAGTAAATTCGGTCGGGCTGCACCTCCTGGATGATCTTGTCGATGCGTTTGTGGTTGCGGTGACTGTAGAAATAGCCGCATTGCAGGGGGAGTCCCACAAAAAGGGAGGCCGCCATGTTGAGGGCACTACGCAGGGGGGACTGCCGCAGAAAGTGGATCTCGCGACAGTAAGGGGTCAGTTCGCGCATCGCCTCTTCGGGCACGCTACGGCTGTAGAGCGCCACCAGGTAGAGGTCGTGCCATTTCGACAGTTCCCGGATCTGGTAGTAGGCTCTCAGCTTGTCGCCCTTCTCCAACGGGAAGGGGATGCGGGAAAGGACCACTAATATCTTCATTTCGACAATATTACGAGTTAAAATGCCGAACGTTTTGTTCGGACGGCAAAGATACAATTTTAATGGTTATAGGTTATGGGTTATTGGTTATTGAAGCTGGGTTGCGGATTATATCCCGCCGAAGTCGCTTTCCACCATCACCCATCTTTCTTCGGTTTTCGAGTAGATGTATTTGCAGGTAACCCAATCGCTTACGGCAATACCCCAACGCATTCTTCTGCGGAGTTTTTCCCAGCTTAAGTATTGAGAACCGACAGTGACGGAAACGGTGTCGTGAAGAAATTCCACGCGTGGGCGCCCTAAAATGTTCATTTTCTTATCTAACTTGATTTTTTTCGATATCTTCCACATCTGATCACTATCGTTTTGGTAGGTATAAATCGTCACATAACCGTTTTTTTCGGTGGAAACAGCGTTGAGTTTGTGGATCATATATTTGACGGTCTCATTAGAAAAGCCGCTACCCGTTTGGATGTACATTGCAGTATCATATAAATGACCGAATTTCACATCTTTGGATCTGATATGGTTAAACGAATACATTGAGTCAACAAGCGCGTCGGCAGTACTGGCAATGAGCATGTCCAACGGCTGTCCCCCCTGCGCTTGGAGCTTAGCCGGACAAAGGATGATCAATAGGAAAATGCTATAGAACAAGCGTTTCATGAAATCGGTTTTTGATAACATCGGCAAAGATACATTTTTTTCAATTCTAAAAAATCTCTCCCGAATGTGCCGTGCTGAAAGCACGAAATCTCAATAACCCCACACGAAACGAAGTGCCGTGTAGGGTGGCAGACGCGGCACGAAGGTTGCGTGCTGTAAGCACGCTACTACTTGATTTTATAGTTGCGTGTTTTCAACACGCTTGTTTCGCGGGTGGTCGCTATACCCCACACTGCGCTTCACTTCGTTACGCTAGTGTGGGGTTACTAAGATATCGTGCCTCTGGCACGCTTATTGGAACTCGTTGTTTACAGCATTAATCCGCTATAACACATTAATCAATGACAATTGTATCCGAACCTCATGATTGTAATCATAAATAGCCTCCACAAGACCTAACTGTTCATTATATCGGTAAGTAACAGAGAATGAGCCTCTTTTAGACTTTGCAAAACCGCTTTGTTCGCAAATTTCAATAAAACGGTTCTGATATTTCCATTGGGAATACGACAAATATTGCATCTTATAGCGCAAGAGCAAGGTGCATTGGCATAAAGGATCGTTGAATGAAAGGAAAGAACGCTTGTATCTTTTCCCGATTTTGACAGGATAGTGGATTTCCGGAAAAGGAAAATATTGGAGAAGGCCGAACCCGTGTGTTCTCGGGGGATGAATCCACAAAAACTTGCTGTTTTCCAAAATCTCCGTAGTCTCAATGAAACCGTTTTGGTCAATCTGAGAGGTTGAATCCAATGCTGCAAGATTATCAGGCAGGGAGTCGTAGTAATCATACGTGATCACCCCTTGATGATACATTTCCTTGTCCAAAACACGCATGACAATATAGCAGGAATGGTGTATGTGCTTGGAAACAGAGTCCACTTTTGCTTCAAAAATAAAGATTTTCCCAGGTTTGTATATGGTGTCATGAACTTCAACAGCAATGGCAGAAGCCGAAACTTCTATGGGAATAAAGAAGAGAATTATTGTGAAAAAAATGCTATAGAAAAGGCGCTTCATAAAATCGGTTTTTAAGAATAGCGGCAAGTGTACATAAATTACGAATATACGTAGACAGAAAAAAACTTATGTCTTTGAGGCAGTGCTCGTCCGAACCAGATATGATGATTCCGTAAGAAAATGCTATTGTTTCACAAACTTTTTGACCATTACCCCTTTCTTCGCGGATGGATTTTGGGAGGTGTCAGGCAGGATAACCGACAGGTCATATCCCCCGGCTTTAATCATAAAATCATACAAATCACGTCGGGAATTGAACAGGGTGTCATTCAAACCTGCGAACTTACCCTCCGAGACGTACAATTTTGTTCCCTCGTCATAGAAAACAAAAGGATATAGGTATTGATATTGTGTTAAAGTGTCATATCGAGTGCCATTTGTCTTGGGATACGTGGACGTTTTGAAGAACATTACACAATCATTTTGGAAATGATCTAAAGCAAACACTCTTTTTGAAAAAACTATTTCAGGATATTCATACAAAATATCATATTCAACTTCGACAGAATCTCTCAAAAAGGAATTATATTCTTTTTCTTTAACATAAGGATAATGTTCAAACGGATAAAATGAAAGTTTAGGTAAAGAAGCCCCCTCCCTTGTCACATAAATGGTGTCACCAGGTTTGGCATCGCCTTTGAAGACGCGGTAGGCAATAACGGGGCAAATGCCGTAATAATGCTCCTTGCCGTCAGCATCTTTCACCGCGTAGGCGTGCAAGGGCTTCAAAAAACGCCCCTCCACCACCAATTCTGCCTCCTTGAAAAACGACATGTTGTCCTTGTCCAAATGATAGTCACGCTCCTGACATAAAAGAGTTTGGCAGGAATAGAACAAATAGATTGCTAATAAAAAGAGTTTACGCATAGAATGAATATTAAAGTTTGCAAAAATACATTATTCATGGAATAGTGAGCAGTAAATAGAAAAATGCCGTTGCGAGAACACGATAATCGCATCTTCACAACGGCATTCTCTAACGTCTTACGTCCGACGTCTCACGTCTCTACTATCCGATCACTTTCTCCGTTTTCTTCATCAGGCGGCGTTCGATTTGGTCGGCTTTGACCACGTAGTCGTGCGCCTTGTTGATCATCATCTCGGCCCACTCCTTGTCTTTCAGCGAGGAGGCGTTGATTTTGACGTTGAGGTAGGCGCCGTGGACGGCCGCGCGGGCGCAGAGCACGCCGACACCGGCGTCAGAGACGCTGGCGGGGTTGCCCTTGTTGATCATCGCCTCGCAGATCTCGAACACCTTGAAGGAGGTCTCGATGGTGCGCATCGGCACTTCGGTGGCGTATTTGGTGGCGTCCTGGATGGCCTGCGAACGGGCTTCCTTCTCTTCGGGCGTGCCCTTCGGCATTCCGAACGCGTTCATAATCACGTTGAAGGCGTTGGTGTCCTCATCTACGAGGGCAAGGAGCTGGTCTTTCAGCAGCTGACCCTTTTCAGCCCATTCAGAAAACCAAGCCCACTTGTCGTCCCAACCGGGTTTGTGGGAAGAAAGGTTGGCGACCATCGTGCCGAGGGCGGCACCGAGGGAGCCCATATAAGCGGAGATGGAGCCGCCGCCGGGCGCCGGGCTTTCGGAAGCGGTCTCGTTGGCGAAACCCGTGCAGGTCATATTGACCAACTTCGGCGTAGTATCCTCTTTCTCAAGCAGATATTCGATAACTTTCTCTTCGGGGTTGAAGGGTTTGAGGTCGTCCAAGCCCATGGATTTCACAGCGATTTTCACCATCTCCTTCTCGTCGATACCGAGGGAGCGGTGCTGTTTGGCGAGGTAGTATTTACCCGCTTGGATGAGCACTTTCTTGGGAATCAGACCCACGATTTCGGCGCCGGTGACGCGGATACCGCGTTTGGCGGCCTTGGCGGTCACCTCGTCGAAGGCGACGTGCAGCGGCGTGGCGTTGATGTCGGTGATGTTCATCGAGACTTGCGCGATGCCGTATTCCTCAATGTACCAGCCGATGGCCTTGGTGCCCTTCAGCGTGCCGGGAATCATCACCACGTTGCCCTTTTCGTCGAGCACTTTCTTGCCGGTGATCTTGTTGCCCTCGCGTTTCGGGCGGCCCTTTTCGCGCACATCGAAGGCGATGGCGTTGGCGCGGCGCGTGGAGGTGGTGTTGAGGTTGTAGTTGACGGCGATGAGGAAGTCGCGGGCGCCCACGGCCGTGGCACCGCTCTTGGCGACGCTCTCCGTGAACTTGTTGGGACCGAAGTCAGGCTTCCACTCCTTGGAGGTGATGCGCTCCTTCAGGGCTTCGTACTCACCCTGACGGCAGTTGGCGAGGTTGCGGCGCTCGGGCTTGAACGCGGCGTTCTCGTAGCAATAGACGGGGATATTCAGCTCCTTGCCGACCCGTTCAGCCAGCTGGCGGGCATATTCCACGGTCTCTTCCATCGTGATGTTGGCGATGGGCACGAGTGGGCACACGTCGGTGGCACCGAAACGCGGGTGGTCGCCGTGGTGGTTGCGCATATCGATGAGCTCTTGGCACTTGGCGATGAGTTTCACAGCGGCATCAACCACATAGTGCGGTTCGCCCACGAAAGTGACGACCGTGCGGTTGGTGGTGGCTCCGGGATCCACATCCAACAAAGTCACGCCTTCCGCCTGACGAATCACGTCGGCCACTTGGTTGATAATCTCTTGATTTCTGCCTTCACTGAAATTAGGAACGCATTCGATTAACTGTTTCATTTCGTAAATTATTGATTATTAATACTTTTGATTCTAAAAGAACAAGTCTGCAAATATACATTATTTTGGTTTAGAGTTTATAGTCTAAGTCATAGTTTATAGTCTAAGTCATAGTCTATAGTCTAAGTCATAGTCTATAGTCTAAGTCATAGTCTATAGTCTAAGTAAACGTAAGCCTTGGGTATCGGGGTTTAAACTTTAGGGGCTTTGGGGATTCTATCGCGCTGGTGAATATGAACCGGGATGTATTCATAAAATTTTTCAACGAGTGTGCAG
>CACXUB010000016.1:0-5585 GCA_902770735.1 uncultured Bacteroidota bacterium | reverse complement strand
CAAAATTAGTGAAGATCTTTGCGCCGCTTGCGGAACCTGCATCGGCGAATGCCCTCAAGAGGCTATCTCTGAAGGCGCTGCTTACTCCATCAACCCCGACCTCTGCATCGAGTGCGGTGCTTGCGCAGATGTCTGCCCGTGCGAGGCCATCAGCCTGGAGTAGTCAGAAATCTTTTGTCTAACAAAAAATGCAGGAGGCATGGGACAACACCGTGTCTCCTGTTTTTTTGTAGAAAAATTAAACTTTTATTGTTTTTAGATGTCGCAATTTTATTTGGTAAATATATGAGAAACATCGTCTTAGCTTCTTTTATCGTCTTAATATTCAGCTGTTTGAGCGCTCAAGAGGACATCGGAAAACAAAATTTCACCTTGGAGGAGTGTCTCCAGTATGCGGAAACCCACAACTTTTCTTTGCAATCGGCCGATATCAACGTTTCGACTTCGGAGCTGAGTTTGCGACAGGCTAAGGAGAACATCGCGCCGACGGTGTCCGCGTCCGCATCTCAGAATTTCAGTTTCGGTAATTACGAGAAATCCGTAGGGTGGGGAGGCAGCTACGGCATCAACGCCGGCATGACCCTTTTCAACGGGCTGAGCAACGCCAACAAAATCAAGCAGAGCCAGCTGAATGTGGAACAGTCGCAACTGCAGTTGGAGAGCAACAAGAACAACATCCGTGTCTCGGTTATCCAAGCTTTTTTGGCCATCATGATGAACGAGGACATGCTCGATTATCAGCAGCAAGTGCTGGAAAGCAGCAGAGAGCAGATGGAGCAGGGCAAAAAGCAGTTCGATGTGGGCCAGATTCTCGAAAGCGATTACCAAATGCTGCAAGCGCAATATACTTCTGACCTGTACAACATCGAAAACACCAAACATAACATACAATCTAATTATCTGGCACTGAAAAAGTTGCTTTCGATAGACCCGAATCGGGAGATTGTCATTTCCCGCCCTGACAGCGCGACCCTTTTCAAAAGTCTGGATCTGCCTTCTTTGCAGGAACTTATCGAGCGTTCCACGAACTATTTGCCGGAACTGAAGATGAGCGAGAATGAGATTACCGCTGCGGAGTACGACGTGAAAATCCAAAAGTCCGGCTTTTATCCCACTTTGTCGGCCAACGCGGGTATCAGCACGGGCTACAACGGTTCGAACCTGACGACCCCCAACACGGGTTGGGGCACGCAGCTGTGGCATGGTCTTGGCGAAAACATCGGATTAAGCCTCAACATCCCGATATACCAGCGCAGTAATGTGCGGAACAACGTCAAAATGGCGGAATACCGGGCGCAACAGGTCGAATTGGAGCAAAAAGAGACGGAATATCAGGTGAATCAGGAACTCCGGCAGAACTATTTGGATGTTGCGACCGCTCAGAACAACTATATTGCGGCGGAAGCCAAAAAGGATGCTTATTTTGCCAACTATAAAACGTACAAATTGCGTTTCCAATATGGTTCCGTCACAGCCGTCGACCTCATCCAGCAGCAGACCAACTTCCTCAATCAACTCAACAACTACATGCAGGCGAAATACTCTTACGTGCTGAAACGCAAGATTTTGGATGTGTATATGGGGATACCTGTAACATTGTAGTTAGTAGTTAGTAGTTAGCAGTTAGTAGTTATTCCAAAAGGGCTGAAAGCCTGAAATATGTTAGCCTAGGGTGAACGTAGTGAGCCCTGGAATTAGAATAGAAAAGTTATTAGATACAAAAATATGAAGAAGTCAAAGAAAATATGGTGGATTTTGGGCATCATTGCAGCGATTATCATCGTGCTGATTCTGATTTTCACTTTGAAGAAAGGCAAAAAAGGTGAATTGCGGGTGGAGACCGAGCGGTGCCGTATCGACAGTGTCGAGGTTACCGTGACGGCCACCGGTGAGTTGCAGCCCGTCTATAAGGTCGATGTGGGTACGCAGGTGTCCGGCATTGTGGAGCGCATCTACGTGGATTTCAACTCTGTGGTGAAGAAAGGGCAGTTGCTGGCCGAACTTGACCGTTCGAACCTCAACGAGCAGCTCACGCAGGCGAAGACCAACGTGTCGAACGCCCAGAGTAACCTGACGTTGGCGCAGCAGCAGTACGACCGCATCAAAACGCTGTACGACAACAAGGCGGCCACGCAGGAAGCTTTCGAGTCGGCGACCAACTCGCTGAATCTCGCGAAAAACCAGCTCCGGACAGCCCAGTCGGACCTGTCGCGGGCGCAGACGAACCTCTCATACGCCACGATTACCTCTCCTATTGACGGTGTGATCATGGACAAGGCTGTGGAAGAGGGCCAGACCGTTGCCTCCTCGTTCAACACGCCCACGCTGTTCACCATCGCCAACGACCTGACGCAGATGCAGGTGGAGGCGAAGGTGGATGAGGCCGACATCGGCGAGGTGAAGGCCGGACAGCCTGTGACGTTCACCGTGGACGCTTTCCCCGATGACGTGTTCACCGGAACGGTCAAGGAGGTGCGCATCAACCCGACGGTGACCGCCAACGTGGTGACCTACACCGTCATCATCAACGCGCCCAACCCCGAGACCAAGCTTTTCCCGGGCATGACCGCCAGTGTGACTATCATCACCAAGAAGGAGAGTGGCGTCTGCATCCCCATGACCGCCTTGTTCGCCTCCATTGAGCCGGAAATGATGAAAAAGATGGAGAAAAATGGCTATACCTTCAAATCGCTCTACAAAAATCAGGAAGAGCTTACCGAAGGGTTGAAAGACGTTTCCAAGAAGACCATTTGGGTGAAAAAAGGGGAGAAATCTTACGAGCAGGTGAGTGTGGGCGTGGGTTTGAACAACGGTGTTACGACTTTGGTTTCCGGTGGTTTGCAGGAGGGTGAAGAAGTGGTCACCGGTGTGAGCGAGTCTGCAGGAATGCCGCAGGGCATGGATAGCAAAAGCTCCAATCCGTTCAAGATGGGTCCACCGCAACGGAAAACGAGATAGTTATTAGCTCTTAGCTTTTGGCTTTTAGCCGTTAGCATTTGAATATGAATCACCTGCAACAGCCAACAGCTAACATAACAGAAATTAAGAGTATCATGGCCAAAGACATATTACGAGTAGAAAAACTGGAGCGCGTGTTTCGCGTGGGCAGTGAGGACGTGCATGCTTTGCGCGGCGTTTCGTTCACCATTACCGAGGGGGAGTTCGTGAGCATCATGGGCACCAGCGGCTCCGGCAAATCGACGTTGCTGAACATTCTCGGCTGTTTGGACACGCCCTCCGCCGGCGACTACATCATTGACGGTGTTTCTATCAAAGATCTGAGTAAGAATGAGTTATCGACGTTGCGCAATCGTAAAATCGGGTTTGTGTTTCAGAATTACAACCTGTTGGCGCGCACCACGGCCATTGAGAATGTGGAGCTGCCGTTGTTCTACAACAGTGACGTGCCGGCCAGGGAGCGCCGCGACCGTGCGATTGCGGCCTTGAAGTTAGTGGGGCTGGAGAGTCGAATGGAGCACATGCCCAACCAGCTTTCCGGCGGCCAGCAGCAGCGTGTGGCCATCGCCCGCGCCTTGGTCAACGACCCCGTCATCCTGCTCGCCGACGAGGCCACCGGCAACCTCGACACCCGCACTTCCTACGAAATCATGAGTCTCTTCCAGGATTTGCACGCGCAGGGCAAGACCATCGCGTTTGTCACGCACGAGCCCGACATTGCCACTTTCACCACTCGTAAGATCAAGCTCCGTGACGGGCAGATTATCGAAGACGCGCCCATCGATACGCAATCGGCAGCCGACGCATTAGCCGCCATTAACCTTCAAAAAGAAGACTGAGTCATGAATATAGGAAATCTCATCAAAGTAGCCTTCAGTTCGCTGTTTCGCAACAAAATGCGCACGGCATTGACGATGCTTGGCATCATTATCGGCATAGCGTCGGTCATTGCCATGGTCAGCATCGGGCAGGCCTCCACCCAGAGCGTCAAGTCGGAACTCTCCACTATGGGTTCCAACATGATTATGATCATGCCCGCCCGTCAGCAGAGGGGCGGCGTCGATATGGGTATGTCAACCTCAAAGTCATTGGATAACAAGGATTTGGAGTCTCTAACCAAAAACACCCGTTATGTTGCCGCCGTTTCCCCGATGGTCAGCAGCAGCAAACAGCTGATTTACGGCAACAACAACCACAGCTGTTCCATCAATGGTGTCTCCGTCTCTTACCTGGACATTCGCAAATACGAGCTGAAAGAGGGCGTTATGTTCACCGACGAGGATGTCCGACGTTACAGCAAAGTCTGTGTCATCGGGCAGACGGTGGTGAAGAAATTGTTCACCAACGGGGAGAACCCCATAGGCAAAACCATCCGTTTCGGCACGATTCCGATGACAGTGATCGGAACTTTGACCGAAAAGGGGCAGAACGGCATGGGCAATGACCAAGACGACATTGTGTTAGCCCCATACACGACCATCCAGAAGCGGTTTTTGGGTATAAACTATTTTAACATGATGTTTGCTTCGGCGCGCACTGAGGAGGAGTCGGAGTTGGCGGCCACGGAAATCACCTATATTTTGCGCAGCAACCATGGCATCAAGAGCGGTGCGGCCGATGATTTCGAGATTCGCACGCAGGAGGAGTTGGTTTCGACTATCAGCTCTGTTACAGGTCTGATGACCACATTGTTGGCCGCTATTGCCTCCATTTCGTTAGTGGTGGGCGGCATCGGCATTATGAACATCATGTACGTCACGGTGACGGAGCGCACCAAGGAAATCGGTCTGCGTATGGCCATTGGGGCGCACAACCGCGACATCATGCTGCAGTTTCTGTGCGAAAGTGTGATTTTGAGTCTGATCGGCGGCGTTATCGGCATCATTCTGGGGCTGATTATCTCTTTCGTGGCTTCGAAGCTGATGCACATGCCTTACGTGGTGAGTGAGATGGCCATCTTGGGGTCGTTCCTCGTCTGCGCTCTCACCGGCATCTTCTTCGGTTGGTATCCTGCGAAGAAGGCTGCCAACATGGATCCGATTTCCGCGCTGCGGTACGAGTAAAATCGTATCTTTGCCGCCGCAAAAAAACGAGAAAAATGGAGCAGAAAAACAATGTTAAAGAGCAGATTTTCGCATACTTAATGTTAATTGTCGGCAGCTTCCTTTTTGCAGTCGGCGATGTGATGTTTGTCAACCCGTACTTGCTGGCCCCCGGCGGCACCTACGGTCTTTCCAACGTGCTGAACACCGTTTGGCCGTGGAAAATCAGTTATTATGCCATTTGCATGGACATTCCGTTGCTGCTCATCGGCACCTGGATTCTCGGTCCGAAGTTCGGCTTCAAGACCGTGCTTTCCACCATCTTGATTTTCGCATTTACCTGGTTAATAGAGACTTTCTGGGGTTATAATCCTGTCATTCACGAAGGCATCGTGGAAGTCGCCAATATGCCCAACATGGTTCAGATTCCGCACAGCGAGCTCTTCTTCATGCCCGACTATTTCTTGAACACGGTAGTCGCCGGCATCATCTACGGCATCGCTATCGGACTGATTTTCAAGTCGGGAGCTACCTCCGGCGGCAGTGACATCATCTCCATGATTATCCACAAATACACGAAAATCT
>CACXUB010000015.1 GCA_902770735.1 uncultured Bacteroidota bacterium | reverse complement strand
GCCGTGTCCCTTCCCGGCCCCGCCACAGGCGCACAAAGGATTCCCCGGTGGTTTCCACCACCAGCGCCCGGACGGAATTGGAGCCGATACCGACAACGGCAGACCTCATGGGGACCTCCTTACTGGGCCATTTCCTCCACCAGGATCCGGACCTCCGCCTCCGTGTATGCATCCAGCGCCTGCGGGTTGGAATACTCAAAGCGGATGTCGTCCCGGTTGACATAGGAGTAATTCTGGATCGCGGTGTACACAATATAATCTTCCGTCCCGACAATGTCCATCTGGCTGGTCAGGTAGTTGTTTTCCTCCTCCAGCTTTGTCAGGGCGCTGCGCAGTTCCGCCTCCCTCTCCGCTTTGCGGTGGAGGTCGTTCTGCATCAGGATATGCAGGGTGAAAAAGACGATCAGGATGGTGCCGATAATCACCAGGAATCCTTTGATATTCAATCCTTTGATTTGGTTGAATTCCGTGTTTTGGAAGAGTCCCCCGACAATGAATCCGGCGTGGCATAGCTCGATAGTGCTGTTCACGGAGTCAAGGATGCAAAAGCGCACGGTGTCGCCGGAAAGCTGGTAGTTGTCGGACCAAAAGACGGGGTTGTAATACATCATCAGCAACGAGTCTTCTACATTGTAAACCATTGAGTCACAGGCTCCTTGAATGTCTTTGTGTAAAAATTTTGTGTGGAAGTAGGCACGCACCAAGGTGATGTTGGAGGCGGAGTCGAAATCGACCTTCAGCGTGTCGCAGTGCAGGAAGAGGGTGTCCTGGTTGTCGTCGATATAGACGAGCAGGTTGCTGTCGGTGGCGATGGAGGTGCCGCTTTTCTCGTGGTGTTCGATGTAGTTGCCTTTGAGGATGACATGGTTGGAGGAGTCGATGTAAGTGGCGTTGTACCAGGCTTTTCCGAATCTGAGGTTTTGATCGTAGTAGAGGCTGTCAGCGAAAAGTTGCTGCTTTTCGCCTAAAAGTCGCACGTTGCCGTGGAGAATAGAGATGTCGGTGTTGGTGTTGTAGAGTCCGCGGTCGGTGTAGATGACGTTTTCCTCATTGACGAGGTGAGTGGGGGAGATGAAGTATGCGATTTTGGAACCGGCGTTGTAGCGCAGGGAGTCGCAGTCCATTTTATATCGGCTGCTGCGCAGGAGGACGTCCCCGTGCAGATAGGCGTCGTCGGTGTTGGTGTAATATTTGCCGATGCGACTGGTGAGCGTGTCTTCGCCGTTGAAGATGCGGCCGCCGGTGGTGTAGTATCCGCAGTCGGTGTTGAGGTCGTAGAAAAGGCTGTCGGAGAGGAGGTACGACTTGCCCTTCACTAAGCGAACGTTTTCGGCGATGGAGGCCTGCCGGATTTCGCCGTCGTAGGTGGCTCGCATGCCGAAGAGCTTGATGGAGTCGCTGATGACGAAGCGCACGGGGTTGCCGAAGGTGATGATGAAGTTGTCGGCTTCGTAGAGGTAGGCGCTGTCGCAGTAGCCCACCACGTTGTCCTGGGCGAATTTCACGTTCCCGATGAGCCGTTGCGCGCCGGGCAGCGTGTTTTCGTCATAGTAGCCCATGTCCGCCCGATAGAGGATCTTGCGGTTGCCTTGCCCGTGGGTCGCGCCGACGCACAGGAGTAGGAACAGAAGGATGGCGGACAGTTGTCTCATGGGTTATTTCAGCAGGGTGGAGTCGGTTTCTTGGCTGACGATGCGGTCGTCTTTGAAGACGATGGTGCGGAACACTTCGCCGGAAGGGGTGAAGTAGGTCTCGGGGCCGTTCTTGAGGTTGTTTTCGTAGTGGGTGGTGCGCATCGGGTGCCCGTTCTGGTCGTAGAAGGTGACCTCGCCGCTGCCGCTGTGGAATTCGCCTTCGCCCACCGGCACGCCGCGTTCGTCGTAGTAGTTCCATTTCCCGTCGAACAGGTCGTCCTTGAAGCCGCCCTCGATCTTGAGGCTGCCGTCGAGGTGGTAGGCACGGTGGGGACCGTTCTTGCGTCCGTGGACGTAGGTGTACTCCTGGCTTTTGCAGCCGTTGGCGGTGTACATCACCTCCACGCCCTCGATGGAGTCGTCCGCATAGACGCAGTAAGTATCCAGAAGCCCGTTCACGAAATAGCGTCGGAATTCTCCGTTGCGTTTGCCGTTGCGCATTTCCACCTCCATTTCCACGGTGTTGGGGTTGCGGTAGAAATAGACGGTCTTGCCGTGCTCCTTTTTCCCTTTGTACTGGATGATGGATTGCGTGCGGCCGTCGGGATAGTAGCTGGTCTCCGTGTGCGTGCATGACGCGGCGAGGGTCAGCGTGACGGCGGCAATGAGGACGGTGTGAATCAGATTTTTCATACTATATTTATATTAGGGCGCAAAGATACAATTTTTAATGGTTAGTGGTTAGTGGTTATGGGTTATTGAGGATTATGCAAAAAAAAAGCACGGGGTCCCGTGCTTTTTTCGTTTGGTGTCGGGGTGAGAAGACTCGAACTTCCGGCCTCTACGTCCCGAACGTAGCGCGCTACCAACTGCGCCACACCCCGTTTGTTTTTCGGCTGCAAAAATACACTTTTTTTGAAATAAAATCGCATTCAGAAAAATTTTGTAATTTTGCACCTTTATTGACGGTTGAAATTTTTTTTGCCACAAATCGAGAGAAATTTCGTTATAGGTTACAAAACTCAAAAAAATGAAGAGAAACTATATTGCCGCTGTACTGGTTTTGTTGTTGTCGGTTTTCTGTCAAACCGTTGTGAGCCAGAATATTATCATGGGTTCGCAACCGTTGGTGGGAGACATTGACGACTTCGTTCGTGAATTTTACGACCCAGGCGGCATCCCCGGAAATCCGGGTGCCAACGCGGACCCGAACGGCTATTTCGCCACGAATTTGCGCGACACGATGACCCTCCGCGTGAACATGTCGAACTGTGTTCTCTATGCACTTTTCGAAGAATTTGCGATGACAGAGGGCGACACGTTGTGGATTTTCGACGGCGCGAACTGCCAGGCGCCCTTGATCGGAGCGTACAATCTGGTGAGTTCTCCCGGAGAGGTGATCGCGACCGGCAAGAACATGACCTTCGTGTTCCATTCCGACGGAGAGGAACTCCAGGGACTGACGGAAGGCTGGATTGCCAAGGTCTATGCCTACGACACCCTGCCTTCCAGCGTGAATTTCGGCGACGGTTACATCTACAATACCACCTGTTTGGCTGAATTTTACGATCCCGGTGGCCCGAACGGGAACATCGGCACAAACAACTATAATTCGAGCGGGACGGAGTTTGTCAACTTCACCTCGCCGTTGGGCACGCACATCAAATGTGTTTTTTCCCAATTTTCCGTCAATGGTATCATGAAAATCTACGACGGTCAGTTTGCGGATCCGAACAAGCGGCTGATCGGGCAGTTCTGCACCTCCACGTTGGATGCTTCCACAGGCAACAAACCGCCGGTGCTCTTCTCCAGCGGCAACACGTTGTCGTTCGTCTATGTGGGCAGTTCCGGCGACGCCAGCAAGCCCGGTTGGCATGCGACCATCACATGTGTGCCGGAACTCTTCGAGAGTCCCGACGGTAGCGCTTGTCCGAGCGTAGTCATCTCTCCGACGGGCTTTTACGAAGATTCCCCGGACTATGACATTATCGACTTCGACTGCAGCAACCCGACGGTGATGCTAAAGGCCACGGTGACGGCTACGGGTAACTACACCAACGACTACACCGTGAAACAGATTCCGTACGATGAAAATAATATGCTCTTTGCGTATAATCAAGGAAATGGCATCGGCGCCACTTCCGACGACAGTTGGCTGTCAGGTGTGCAGTTGCCCTTCACGTTCGTGTTCTTCGGCAAGCCCTACACAACGGTCTATCCCGGCACCAACGGACTGATATCCATGAGCCCCCAATCGGGTTATTGTACATACTCATACCAACAACCGGCCACGACTCCGCCCTATTCCACGATTCCGTATGTTTACAAGAACACTGTTTACGGTGTTTATGAGGACATCGACTGCCGTTATTACACAAACAAGAATGACGGTCTTGGAATGGGTAATGTGCGCGTGGGCGTGCTCGGTTCGTACCCATGCCGTGCGTTCGTGTTCAATTACCTGAACGTGGGCCTTTACGGGTTGACCAGTAACAGTACGGGCAGCCAATACCAGAATTACAACACCTACCAGATGGTCCTTTATGAAGGTACAAACATTATAGATGTATATGTCAAGCATCGTAAGTGCTGTGCCACGACCAATTCAAGTGGCGAGGGTATCATCGGGTTGCACAACAGCACCTCGTCGCAGATATTGTTGGCTCCCGGCCGCGGCATGTCCAGTTGGAATGCTGACAACGAGGCCTGGCGCTTCACGCCGATCACCCCGTATGATGAAAACGCAGAGATCACGTGGTATGTCAATTCGGTGTCGCCGGCCAATATCATCAGCCACGATGCGCACGCTTCGCGACACCATCCAAGTCCGGGTACGTATCCCTGATGTTGAGGCGAAGAGCAACACCGGCACCAACAATATTTGTCCGAACGATGAGGCTATCCTCTCTTGTCAGTTCACGAACTACCCGCAGATTCAGCCGGAACACTACGTGTGGAGCAGCGGTGACACCACGGCCACCAGCGCGGTCCACCCGACGGAAACGACCACCTATTATGTGACTGTCACTTTCGACAACGAATGTACCAAGACGGACTCCGTGAAGGTCTTCGTCACTGATTTGGAACTGCCGACCATCACAGGCGACAGTGCGATCTGTTTGGGCAAGAGTGCCACGTTGACGGCCACGCATCCCACCTCCAATGCGTTCCATTGGAGCAGCGGCCAAACGACCTCCTCGATAACAGTGTCCCCGCAAATCACCACCGACTATACGGTTACGGCCACCATGGAGGGCGACTGCGAAGTCACTGACATGTTCACTGTGGTCGTGAATCCGTTACCGATTCCGTCGTTCATCGCGAACCCGACGGAAATCTATGTGGAAAACAGCATCGGTACGGTGACGTGCACCAGTCTCATGCCGGGCGGCTATCATCTGATCTGGGATTTCGGCGACGTCTTCTCCAACGTCAATGTGGTGGAGAATGTGGATGAGGTGACGCACGACTACACGCACGCCGGAAGTTCCCTATTTCTTCTACATTCCCAATGCGTTCACGCCTGATGGCGACGGGGTGAACGAGACGTTTGCGCCGAAAGGCGAGGGCGTCGATCCCGACAACTATTTCATGCAAATTTTCGACCGCAGCGGCGTGTTGATCTTCTCCACGCACAATCCTTACGACTATTGGGATGGCCGCAACAAGTACGGGCAGATCTGTCCCGAGGGCGTGTATGTCTATCTCATCCGCTTGGTTGACCTCAACGGCGACGACAAGGAATATACCGGAACGGTGACGTTGGTGAAGTAGTGGATAATTAAGAATTAAGAATTAAGAATTAAGAATTGGGGTTGTCCGTTAATCCTCTTTATAACGGGCAACCCCAATTGTTTTTTAACAGGTTTCTACAACAAAGAATCAGATATATCGCTCAATCTCTCCGCAAAATGCCTGCAAATCGTTGATTCGCAGCAATTTTTGCAGATCCTCGTCGGAGGTGTGCGTGAAAGCCGAAAAGTAATGCCACAGCTCCTTGAGGTTGGCGAGCGTGCCGGATTCACCGCGGATGGGCAACAGGGATTCGACAAGATCTTGGTGAAAAGCCCCAAAACGCGCGGCCTTGTCGCCGGAGTCCATCCCCTTGATTTCCTTTGCCAGAAAAGGGTTGAAGAGCAGCCCGCGGCCCAACATCCAGGCTGAAACGGAAGGAAATCTTTCCGAGAGTATCCGGAAGTCCTCGACGGTGAAAATATCGCCGCTGTAGAGGATATTGTGTTTTGTCAGCTGGCAGAATTCCTCGAAAAGGTCCAAATGCGGTGTGCCGGTGTACTGTTCGTCGCCTAATCGCGGATGGATGACGAGAAAATCCAGCGGATAGCCGTTGAGCCGTTGCAGGAGCTCCCGCCCCTCGTCGGGGGTGTGCAGTCCGAGTCGCATTTTCAACGACAGCCGATAGGGCGTTTTCGAGGTGATGGCACTGACCATCTCCTCCACGATGTCGGGATGAGGCATCAGTCCGCAGCCGCGTGTGTGGCGCACCACTGGCGAGGAAGGACAGCCGATGTTGATGTTGAACCTTTCGTAGCCGAATTGTTCGTTAAGCATGGTCAGGGTGTCCACGAACTGCTCCGGACGGTTCCCCATGAGTTGTGGGATGAGGGGAGCGGCGGTGTTGAGCTCCGGGAAAATATCTTGCCACACTTTCCTGTTGAGCCTTCCTCGGGTTTGCGCGGGCAGAAACGGGGACATAAAAAAATCTATGCCGCCAAGGTGACGGCATAGGGTGTTTCTGAAAGTGCGGGAGGTGATTCCGTGTAGCGGAGCCAGCCAGATTTTCGGAATCATCAGCGTATTACGACTTTGGAGACTCCGGTTTTCCCGTTCGCGTTGACTTGGAGCAGATAGAGGCCGGGGGCGCAGGAGCGGGTGTCCACGGTGGTCTCGCCGATGGCCTCGCCTGTCTGCAGGACTTTTCCGCTAATGTCGGTGAGCGTCCAGCGGAAGGCACTTCCGTCGCCCGGACGGATGTGCAGCATGTCGGAGGCGGGGTTGGGATAGACGTCCCCTTCGAAATCCTCTATGGAGACGATGCCGACACCGCCGAAGTGCAGCGCGATGTCATCCACCAACAGCACGGAGGTGCTGTTGAGTCCTACGGCGGAGAGCAGCACAATCATGATGGAGTCACAGGGCTCGCCGGCACTTTCGAAGTTGATGCCGACTTCCTGATAGGCGCTCGGGTTGAGGTCGCCGAACGTTTTGTACGCGTAGTCCACGGGAGCGCCGTCTCTCTTGGCGACGGCAATCATCATCATCTGGTCATTGTTCTGCGCTTGGTATTTCACCCATGCGGAGACGGCACCGGGGATGGTGTTGCAGGGCACGCCTTTGGAAAGCAGCTGCATGAGCGATGACAAGGAGGTGAGGTCTAAGGAGTCGAGGTCGCCGATGGAACCTCCGGTGGTGTCTGAGAAGATCTGAATGAGGGTCAGGATGTCTTCCAACGGGATGGAAAACCCATCAGACTCTCCTGCCTGCAGGATGCCGGGCAGGTTGAAACTGTAGCCCACGATGGGAATGGTGAAGTCGGCTGATGTCAGCTGGATGGCGGAATTTCCGGAGTGCGCGTCGTTGCTTTGGGTGCCGAAGTTGACCTCCACGGGAATGGGGATGATGGAGGTGATGTTTCCGTGCAGACCGACAGTCCAGTTCACGGGTTTTCCGTAAGACCACAGCTCGAAGTCGCCGTTAGTGATGGTGTTTTGCGCCTGCATCCCGAAGAAGCCGGCCAAAACCGCTAATAGTACAATTGTCTTTTTCATATCCTTGAGTATTAAGTTAAAAGTCTGACTACGATTGTTTTATAAAACCGTGATGGATCCTTTGTGGTTGGAGGCGACCCCTTCGTAATCCACAATGTGGAGGGTGTAGGTGTAGGTGGCGCCGACGAGGAGTTTGCCGTTCACAGAACCGTTCCAGCGGAAGTCTTTGTTGGTGGTGTGATAGACGATTTCGCCGTTGCGGTTGAAGACGGTGAATTCAAGGTCTTGGATGAGGTTTTTCTGCGGGATGAAGAAATAGTCGTTGATGCCGTCCACGTTGCTCGGGGTGATGGAGTTGGGCAGGTTGAGGAAGGGTTTGCAGGCGGGGATGGTGATGGTGCCCGGCGGGTCGGAAACGCAGCCTTCCTCGTCCGTGATGACGACGGAGTAGTTGCCGGGTTCCGTGATGGTGATCGTCGGGGTGGTCTCGCCCGTGTTCCACTTGTATTCGGCCACGTTGCTTTCGGTCACGGCCGAGAGGGTGGTGGTGAATTCATCGCAGTAGTCAAGGTCAAACGCGACGGTGACTTTGGGCTTGCGGACGTAGAGGGTGACGTCCACCAGACTGTCGCAGCCGTTCCAAGCCAGATTCTCGTAGTTCACACGCCGGGTGCCTTCCGTGGACCAGACCTGTGTTTCTCCGAAATAGCCCGGGTCGTAGGAGTAGGGCAGTTTTTCCTCGCAAGTGTAAATGGTGTCGGCGCCGAAGGATTTCTGGATGGCGGACATGTCGAGTTGGATTTGCTTTTCTATGGTGTCGAAGCAGAGATTGGCGGAGTCGGAGATGGCGATGCGTATGGTGGCGAATCCGTTCGCGTCAATGGTGGTGGAGTCGAAGGTAAAGGTGGGGTCGAGTTGGTTTTGTGTGCCGAAGGGCACGAAGGTGCCGAAGCGTTTTATCCACCATTCGATATGTTGCGTGGTCTGCATGACGGTGTCGTAGGTGCCGCCTTGCGACGGGGGAGTGGTGGGAGGCGTGATGACGTAGATTCTGCTGGCGTCGTTGAACTGACCGGAGAGGTCGCAGTTGTTGAAATTCTGCTCGAATTCGAAGTCGGGTTCGAGGTAGTAGGATTTGATGTGGGCCTCATAAATGAACGGCACGCCGGTGTAAGAAATCATTTCGCAGCGGTAGTAGGGGTAGATCTGGGCTTGGTTGCGGTCGATGTACACATCGGTCATACCGACAGGGGTGATGCCGGGGGCGGGGTCGGACAAATCCCAGAATTTGTTGGTGGCGTCGGCGGAGTCGTAGCCGTAGTGCCACACGTAGGTGTTTTCGATGAAGCCTTTGGGCACGGAGAGGTGGATGGGCTCGTCACCGCAGGCATCCACGGAAATGGCGCCGGGAACCATCATGGCGGTGAACATACCGTAGGCCCAGTGTGCCGTTGCACTGCAGCCTAATGAGCGGATACGCAGTTTCACGGATTTGTTGGCGACGAAATTGCCATCCGCGTCCTCGTTCAGTTCGGCTTGTGCCCCTAAGTTGAAAGCCAACGGCTTGTATTCGAACCATTCCACGGGATAGCTGCTGCTGTTTCCGCCGGTTTGGCTGCCGGGACATTCACGATAGGGGAATGTGGTCGGAGTGGCGTAGCCGTAGCTGTTTTGGCCAACCCAGTAGTAGTAGATGATACCATTGTCATTCGGTGGATTCTGGCTGTCGCTCCCCGCGCCGCAGCCGCTTGGCCAGGCCAGGAATCGGGCGTAGGGCCAGTTGGTGTTGGGAACCGGATTGGCCGTGTTTTGAGAGTTTTTGGTGGGATAATAACCGATGTTGAGCAGTTGGCCTGTCTCTCCGTCATAAACCTCGACGTAGAACTGCGGGTTGCGCAAGGAACCGCAGCCTGACTCCACACCGTGGGTGCTTTGCACATTCTGAATGGCAAAGGAGAACATCACCAGCAATGTACTTTTGTCTTTCTCAGGATAGAACCAGTACTCGATTTGAGCGGCCTTGTTGCAGTTGCTGTTGCTGGTGCCGCAGCCGATACGGATGGCCGTGTCCTGGTGCGCATTGGGGTTGAAATCCCATGTGGGCGGCAGGTAATTCTCGTGGACGTAGTTGCTGCCCACCTGGTAACAACGGCACGGGTCGGGAGTGTTGGAAGTGATGATGGCGTGCGATGCCGTGTTGCCGCTGCCTTGGATGCCGATGGATGTCGGGTTGTTGTAAGAAGAACCGTACTTGCATTGCGCGTACGGATGTTGCGCGTCACCCAACGTGTTGAAATTCAAATCACCCATGGCGGGTGTCCAGGGCTGGTAGTTGTAACCTTGCCCGAAACAAAATACCGTTGTTAAGACGGTGATAATCAGCAGGTTGAATATCTTTTTCATAATATTACGATTTCTAACACTATAAACATAACGAATTTCTTTCTTTTTTGTGGCAAAAAAAATGAAAAAAACTTCGTGCTGCAAAAATACTTTTTTTTCGATTATAATGTATTGTTATCCGCAAGCCAGCGCATCACTTTCACAATCTGCGGCTCTTCGTATCTTTTCGAAAGTTCAGCGAGAATCTGTTTGGGATCCATATTTTGTTGTTGCAGTTCTTTTATCTCTTTGGAAATCAGCTCGAAATCGCTGTTTTTGACCCGTTGGATTTTGTTGCGGCGGCATACGTCGCATTCACCGCAGGGTGTGCTGTCCCATTCTCCGAAATACTGTAGCAGGAGCTTGCTGCGGCACACGTTGTCGCTTTTTACGTAGTTTTCCACCGCCGCGAGCCGCTCTTCCGCCTTCTCTTTGCGGAAATCGTAAATCTTCTTGTCGAAATAAAGATATTTTTCATCGATTCTGTCTTTCAGGAAGATGATCAGCGGGATGTTGCTCTGGGGCTGGTAGGAGAGGATTTTTTCGCCCCGCAATGTTTTAAGTTGCTCAATTACAGTTCCTTCTGTTGTTTCCAAGCGTGTAGCCAAAAGCTGTTCGTCAATGTCGGCGAATTGGGTGAAGACGCCGGAGTAGGATCGCAGGATGGTGGTGATCAGCGGTTCGAACTCGGGTTTTTCTTTTTGGAATTTGAGCAGCTGGTCACCGTTGATGCGGAACTGCAGCTCCGACTTTTCGCGCAGATGTTCGGAGATGAGGATGACCCCGATGTTGTTGAGCAGTTTCAGCGCGTTGAAGTATTGGGTGGCGTTCATTTTCACGGCGTTGGCGTGCGCCTCCATGGAGAAGGGGAACGTCTTGCCTTGCCCGCTGCCGAGTTCGATGTGGTGCGATTGGCACAGTTCGCGATAGACTTCGCGCACGCGGTCGAGTTCGGGGAAGGTGAACGTGAAGTTGCGCTTGAGCTGGGCGATGTCGTAGTTGTCGTAGAGCAGGATGGCGACGGCGGGTTGTTCGTCGCGGCCGGCGCGTCCCGCCTCCTGGAAGTAGGCTTCCAGTGTGTCGGGCAGGTCGAGGTGCACGACGAAGCGCACGTCCGGTTTGTCGATGCCCATGCCGAAGGCGTTGGTGGAGACCATCACGCGGGTCTCGCCCTTCATCCAGCTTTGCTGCTTGCGGTCGCGCTCGCGGGGGTCGAGACCGGCATGGTAGTGGTCGGCGGAGATGCCGTTATTCCTCAGAAACTCAGCGGTTTCCGCCGTCTTCCTGCGGTTGCGCACATAGACGATGCCCGAGCCCGGATAGCGGTTCATGATCCGCAGCATCCGACTGTTCTTATCTTCTTCATTGACTACAAAGTAGGTCAGATTCGCCCGTTTGAAACTTTTCTGGAAGACGTTCTCGGTCTTGAAGTCCAGTCGCAGCTGGATGTCCTTGACGACTTCCGGCGTGGCGGTGGCGGTGAGGGCCAACACGGGCACTTCCGGGAAAATTTTGCGGATCTTCGCGATCTCGAGGTACGGTGGGCGGAAGTCGTAGCCCCACTGGGAGATGCAGTGCGCTTCGTCGACGGCGATCATGGAGACGGGCATCCGCTCGAAATTGACCTTGAAGTTCTCGGTTTGGAGCCGTTCCGGGGAGACGTAGAGGAAACGGTATTCGGGGTCGAAGAGGCAGTTGTCGATGGTGGCCTGGATTTCGCTGACGCGCATTCCCGAATAGATGGCGCCGGCTTTGATGTGGCGTGCGCGGAGGTGCTCCACCTGGTCTTTCATCAGGGCGATGAGCGGGGAGATGACAATGCAGAGGCCGCCTTTCACGAGCGCGGGCACCTGGAAGCAGATGGACTTGCCGCCGCCGGTGGGCAGCAGCGCGAGCGTGTCCCGGCCCTCCAACACCGACAGGATGATGTCCTCCTGCAGCGGCCGGAAACTGTCGTAGCCCCAGTGTTGCTTGAGAACAGCGCGGGCGCGTTGCCTGAAAACATCTTCATTTGTCATCATAGTGTCTATGTTCTAAGTCTAAGTCTAAGTTTTAGTCTAAGTTTTAGTCTAAGTCTAAGCCTAAGTCAATCGGTTTCCGGTTTCAAGTTTCTCGCCAGTGACCAGCCAATAGCCAATAGCCAACAGCTAACAGCCAACAGCCACCTACGCCCCTCTCTTGTCGATCTCCTCCTGAATCTTCGCCGCCAGTTCGTAGTTCTCCTCGTCGATGGCGTTTTGCAGCAGGTCTTTGAGTTCCGAGAGCGACATGGTTTCCCATTCCGTCTCGGCGGTCGGTTCGGACGATGCGGGCTTTTCTCCGCGGCTGAAGCTCATGAAATCGGCTGTTTCCTGGTAGTCCGAGGCTTTTTTGGCAATGAGCATCTGATTTTCAAACAGGTCTTTGCGGAAGTAAGAGGGGATGCGGGTGCGCAGGGCGATGGCCAGAGCGTCGGACGGGCGTGCGTCCACGTTGAAATAGACACCGGTGGGCGCTTGGATGACGATGGAGGCGTAGTAGATGCCGTCGTGAAACTCGTCAATGGACACGAATTCCAGGTTGTAGTCGGGGATATGGTCGGTGAGCAAATCGGCGAAGAGGGTGTGCGTGAGTGGCCGCTGCGGCATACGCCCGTATTTCTCGCCCAGTATCGCCCGGGCTTCGTTCAGCCCGATGATGATGGGGACATAGTGGCTCGGGTTGTGGCGCTCCGTCAGAATCAAGGAGAACGCCTCGCTCGCCTGCGCCGCCGACCGCACATCCAGGACTTCCACTTCGATGTATTCGATGTCGTTGATTCGCATATTGTTAAGATTAGAAGGTTAGAAGGTTAGAGGGTTAGAAGGTTAGAGGGTTTATCATTAACCTTCTAACCTCCTAACCTTTTAACCCTTAAAATACGCTACCGCATTCGCAAAGATATCTTGCACTTTGTTGCCGTCAATATTTTTATACAGGTTGCGGCCTTTGCGTTCGCTGTGTCCCATCTTGCCGAGAATCAAGCCGTTGTCGGAGACTATGCCCTCGATGGCGTAGAAGGAGCCGTTCGGGTTGTCTTCGGGATCCATGCTCACATTTCCGGCTTCGTTGCAGTACTGGAAGGCGACCTGGCCGTTTTCGAAGAGCTGTTTCGCCAGTTGTTCGGATACCACGAACTTGCCCTCGCCGTGGCTGACCGCGATCTGGTGGACATCGCCCTCACGGAACGAGCTGAGCCACGGGGAGTTGGTGCTGCCCACGCGGGTGCGCACGATGCGCGAGATGTGGCGGTTGATGTTGTTGCGGTAGAGGGTGGGGGAGTCGGGCGTGACGTCGCCGAGCTTGCCGAACGGCAGCAGACCGGACTTGACGAGCGCTTGGAAACCGTTGCAGATGCCGAGCACCAGGCACTTGCGGGCCAACAAATCCTCCACAGCCGCTTTCACTTTCGGACTGTTGAGCACGTTGGCGATGAACTTGCCGCTGCCGTCGGGCTCGTCACCCAAGCTGAAGCCGCCGGAGAGCGCGAGAATCTGCGATTCGCGGATGGCCGCCGCCAGTTCGTCGATGGAGTGCTCGATGGCTGCCTCGTCCAAGTTCTTGAAGACCAAGATGCGGGTTTCGGCGCCGGCATCCTCGAACGCTTTCGCTGTGTCGTAGTCGCAGTTGGTGCCGGGGAAGACGGGCAGGATCACCTTCGGCTTGCTGATTTTCACCGCAGGTTCGAAGCTGTTGTTCTGCGTGTTACGGGTGAATTCCGCACCCACGGAAGTGGTCTCGTTCGGGGCGGTCTGCGGGTAGAGTTTGCCGTAGAAGCCGCGCCAGGCCGCCAGCAATGCCGCTTTGTCGAGTTTTTCGCCATTGACGATGAAATCGTCCGCAACCTTACCCAACTCGATGGCGAACGGGGCTTCCAACTTTTCGGTGGTTTCCACGATGAAACTGCCGTAACCGTATGCGAAGAGATCCTTATCCGTTTGAATATCAAAGCCTAAGTCATTGCCGAAGCTCATCTTGGCCAACGCCTCCGCGATGCCGCCGAATTGCAGCGTGAAGGCGGAAACAATCTTTTGATCCAGAATGTTTTGGCGCACGAAATCGAATATCTCGGAAGTATGCTGGATATTCGGGATGTCGTTCTCTAACTTGTTTTCTATGAGGTAGATGTAATTGCCTTTTTGTTTGAACTCCGGTGAAATCACGTGGTCGGAGTTCTCGGTGGTGATGGCGAAGGAGACGATGGTGGGCGGCACGTGCATGTCTTTGAAGGTGCCGCTCATGGAGTCCTTGCCGCCCAAGGAGGCGAGACCGAAGGCTTTCTGCATCCAGAAGGCGCCCAGCAGTGCGGAAAGCGGTTTGCCCCAGCGGGTGGCGTCCTTGCCGAGTTTTTCGAAATATTCTTGGAAGGTGAAGCGGATTTTATGGTAGTCGCCGCCGGCCGCCACGATTTTCGACATGGCTTCCAACACGGCCATCACGCCCGCGTGATACGGCGAACGGATGGCGATGAACGGGTTGTAGCCGAACGCCATGATGGAGGCGAGGTTTGTATGTCCGTGGCGCACAGGCAGTTTCTGCGCACTCACCTGCGCTTCCGTCAGCTGGTTCTTGCCGCCGAACGGCATCAGCACCGTGGAGGCGCCGATGGTGGCGTCGAACATCTCGATGAGACCTTTTTGGGAAGCCACATTCGGGTTGGTGAGGCAGCTTTGCCATTTTTCTTGCGTGGTATTGCCTTGAATGTCAGCTGGTTTCAGTACATCGTTGGCTACAGGCGCGATTTTGGCCGTTACCTTTTGGCGCACGCCGTTGGTGTTGATGAAGTCGCGGCTGAGATCGACGATGGTCTTGCCGCGCCACGTCATCGTCAGGCGGTTGTCGTCAGTCACTTTGGCGATGATGTTGGCTTCCAAGTTCTCCTCGCGGCAGTACTGGAAGAAGGTTTCCACGTCTTCAGGGGCGACCACTACGCTCATGCGCTCCTGCGACTCGCTGATGGCGACTTCCGTGCCGTTCAGACCTTTGTATTTCGTGCGCACCGTGTCCAGGTCGATGACGAGTCCGTCGGCCAGCTCGCCAATGGCCACGCTGACGCCGCCCGCGCCGAAGTCATTGGACTTCTTGATGAGCTTGGTCACCTCGGGACGGCGGAACAGGTGTTGGATCTTGCGTTCTTCGGGGGCGTTACCCTTCTGTACCTCTGCGGCGCAGGTGTCGAGCGACTTCTCCGTATGCTCTTTCGAAGAGCCGGTGGCGCCGCCGATACCGTCGCGACCGGTGCGGCCGCCGAACATGATGATGATGTCGCCGGGCAGCGGGCGCTCGCGGCGGACCTGATTCTCGGGAACGGCACCCACTACAGCCCCGATTTCCAGACGTTTCGCCTGGTAATCAGGATGATAGATTTCACGGACGCAGGTGGTGGCCAGACCGATTTGGTTGCCGTAGGAAGAATAGCCGGCAGCGGCGGTCTTCGAGATCACCGACTGCGGGAGTTTGCCGGGCAGCGTGGCGGAAATCGGGGCGTTGATGTCGCCCGCGCCCGTAACACGCAGTGCCTGATACACATAGCTACGACCGCTCAGCGGGTCGCGGATGGCGCCGCCCACGCAGGTGGCCGCACCGCCGAAGGGCTCGATCTCCGTCGGGTGGTTGTGCGTCTCGTTCTTGTACATCAGCAGCCAATCCTCCTCTTTGCCATCAACATCCACCTTCACGCGGATACTGCAGGCATTGTTCTCTTCGGAGATCTCTTTGTCGGGAAGGTTGCCGCGTTTGTACTCGTATTTGCCGTTGATGGAAGCCAGGTCCATCAGCGTGACCGGTCGTTGCGTCTCTTTGCCGTACATCTCGTCGCGCACGGCGAGATATTCACGCAACGCATTCTCAATTTGTTCTTTATAGATATTGTCGCCTTCGGTCTGGATATCCGTGATGGCCGTTTCGAAGGTTGTGTGACGGCAGTGGTCGCTCCAGTAGGTGTCCAACAGCTTGACTTCCGTATCGGACGGGTCGCGTTTTTCGTCATTGGCGAAATATTGCTGGATGAACTTCAAATCCTCCAATGACATGGCCAAGCCCATCTTGCCGTGGAAATCGCGCAGTTGCTCTTCCGTCCATGTTCTGAATCCATCGTAAATCGGAACGTCTTGAACTTCAGGATTTTCTGTCAGTTCCAAACGGGACATATCCTTTTCGCGGGCTTCCACCTCGTTGATGCAGAATTTCTTGACTTTCTGCCACTGTTCGTCGGTCAAAGAGCCCTCAATGATGTAAAGATTGGCACTTTTGATGACGGCTTCTGTCTTGGGGCTCAGGAGTTTAAGGCACTGCATCGCGCTGTCGGCACGCTGGTCGAACTGTCCGGGCAGGAATTCCACGGCGAAATATTTCAGTCCGTCCAGGGAAAATTCGTGGCGGACATCGTCGGTCACGGGTTCGGAGAAGACCACGGTTTCGGCCTTCCGCAGCAGGTCCTCGTCAATATTGAATACATCGTAAACCTTCAGGTGGCGAAGGTTGGTGATGCTGAGGTTAAAGTTCTGATTCAATGTGGCTTTCAGACTGTCGGCCTCGACTTGAAAGCCTTGTTTCTTCTCTACAAAGATACGGGCGTCACGCATAATCGGTAAATCTATAAAAACGGCGCAAAGATACAATTTTTAATGGTTAGTGGTTATTGGTTATTGAGGTTTAGAGTTTACAGTTTAGAGTTTAGGCTTTAATGTTTTTGTTGGTGAACAGCCAACAGCTAATAGCCAACAGCCAACAGCCGTTGATGTGAGCGGAGGTCGGATATTACACAATTCAATAAAAATAGTATCTTTGCGGTGCGAATGTTTTTTAGATTTCTATACAAATGACTGAAATAATAGAAGTTAAGAATAATAGGGATTTGAGAGACTTTATCCGGTTTCCACGGAAGTTGTACAAAAACTGTCCGTATTATGTGCCCGCTTTGGACAAAGGGGAGGAGAAACTGTTGACCAAGCACCCGGCGTTGGCCTTTTGCGATCTGCGGATGTGGCTGGCGGTCAGGGATGGGAAGATTGTGGGGAGAATTGCGGGAATCATAAATCATCGGTGTAACGAAATCAAGGGACAAAAACGCATCCGATTCGCTTGGTTCGATGTCATTGAGGATCCCGAGGTGGCACGGATGCTATTCCAAACCGTGGAGGATTGGGGCAGGTCGCAGGGCCTTGAGGAAATTTGCGGTCCATCGCGGTATTCCAACATGGAGAAACAGGCCATGCTCGTGGAGGGTTTCGACCACATCACCTCCATCGGCGCCGACTTTAATTACCCCTATTACCCTGAGTATATGGACGCTATGGGATTCGAGAAGGAGGTGGACTACATTCAATACAAGGTGAAGGTTACCCCTGTTTCCGAACGCATCTCGCGTCTGGCCGACCTTTTGGCAAAAAAATACCACGTGCGCCTGCGCGAAATCAAGGACAAGGAGCAACTGAGAAGGGATGGCTACGCGTTTTTGGAGGTGCTGAACGAAAGCTACCATGAACTCTTCAACTTCATCCCGCTTACCCGCGAGGAAATGACATGGATTATCAATGAGAATCTGTCCATCGGAATTCCGGACCTTTTGTCGTTCCTTGAGGACGAGAACGGCCGTTTGGTCGGCATTGCCATGAGCATCCCTTCGCTGAATCAGGCTTTTAAGAAGGCGAACGGGAAGATGTGGCCGTTTGGGGCGTTCCATATCCTGCACGCGCTCCGCAAGAACAAGAATGTGGACATGCTGCTCACGGGCGTGCTGCCCGAGTATGCGCACACGGGCATCCATGCCATCTACCACAAGCAGCTGCACGAGGCTTTTCTGCGGCGCGGCTACGAGTACGCCTTCACTTCGCAGCAGCTGGAAAACAATATCGCCGCCCGCATTTGGCAGAAATACGATGCGGAGGTGATTGCGAGACGGAGGTGCTATGTGAAAAGGTTAAAAGGTTAAAAGGTTAGATGGTTAAAAGGTTAGATGTTTAGGGTTTAGAGTTTAGAGGGGCAATAGGCAACAGTCTTCGTGAAAGTCAAAGTTGAAAGTCAAAGTCAATGTCATCGTCTGGCAGATATGCAGTTATTACGGGGGCGAGTCGCGGGTTGGGCCGGGAGATCGCTTTGGAGCTGGCAAGGCGTGGGATTTCCACGCTGTTGGTCAGTTCCACGGAAGCCGTACATCGCGTCAAAGAGGAGGTTTTAAGCCTGTATCCTATTGATTGCCAATCTTTTATTGTTGACTTGACCGACGAGACCGCTGTTCGGGAATGGGCGGAAGACATTACGGCGAACTATCCGGTTTTCATGCTTGTCAATAATGTGGGTACGGGCGGCAGCCGGAGAATGGAGGATGCCGACATGGACTATTTGTTGCGCATACTTCATCTCAACGTGTTGTGTACTACTATATTAACGAAAACTTTCCTTGCGAATCTGAGAGAAAACGCCCCGTCGCACATCCTGAATGTCGGCAGCATGGCGGGATTCACGCCCACAGCCTACAAGACGGTCTATCCGGCTTCGAAGTCGTTCGTGCACGCCTTCACGCGGAGTCTGCGCGAGGAACTGAAGGGCACGGGGGTGACGGTGACCTTGGCCGCGCCGGGCGCGATGGCCACCAACGCCGAGGTGAGCGCCCGCATCGAAAAACAGGGCTTTTTCGGTCGCGCCACCCTGAAATCAACCGCTGAAATCGCCCGGAAATACGTGGATGGGACGCTCCGCGGCCGTCGGCAGATTATCCTCAACCCGCTGAGCTATCTCCTGACCAGAATCCTTCCCGAACGCTGGCGCGTGCCGATGTTGTCTCGGATCGTGAAACGTGAACTGTAGTATGAAAAACCCGCAACGGACCTATATCGCTATCGACCTGAAGTCGTTTTACGCCTCCGTGGAGTGTGTGGAGCGCGGATTGGACCCGCTGACCACCAATCTCGTGGTGGCTGACAAGAGTCGCACGGACAAGACCATCTGTCTAGCGGTGTCGCCATCGTTGAAACAGTACGGCATTGGCGGGCGGGCGCGGCTCTTCGAGGTGGTGCGTCGTGTGCGCCAGATTAATGCCCAGCGGCGCGGGCGGGCACGGGATTACCGGCTCACCGGCAAGTCTTTCTCCGACCTCGATTTGCGGGCGCACCCCGACTGGGAGGTGGACTATATCGCCGCCCCGCCGCGCATGGCCCACTATATGGCCTTCAGCGCGAAAATCTACGAAATCTACCTCAAATATGTCGCGCCGGAAGACATCCACGTCTATTCCATCGACGAGGTTTTCATGGATGTGACCGCGTACCTCGGCACCTACAAGATGACCGCGCACGAGCTGGCGATGACGATGATCCGCGATGTGCTGAAGCAGACCGGCATCACCGCCACCGCGGGCATCGGCACCAACATGTATCTCTGCAAGGTGGCCATGGACATCATGGCGAAGAAACAGCCCGCTGACCGCGACGGCGTGCGCATTGCCGAGTTGGACGAAATGAGCTACCGGCGGCAGCTTTGGGATCATAAGCCGCTCACCGACTTCTGGCGTGTGGGGCGCGGCATCGCCCAGCGGTTGGCCCAGTACGGCATCGATACCATGGGCAAGATCGCGCGTTGCTCCGTGCAGAACGAAGAACTGCTCTATCGTCTTTTCGGGGTCAATGCCGAGCTGCTCATCGACCACGCTTGGGGTTGGGAACCCTGCACCATCGACTTGGTGAAAGCCTACCGTCCCGAGAGCAACTCCTTCAGCAACGGACAGGTGCTGAGTACGCCTTATCCGGTGAAAAAAGCCCGCGTGGTCATGTTGGAGATGGCCGATGCCATGTCGCTCAAGTTGGTGGACAAGCGGCTCGTCACCGACCAGATTGTGCTGAATGTGGGTTACGATGCGGAGAATATGACCAATCCGGCCATCCGCGACAAATACGACGGGCCGGTGGCGATGGACCACTACGGGCGGACGGTGCCCAAGGGTGCCCACGGCAGCGTCCGATTTGACAACCCCACCTCGTCGTCGCGGCAGATTCTCGAGCATACGGCACAGCTTTTCGACCGCATCATCAATCCGGATTTGCTGGTCCGCTACCTCAACATCACGGTCAACAATGTGGTACGCGAGGAGTTTGCGGAAAAGCGAGGAGAGACCCAGCTGGACCTTTTCACCGACTATGAGGCGGCGGAGCGGAAGAAAAAGGAGGAAGACGCGGCATTGGAGAAGGAGCGCCGGCTGCAGGAGGCGCAGTTGGCCATCAAGAAGCGGTTCGGCAAAAACGCCATCCTCAAAGGGTTGAATTTCGAGGAAGGGGCCACCGCGAGGGAACGCAACCGACAGATAGGAGGACATAAGGCATGAATACAGAGTACGACGATATCATCAACTTGCCGCATCACGTCTCGCCGCGGCACCCGCGCATGTCTCTGCAGGCCCGGGCCGCGCAGTTCGCGCCCTTCTCCGCCCTCACCGGCTACGGCGAAGAAATCGAGAAATCGGCCCACCGCGTGGAAGAAACGTTCGACGCCGATAACAATGACTTAAACTATTAACAATGACATAGACCTTGTCCTAGTCTAAGTCTAAGTCATTAGTCTAAGTCTAAGTCATTAGTCTAAGTCTAAGTCATTAGTCTAAGTCTAAGTCATTAGTCTAAGTTTAAGTCATAGTCACAGTCTAAGTCAAATTTTTTGTACTTTTGCGCTTTCATAAAAATCGAAAAAAAATGGGATACTTACTTATTTTTGTTGTATTGATGGCTGCGAGTTTCATTGTGCAGAGAACACTGACCTCGCGTATTGAGAAATATTCCAAAACCCCGCTCAGCAGTGGGCTTTCCGGCAAGGAAGTGGCCGAGAAGATGTTGAGAGACAACGGGATTTACGATGTGCAGGTGACCTGCACGGGCGGATTCCTCACCGACCATTACGATCCGACGAAAAAGACGGTGAATTTGAGTCAGGGTGTGTTTGAGGGCCGCAACATCGCCTCCGCCGCCGTCGCCGCGCACGAGTGCGGTCACGCGGTGCAGCACGCCACCGCCTACCAATGGCTGACGATGCGCTCCAAGTTGGTACCCGCTACACAAATCGGGTCGCAGCTGTCGCAATGGGTGCTGCTTGCCGGTATTATCTTGATGAGCCTCAATATGTTGGGTATAGGCAGATGGGTGCTGCTCGTCGGTATTGGCTTCTTCGCCCTCACCACTCTTTTCTCCATCATCACCCTGCCGGTAGAGTACAACGCCTCCGAACGCGCCGTGGAATGGCTGGACAGCAACGCCATCACGACCGGCAACGAGACGGCCATGGCCAAGGACGCCCTCAAGTGGGCCGCCCGCACCTACCTCATCGCCGCCCTCTCCTCGCTGGCCACGCTGTTGTACTACTTGTCCATTTTCCTGGGCAGCAGACGGGATTGACAGTTATGAATTATGAATGATGAATTATGAATTATGAATGATTTGTAATATCAACGCTGTTTTTACGTTTATACTAATAGCCAACAGCCAACAGCTAATAGCTAATAGCCAATAGCCAACAGCCAACAGCCAAATCAAAAAACCAAAAATAAAAGTCAATGAAAAAAATCAGTATATTGTTGATGATCTGTGTGTTATCCTTTTCTTCTTTTGCGCAGGTGCAGGTGTATCCGTTGGGTGACCTTCCGAAGAAGGGGGTGAAGTACGTGGGTAGGGTGCAATACGCGCTGCCGACGACCACCTTCAAGATGACGGTCTCCGTGTCGAAAGTGCAAGAGGTCCGCGGCCATTTCGCCGACTATGCCGAGAGTTTGCTCGGGCTCACGAACATCATCCAGCAGAATCGCACCTATTACACGCTCAATTCCGTCAGTGTTGAGCCGGTTACGGCACCTGATGATTCGAAAGTCTATGTGGCTTACACCTCCAACACGGATCTGGCCAAGTTGTGGCAGGAGGAGAGCATGTCTGGTGCGGCTGTCGTGACACCGCTCACCGCCTACACGACCCATTCTGCCTCTCTGCCCGATTTTTTCATGAACTATGCCGACATCTCCTATACCCAGAAGTCGGAGGCGTTTGTTGATACCAAAATCATTGACGGCGTGGTGACGCAAGTGCCTGCCAGCCACACCAAAACAGTCTCCAAGAGTTTCGAAAGCAAAGCCCGCGAAGCCGCTGATGCCATCATGAAGAGCCGTAAAGACCAGTATTCGCTGGCTGCCGGCGAACAGGAAACCCCTTACTCAGGCGAGGCGATACAAACCATGCTCTCCGAGTTGAAGAAATGGGAAAACAACTATATGAGTTTGTTTACCGGTGTGTCTATTTCTGATACAATGGTTTACGTATTCTATGTCACTCCAGAGAACCCCACCCCGACCACGGCGTTCTATTTCAATTCCACCAAAGGGTTTAACCAGGAAGAAGGAACGGAAGCTGATGCTTACAATTTGATTTTCAACAGGATATACAAAGAAAATATTGTCAGAATTGCCGAATTCAACTATCCGGAGTACAGTTATATCACTCGCGACACAAAACCCGTCCAGGTTTCGCTTACGCACTCCAACGACAAAATCCACGATTTCGGTGTCGTCAACATGTACCAGGCAGGTTCTCTCCAAACTGTGCATCCTTATTCCAATCAGGTGCTGGGAATCAAGGGGATTGGATTTGTGTTTTAGTGAATAGTGATTAGTGAATAGTGATTAGTGAATAGTGATTAGTGAGTTGGTAAAAAAATGAAATATAAGAACGTTTTCTTTCTCCTCTTGGTGATGTTTTGTCTTGCAGGTTGTCAGAAGATGGAACAGAAAAAACTGAACCGGCAGATGAAGGCACTTGCGGAGGATTATCTCAAAGGGGAGGAAATAAAAGATTATCAGGATCTTACCATCGTCAGTGTCGATACATTGACGGAATATGGCTATGCCAAGCTTACCTCGGAACTGTTGGGCAATATGGAGGCGGCGTACGAGCAGATGTATTGGGACGAGACAGACTCATCGCACCGCAATGTTATCGGGCTTTATCTCGGTGAAACGCGTCGCATCAGGGCGGATATGGAGGACCTGATTGACAACGGAGACCTTCAGACAGATGGCGTCCTGCTTTTCATGGTGACCGGGAATTACAACAAAGACAGTGAAAATCAGGAGTTTATGTTTTTAGTTAATCCTGATAAGAAGACAATTCATCTGTTGGATCCGTTTGGCGACAATCTTTTATATAAAGATATGTAGTGATGTTTCCCTGGGGTGACGAGCGTCGATTCAATTCTTACAGTCGGTTTTGCAAGGCACATTACGGCGGTCGAATACAGCGGTTGCCCGTAGATGCCGGTTTTTCCTGTCCGAATCGTGTGAGCCGTACGGAAGGCGGGTGCACTTATTGTGCCAATGCCGCTTTCTCTCCGTCTTATCTTTCAGACAATGAGAGTGTTGTATCGCAACTGGAAAATGGAAAGCGTTTTTTTGAGAAGCGTTACCCATGCAATAATGGCTATTTTGCTTATTTTCAATCTTATACAAACACCTTTGCGCCTTTGCGGGTGTTATGCGAGAAATTCGAGGCGGCATTGACGGTGTCTGAAGTCAAGGGGATTATCGTGTCCACCCGTCCCGACTGTCTGTCCGAGTCGGTGCTGGACTATTTCTCGAAACTGAAGAATCGGACAGAACTTTGTGTTGAGGTTGGGGTGGAAAGTTTTCATAATGAGACACTTGAGCATATTCATCGGGGACATACGGTGGAATGCGCGTTCGAGGCTTTCCATCGATTGAAGGAGCGAAACATTCCTGTGTGTGCCCACCTGATTTTCGGTTTGCCGGGCGAAAAATCGGAGCAATGGCTTTCGGACGTGAAGATGCTCAACGAGTTGCGGCCGCAGTTCGTGAAGTTCCACCAGTTGCAGATATTCAAGGGGACACCGATGGAAGTGGAATTTGCCACGAGCCCCGAACGTTTTCATACGCTGACGGTGGAGGAGTATGTCGCTTTCATCTGCGATTATCTTGAAAATCTCTCTGCGGAAATCGTCGTGGAGCGTTTCTCGGCAGAGGCACCGCCGCGTTTTTTGTCCGTTTCGCGCTGGAATCTGCTCCGCCACGATGCACTAGTCCGCAAGATCGAGGAGGAGTTGGAGAGAAGAGGTGGCTGGCAGGGCTCGGTGATGCAAAACCGGTGAGTCTCCGAAAAGGATGCATAAATCACAAAAACTTGCGAAATCTAAAATTAAAATTAACTAATAATTGTTAATTTTAAGCATCTAAAATTGTAAGGTGTTGATTTTCAATATTGATTTTTTTTGAAAAAAGACTTGACAAACGATTGTTTTTGTTGTATCTTTGCTGCGTGAAAAAATTAATTTATGGAAAAAGCAAATCCCATTGAAGAGGCACGGAGATATGTGGCCAACGCGGAAGAAATCATCAAGAAGGCAAATCTTGACCCTGAACTTAAAATCTACACGGACAGCAAGTACATCAAGATAGCTGGGGACACCTTATGGAAAGGGTGCCTGATTGCGTTAGATGCGGTACTTGATGTTCGTAAGGGTAAAGGCCGTCCGTCAGTTGAAAAGTACAAGGAGGCAGCTGGCAAACGCGACCGAAAGCTACTGGCTGCCATTGTGGCAGGATATGATTATATGCACCTTACTATGGGTTACGACGGGAGTAAAGGGAAAAAGACGTGCGACACCGGATTCGAATACGCCAATGCCATTATAGACCGCTGTGCTTTGCTGTATTCCGAGCCGGTGTGCGCGTGATGTTCAATTGAGAATTAAGAATTATGAATTAAGAATTAAGAATTAAGAATTAAGAATGAGGGGTATGTGATAATCATATAATCCTTTTACCATTTTGACAAAATAGTAGAGTTAAAGGAAAACGAAGTGTTTTTCCATGAATTCAAAAAAGTGCAGATATGTTGATACGAACGAACAATTGTGCCTTGATGGGGGTTGCCGCGATTCCCATCATGGTGGAGGTTAATGTCGATAATGGCATCGGCTTCTTTCTGGTCGGCCTGCCCGACAGCGCGGTGAAGGAGAGTCAGCAGCGGATCGAGACCGCGCTGAACGTCTATAACTACAAAATCCCGGGTCGCAAGATCGTGGTGAACATGGCGCCGGCGGATATCCGCAAGGAGGGCTCGGCGTACGACTTGACGCTGGCCATCGGCATTTTGGCGGCGTCGGAGCAGATTGCCGGGGCGGCGGAGCTGGAGGACTATTTCATCCTCGGGGAATTGTCGCTGGACGGCAGCCTTCAGCCGATCCGCGGGGCGCTGCCCATTGCCCTGGAGGCGCGAAAGCGGAAGAAGAAGGGGGTGATTCTGCCCATCCAGAACGCCAGGGAAGCCGCCATCGTGCAGGGCATCGATGTTATGGGGGCATCCAACATCAAGCAGGTCATTGACTTTTTCGACAAGGGCACGCCCATCGAACCCACGCGCATTGACGTGGCCAGCGCCTTCAACGACAGTCTGAACCACTACGAGTACGACTTCTCGGACGTGAAAGGGCAGGAGAACATCAAGCGGGCGATGGAGATTGCGGCGGCAGGCTCCCATAACGTGATTTTGATCGGTCCCCCGGGCTCCGGTAAAACCATGTTGGCCAAGCGGTTGCCTTCGATTTTGCCACCCTTGTGTCTGGAAGAGGCGTTAGAGACTACCAAAATCCATTCCGTGGCGGGCAAGATGAGCCGTTACGCCTCCATCATCGCCACTCGGCCGTTCCGTTCGCCGCACCACACCATCAGCGATGTCGCGCTCGTGGGTGGCGGCACGCACCCGCAGCCGGGCGAGATTTCGCTCGCGCATAATGGCGTGCTCTTTCTTGACGAATTGCCCGAATTCAAGCGGCAGGTTTTGGAGGTGATGCGGCAGCCGTTGGAGGAACGACGGGTCACCATCTCGCGGTCGAAGTATTCTGTCGAGTTTCCGGCGTCGTTTATGTTCATCGCTGCCATGAACCCTTGTCCGTGCGGAAACTACAACCACCCGACCATCGCCTGCACCTGCAAACCCTTTGAGGTTCAGAACTATTTGAGTAAGATTTCGGGACCTTTAATGGATAGAATCGACCTCCATGTTGAGGTCGTCCCAGTCAGCCATGAGGAGTTAGCGTCCGACAAGCCGTCGGAGCGCAGTGCGGAAATCCGCAAGCGGGTGGTGGCAGCGCGGGAAATCCAAAAGCGGCGGTTCGAGGGGTGTCAGGGTGTGTTCGCGAACGCGCAGATGAGCAGCAGGATGGTGCGGGAATATTGCCGTATTGACGAGGCGGGGCAGCTGATCCTGAAGCAGGCGATGGACCGCCTCGGCCTCTCCGCCCGCGCCTACGACCGCATCCTCAAGGTGGCCCGCACCATCGCGGACCTCGACGGCAGCTCGAACATCGAGATTGGTCACCTCAGCGAGGCCATCAATTTCCGGAATCTGGACAGGGATAATTGGGGGAGACGGTGATTTTATTACGGAAACATTTGCGGAAATGCGGAAAGATGCGGAAATTTTTTACCTTTGCCGCCAAAATAATCCCAATGCCCCTCCACAGGAAAAAGCATTACGACCAACGTCGATGGCTGATGAAACAGCCGTTCGAGGCGCAGGAAAAGGCACAACGGCGTCTTGATTACTTTTTTTACGCCATCATCGTAGCGGCGGTTGTCGTTGCCATGTCGTTTTCCCTTTTCAAAAACCACAACATCGGCAGGGCTGTTCTCTTTTTCCTGTTTCTCATTTGGTGGACTTATTTCGCTCTCAAATCAGATCTGCACCGAATCGCCAAGAAAAAAGGCTGGGAAACCGTTGCGAAGATGACCTACGACCCGAAAGCGGAGAAACCAAACGAAGAGGCTGCGCTACGGGAAGAACGGCTGAAGAACCCGATTGATACGGAAACGCTCATTGTCATGGAAAACGTAACAAATCTTGAGCAATTGGAAGCAATCCTTTTCGATTATGTGGAGGTGGAGTGCAACACGCTATGCGACGACCTGCCCCTGTTGTGGATGGCCGGCGAGAACCGCTATGCCGTCACGTTCCCCTGCGGTATCTCCCGAAAGCCTTTTTATGAACTGATGGACAATCTGATATGTTTTCTTGATATGGCAACCGTCTATAGTTGGTGCCGGCCCGATCTCTTTAAGAAAAAAAGCGACGGATGGCTGTTCTTGCGCAATGGAAGTGAGGACATGCTCGTCGCCTATTCGGACGACGGTACTCTTTGGGACATCGACGCCACAGATGCGATACTCCGTAACCCACGTTCTTCCAACGGTTTTTGCGAATACCCGACCATTGATTGGGATTCCGCCGAACAGCTGGGGGTGTATTATTAGTTTTTTTTTCATCAAAAGGTGCAACCTTTTGGCTTTTTCGTGTTATAACTGTAGATAAAGTTGCTAATTTTGCAGCATCAATTTCAGATCCTGTTTAACGGACCTCGCAGGATCTGGGGGTGTGGCGCGAAAATGACAAACAACAGAGGCCCTTTGTATGATTATGAAAAACATCGTCTCCTTATTCGTGGTTCTGGTGGCACTGGTGACAGGGTTGTCGGCGCAATCCGTCATCCGCTTTACCGCACAGGACAATCTGGGGCAATATACCCAACTGCATCATGTGACGTTGCAGAACCTGACCCGAGGATGGACACAACAACTCTATTTCCCAGACACCATTTGGGTCACATCGGAGGTGGGTGTCCACTCGTATGACCTTGACAAATCTTTCCACTTGTATCAAAATGTCCCGAATCCTTTCAACGGGATTACGGAGTTTACCCTGAATCTTCCTTACGAGGATCAGGTGAATGTTGTGGTTTATGAGCTGTCTGGCCGCCAGATTGCCCATTTCTCGCAAAAGTTGTCACCCGGTTCGCACACTTTCTGTGTCATGCTCCAGAAGCCGCAGACGTATCTGCTCACCGTCGCGACGAGTCGCGACAAGGCAAGCATCAAGATGGTGAATACTGGCGGTTCTCTTTCAGGCATCCGTCACGTCAGTGCCGATGTCCCGCACGCTGTCTCCCTGAAAGCGCAGATGTCAGATCCGGATTTTCCTTTCGAGCCAGGCGACGACATGCTGTATGTGGGGTATGTGTTGATAGACAGCAGCGTGTTTGTGTGTAGCGATTCGATTCGTCAGTTTCAGTACAATTTGAATGAGGATATCGTGCTGAACTTTCACCTTTGGAAGCCGAAGTACCACGAAAACAGCTATGTTGACACCTCCGCGCTGTTCATACCCATCGGGGTGGAGTGCAATGGCGGATGCGGTGTCTCCAAATCTTTCTTGGTGACGGGATTTCCGAATGGCGATTTCGTGCAGGGCGCCGAAGACATCTATTTTGTCCGGTTGAAGATGGAACAAAGTGATGTGAGCGACCTTTGGATAAATCTGACTTGCCCGAACGGACTGAGCGCAAGCATCCTCAAGACCAAGTACCAGAGCAACAGCGGTTGCTATTCTCAGATTCCCACATCCGAACAAGGATGGCCGATAATGGGCGGGTCAGACCCCCATTTCGGCTGGTCCCGTCCGGATAGCTACGGCAACTTTTGCGACCCGGATTCCAACATTATCGGGATGTGCTGGAACTACTGCTGGTCTGACAACACCACCCAAGGCTACCAATATGCTGGCGGAAACGGTTATGTGACGGACTATAACAACCTCATAACCAGCAACAACCCTTATAGTTCCATTACTTCACAGTATGTGGATTCCACCCATGTAGCCAATATGACCCAAGTCTATCATCCGCACGTGTCATTCAGCAATCTGGTAGGCTGTCCCTTGAACGGGGTGTGGACCATTACCCTTATCAACGGGAACCCTTATACGATCGAGAACGGCTACCTGGCGGAGTGTGAGTTGAGGTTTCGGGACGATTCCGTCATCGTCGGTTATGAATACGACCTCCAACCTGCCGCGCTGGCGTTTCCCGGGGTGAACACCATAGGCGTCAGTGTAAAAGGCAGTAACACTGCGGTTTGCGTCGGCGAGGTCACGGATTCCGGCAATGCGACACTCAGTGCAAGAGGATTCTGTTGGAGTACTTCGCCGAATCCCACTCTCAACGACCCGCACACTTCGGGATCACCCTATGTAGGGGTATTTCGTGACACGCTCACCGGCCTTTCACCGGATATCACCTATCACTACAGGGCATACGCCGTGAATGAGGCTGGTGTCGCGTATGGTGCGGACAAAACCTTTGTATTGGCTTCCGGGCCCGCCTGTCCTCCCTCTGTAACCGACTATGACGGAAATGTTTATGAAACCGTGCAACTTGGCCCACAATGTTGGATGCGGGAGAATCTGAAGACCAGGCACTTTGCTGACGGGACGGAAATTCTCCTCCAAACCCAGGTGGCCAACAATTTCGTCACCCCGAGTTATTGGACCAGTGGCGACACCAACGTTTACGGGCGGCTGTACAATCTTCCTGCGGCTGTGAATTGTGAATACCTGCCTGATAGTCTGCATGTTTTGATTCAAGGTGTCTGTCCCGATGGTTGGCATCTGCCCAGTCTTCAGGAGTGGCAGAATCTTTTTTCGTACGTCAGCGGCAACCCGGCTTATCATTGCAACGGGAATCCGAACAAGATTGCCAAGGCATTGGCCTTTGACGGTTTGTGGAGCTATTTCAACGAATCCTGCACGATCGGGAACGAACTGTCATCCAACAATGCCACCGGTTTCTCCATGAAACCTGCTGGATTAGGGAATGCCGTCATCCCGCCGGGAACGGAAGCGCTCTTCTGGACATCCAGCATCATCTTCGTCCCCGACGACTACCCCAGAGGTTACATGTTGGATTTTGTCTATTTCGACGACACCGTCGAAGACGCCATATACTGGTCAACGAGTGTCTGGGCGAGGTCGGTCCGTTGTCTCCGCGATTGCACTAACCCATAACCACTAACCCTAAAAAAATGTACTTTTGCCGCCAAATCCCAAACATCATGAACGGAGACCCGAGATTATACCAACTGTTGGACGAATTGCACATCCCTTACGAATATCTGGAGCACCCGCCCGCGCCGACCATCGAGATTGCCAAGCAATACTGGGCCGGGCACGACGCGAAGCATTGCAAGAACCTCTTCTTCCGCAACCACAAGGGCAACCAGCACTATCTGGTCTGCCTCGACTGCGACCAGGACATGAACATCCACGACATCGAGAAACAGCTGCACCAGGGCAAGCTGAGTTTCGCCTCGGAACCGCGGCTGATGAAGTATTTGGGTGTGACGCCCGGCTCGGTGACCCCGTTCGGGCTCATCAACGACACGGAACACCACGTGCACGTGTTCCTTGACCGTCAGCTGCAGCAGGCGGAGCGCGTGAGCTTCCACCCGTGCATCAACACCGCCTCGCTCATGGTGGCGCGTGCGGATTTCGAACGGTTCCTGCAGTATATGGGAAACCCGTACGAGTGGATTGATTTGTATTAGCTGTTGGCTGTTAGCTGTTGGCTATTTGCCTTTCATCGCGGCGATGGCGAGGAAGAGTCCGAGGATGACGCTGCAGAAGGCGGCGAAGAGCACCTGGAGGTCTTGCGGCAGGCAGAAAGTGAGCGTGTGGGCGGGAATCCAGAACAGCGGGATGGTCTTCTTGAAGACGAAGCCCCACTGCACGCCCCAGTCCATCTCGCAGATGTGGCGTTTTATGGCGATGGGCTTGAAGAGGGCCGAGAAGGCGCCGCCGTGCTCCGCGATGTGCATGTCGGAGATTTTGTGGACGGTCATGAAGACGGGCGCGAAGGCGGTGTTCATCATCACGCTGACGCAGAAAGCACCGAGGAGTTTCAGCCACGACATTGGACCGGACATGGCTGCGGAGATGCCGCCGAAGGCCGCGTAGCGTTCCATGAAGGCCGGCACGCCGAGACGGAAGACGTTCATGGCCAGGGCAATCCACATGCCGAGGAGTCCCCACACGACGAATTTCGGGGCGAGGCCGAAGCCTTTGTGGTAGTAGGCGCCGGTCTTCACGCGGCTGCCGAGCATCTCACCGAAGGTGGCCAGGATGCCGAATTTCAGGAAGGCCATCCAGAGCGGGAAACGCTGGTTGGCGGCGCAATAAGCGTCATACACGCTGTCGAACAGGAAAAACGGCAGCAGGCAGAGGACAATGACGGCGATCACGATAAAGTCGGATTTCTTCATAGCTTAGATTTTGGACGCAAAGGTACAATTTTTTCGATTGTCCCGCGCAGGCTGTCATGGTTCATGTTTAAAAACATGAAGAGACGTTGTGCGCAACGTCTCTTCTGGGAGCGGAGAGAGCGAGATTCGAACTCGCGGTTATATCGCCCTCCCTAAAATGTCAATTTAAAAATTCTAATAACTTGATTGTTAGAATTTTATATTTTTTACTTTTAATCATTTTATCATAGTTTTGTCCCGATTCTGTCCCGAAACAAAACAATAAAAATAACTGATTTTCAATCAGTTATCAGCATATTTAATGCGCCGTTCCCAAAATGGAAAAAGCGGTGCATTTTTTTGTAGTTTCTCAAAGAACGCAAATTTTTTTATGCCGGATGTTGCTGTATTTGAAAAATAAGTATCTTGCACCCAGCAAGTTACAACATTTTTTTGTAGCAAATTTATGCTACAAAATTTTGCTACAAAAATTTGCTGCAAAAATACATAGTTTTTTGGATTTAACATCCAATAATCCAGAAGTATGAGAAAAAAATTTTTAGTGGTTTCTGAACAGGCAATGAGGGTATTAAAACGGCCCGAATCGAAAGCAAAAATGTTGATCTTTTTTGGCGTAAAAGACATGAGAACTATCGATTCCTACCTTGCAAACAATGTTCCGCAAGGGCAAATCGTGAATCCGAATCTTCTTACAATCGTCAGAGAGCATGCACCGGATTTTCAAGAAAAGAACTTCTTTGAAAGAGTCAGTATGGCGGAAGTCGTCAAAAAGAACAAATCCAAGAAAGGAATCCAAAAGAAATGAGAAGAATGGAAAAAACCATCAAGCAACTGAATAACCAGCTGCTTCTGCTCACCTGCTACCTGGTCATCCTCAAGGCCTTTGGCTGGCTGACCAAAGGATGGCTGTTCGCTCTCGCCCCGCTGCTGGTAGTGGCGGCGGCGAGGCTTACGGCCTTCACCGTATTACTCACACAATATATTATAGAGAAGCATGAGAGCAAGAAAGGCAATCAGTAAGGAGCTGCGGCGGTTCCTGCCGCACGGTTACGGGCGGGTGCTGGCCGACGAGTTCGGCTGCAGCGTCAGCAAGGTATATCACGTGGTGACGGGCCAGCTGACCGACTACCGCATTCTGGAAGCCCTGCTCGACATCATAGAGAGGAACGCCGCCCTCGAAAGACGGCTTGAACGGCGCACCAAAACCACCAAAACCAAGGAGCAATGATCAAAATATACAAGGACTGGAACTTTCCCGAGAGCCAGTACATACGGGAAGCGACCGAGAAGAAACAGATAGTGCTGCACCACACCGTCTCCGGCGACAGCGTGAACGGGGACATGTCGTGGTGGCTGCACACCACGGAGCGGGTGGCCACCGCCTATGTTATCAGCCGCGAGGGGCATCTGCACCGATGCTTCGATGATAAGTACTGGGCGTACCATCTCGGCCTCACCACCCACCACTTCGCCAAGTTCGGCCTCAACTACCGCAAGCTCGACCCCCACTCCATCGGCATTGAGCTGGACAGCTGGGGCGCGCTGGTACAGCACACTGACGGGAAGTTCTACCCCGTAACAAGGAAGGACGGCAAGATTGTCCCCAACCTCAAGTGCAAGGCCGTGCCGAACATCTACGAGTACTGCTCCAACCAAAAGTACCGGGGCTTCCAGTACTACGAGCGGTACACCACGGTGCAGCTGGAAACCCTCAAGGATCTGCTCCGCCACCTCATGGACACCCACCACATATCTCCCAACTACAAGAGCGACATCTGGAACGTCACCACCCGCGCCCTCATGGGCGGCGAGGGCATCTTCGCCCACGCCTCCTACAGGCAGGACAAGAGCGACGTCCACCCGCAGGTGGAGCTTGACAACATGCTCAAAGCCCTATAGCCATGAAAGTTGACTG